>CAYTLZ010000052.1:0-20780 GCA_964438785.1 uncultured Actinomycetota bacterium | reverse complement strand
CACCGCCCGGCGGGTGACCGCGTAGGAGGCCAGCACGTCGTTGCCGTCGACGCGGTAGCCCGGCATGCCGTAGCCGACGGCCTTGTGCGCCAGCGTCGGCGCTGCCGTCTGCTTGGCCAGCGGCACGGAGATCGCGTACTGGTTGTTCTGGATGAAGAAGATGACCGGGGCCTTGCGCACCCCGGCGAAGGTCATCGCCTCGTGCGGGTCGCCCTCGGACGAACCACCGTCACCGAAGTAGGTCAACGCCACGATCGGATTGCCCTCGAGCGCCGCACCCATCGCGAACCCGGTCGCGTGCAGCGCCTGGGTCCCGATCGGGATCGACATCAACCCGAAGTTGTGTGCATAGGGGTCGTGGTCCGACAGCCAGGTGCCCCGGTACAGGTGCAGGAACCCGGCGGCGTCGACCTCCCGCACCAGGGCCGCGCCGAGTTCGCGGTACGACGGGAAGATCCAGTCGTCCGCACCGAGCGCGTACGCACTGGCGACCTGCGCGGCCTCCTGACCCAGGCACGACGCGTACACCCCCAGCTGCCCCTGACGTTGCAGGTTGATCGCCTCACGGTCGACCTTCCGGGTGACGACCATGAGCCGGTAGAGCTCACGCAACTGCGCGTCGTCGAGGTCGACGGGGTGGTCCGGGTCCTCGTGGTAGGTGCCGTCGGGATCGAGCAGGTGCACCGGCTCGTCGGGCGGCAGCAGCGTCAGTGGATCGGGACGGTCGGGCGCGTCGGGCGACGCGGGGGCCGTTGATGCGTGAACGTCGGACACGGCGGGTGGACTCCTCGTGGCGAGGCGCGCCGGGGTGACCGGTCGCGCGCGATCGTGGACACGGATGTCGAACGCGACCGGACGCGTCGGGCAGCTGCAGCCGGCGGCACGGCGAGGTACTCGGCCACGAGCCCCGTCCCATCCATCGGTGCACTCCTCGTCGTGGACTCCCACCCACACGCTCGGTCACCGGCACCGGATCGTCCGCGGGGTCGCCGCGTCACTGCCCGGAGCGTCGGATGACGGCCGCGCCGTCACCGCCGGCGACCCTAGTTCGCACACCGCCGTCACGAGCCGCTGCCGGCGTGACGCGCGGAACCCGCGCGGCCGCCGGCAGCGCGGAGAGCAGCCCGTGACGCCGCGGACGGCGTCGGCCGCCAGGGGCGGGCCGACCGGCCTGTCGATCCGGGACCAGCTGCTCCTCCGTCCCGGTGCGGCGAGGCATTAGGCTCGGCGTCGAGAGGCTGCACATCGGCGCAGCGGCGAGCAACGACGAGGAGTACGACATGAGGATCGTGGCGGGGTTCCTGCGGTCGCCCGAGGGGTCGGCGGCACTGGAGCGGGCGATCGAGGAGACCAGGTTGCGCGACGGTGCGGAGCTGCTCGTGGTGCACTCCATGCGCGGGGGTGACCGGGACGAACTCGACGAGGTCCTGAGCTACCGCGAGGCGTTCGAGCAGCTCGAGGACCGGTTGAAGGCCGAGGGCATCACCTACAAGCTCGTGGAGTACGCGCGCGGCAACGCTCCCGCCGAGGACCTGCTCCAGGCCTCCAAGGACCACGACACCGACATGATCGTCATCGGCATCCGTCGCCGCTCGCCGGTCGGCAAGTTGATTCTGGGCTCCAACGCCCAGGACATCCTGTTGCACGCCGAGTGCGCGGTGCTGGCGGTCAAGGCGGGACCCGAGGACTGACGGCCGCCGGTGGCGCCGCGGAGGTCGCCATCGACGCGAGAACGGTTCCGATCGCATGCGATCGGGACCGTTCTCGTCGTGTCGTACGCGGGGTCAGACACGGCCCTTGCGGCCGGTGATGAGGCCGACCACCAGCAGGATCACGGCGATGATCAGGACCCAGCGCAGCGCCTCGACGAACAGGCCGACACCGCCGAAGATCAGGGCGAGGACGAGTAGCAGGATGGCGAGGTTCATGATGGGCTCCTTGAACGAGCGTCGGGGACGACGAAAGCGCGTCGAGGTCGACGCCGTTGGACCCATCATGAAGCGTCGACAGCGCGCCTGTGACGGCCGCGCGGACGGCTGTCCGTCCGGCCCGTCGGGCGGGTCGATGCGCTCACTGAGGCCGTGGATCCGGCCTCAGTCCGACCCGGCAGCCGCCCCGTCCCCGGCATCGGCGACGGGTTCGTCGGGCATCCCGGCCCCGATGGCGTGGACACCGCCGTCGACGTGCACGATCTCGCCGGTCACGCCCGGCATCCAATCGGAGAGCAGGGCGCAGACGGTCTTCGCGACCGGCTCCGGGTCACGCATGTCCCAGCCGATCGGTGCCCGTTCGGCCCACACGGCCTCGAAGTCGCCGAACCCGTCGATGGAGCGTGCCGCCATGGTGTGCAACGGCCCGGCCGACACCAGGTTCACGCGGATCCCCCGTGGACCGAGATCGCGGGCCAGATACCGGTTCGCCGATTCCAGCCCGGCCTTGGCCACCCCCATCCAGTCGTAGCCCGGCCACGCGACCTGGGCGTCGAAATCGAGCCCGACGATGGACCCGCCGTCGACCGCCAACAGGTCCGCCAGCGCCGCACCGAGCGCCGGATACGACCAGGTCGAGACCTGCATGGCCGTGGCCACGTCCTCCCAGGGGGCATCGAGGAATCCCCCACCGAGGCACGACGCCGGGGCGAATCCGATGGCGTGCAGCACCCCGTCGAGGCGACCCCAGCGCTCCTCGAGCTCGGCGGCCACGGCGGTGAGGTTCTCCGGCTGCGTGACATCGAGTTCGAGGATGTCCGGTTCGGTCGGCAGCCGGCTGGCCGCCCGTTTCGTCAGCCGCATCCCGCGCCCGAAGCCGGTCAGGACCACCTCGGCCCCCTGTTCCTGCGCGACCTTGGCCACGAAGAAGGCGATGGACCGGGGATCGAGCACCCCGGTGATGAGCAAACGCTTCCCGTCGAGCAGCATGGTCACTCCCTGGTCGGATCGGCTTCGTTGATGAGGGGCACCGCGGCGGCGAAGCCGACGACGATCGCCATCGCCACGCCCCCGTCGTGCGACAGCGAACACTGCCACGTCGACCGTTCGCCGTGCAGCCACAACTCGGGTGCCCCATCGGGCGCGGTGTGGACCTCCAGCGCATGGAACGGCAGTCGCAGGTCACCGAGGGCCTTGCGACCGGCCTCCTTGGCGGCGAACCGGGCCGCGAGCCGGGCGAGTGCCACCGGGGAGTCGATGTCGACGCCGTCCCGACAGGCGTCGTCGAGTTCCCGGGCGGTGAACACGCGCTCGCGTAGCCGTGGCCGGCGCCGGATGGCGGCACCCAGCCGTTCGACGTCGACCAGGTCGCACCCGGTCCGCAGCTGCGGCAGGCTCACGACGGACTCGGTTCCGGCGCGTCGCCACCGCCATGGGCCTGCGAGAAGTTGTCGGCGAGCGGCGAGTCGGACAACTCCCCGAGCATGCGTTGCAACGCCATGTTGAACGTCCGCCGCGCCTTGGGCGTGTCCGCCGGCGGGGCGATGGCCGGGCCGAACCGGACGACGACCTTGCCGCCCAGGGCCCGGGGCCGACCGTCGACCGGCCAGACGTCCTCGATCCCGAGCGCGGTGGCCGGCACGACCGGCACCTGTCGTTCCGCGGCAAGTCGGGCCACGCCCGAACGAAGCCGGTGCACATGACCGTCACGGCTGCGCGAGCCCTCCGGATAGACGGCGACGCACGCGCCCTCCTCGAGCAGCAGCCGGATCACGTCCAGTGCATCGGCGTCGCCCTCGCCCCGGCGCAGCGGCACCATGCCGAGCTTGGTCAGGTGCGGCCCGAGCACGGGCCACGCCGTGAGCTTCAGGTCACCGAGGAAGTGCACCGGACGCGCGATGGCGGCCGCGATCGCCATCGAGTCACCGTGTGAGCGGTGGGTGGAGGCGATGAGCACCGGCCCGATCGGCGGGACGTGTTCGACCCCATCGGCCTCCAGTCGCAGGTAGGCGCGCAGGGTGGGACCGAGCGTGCGCCGCAGCATCGAGTGCTCACCGGGCACGACGGTCACGCTGGCGGGGAGCGCGGGTCCCGTCCCGGTCGGTTCGTCCGACGCCGCGGCCGGTTCACTCACGCCGGGGTGAACACCAGCGCCGCGTTCTGACCACCGAAGCCCATCGAGGTCGACAGGACCGCCTTCAGCGCCACCTCGCGGGGCGCTCCCGCCACGACGTCCAGCGCGATGTCGGGATCCTGGTTCACGAGGTTGGCGGTCGGCGGCACGAGTCCGTGCTCGAGCGCCAGAATCGCGAAGATGGCTTCGATCGCGCCGGCCGCACCGAGCGTGTGGCCGGTGACGCCCTTGGTCGACGCCACGGCGATCGCGTCGGTGTGGTCACCGAACACCGCCCGCAGGGCGCGGCTCTCCGCCGAGTCGTTCAGCGGGGTGGAGGTGCCGTGGGCGTTGAGGTGGCCGATGTCCTCGAGCGGGATGCCGGCGTCCTGCATCGCCCGGCTGATCGCGAGCACCGCACCGCCGCCGTCCTCCGGTGGGGCGGTGGCATGGAACGCGTCGGCGGAGGCACCGGCCCCGGTGACGGTGGCGTACGCCCGTGCGCCGCGGGCGGCGGCGTGCTCCTCGGATTCGAGGATGACGACGCCGGCGGCCTCGCCGATCACGAAGCCGTCGCGGTCGACGTCGAACGGCCGGGACGCCGTGGCGGGATCCGGGTTCTTGGTCAGGGCCCCCATCTGCGCGAAGGCGCTGACCGACAGGCCGGTGACCCCCGCCTCGACCCCACCGGCGATGAAGACGTCGGCCGCGCCGGAGCGGATCATGTCGCGACCGAGGTGGATCGCCGACGCGCCGGCGGCACACGCGGTGTTGACGGTCATGTTCGGACCGCGGGCGTGCGAGCGGATCGCGATCGTGCCGGCCGCGGTGTTCGACAACATCTTGGGCACGAACATCGGGCTGGTGCGCTTGGGGCCCTTCTCGATGTAGTTCGGGTATTCGGAGGCCCAGGTCTCCGCACCACCGATCCCGGAGCCCATCATCACCCCGACCCGGTCCGGGTCGGTGTGGACGATGGCCTCGGTCTCGCCGTCGGTGAGCCCGGCATGGTGCAGGGCCTCACGCGCGGCGATGCAGGCGAGGTGGGTGAACCGATCGAGGCGCCTCGCGGAGCCCCGACCGAGTTCGTCGTCCGGGTCGAAGTCGGGCACCCGGCACGCGATGGTGACGGGGGTGCCCATCGCCGTGAGCCGCTCGTCGACCGCGGCTCCGGTCTTGCCGGACAACACCCCGTTCCACGCGTCGTCGAGCCCGCGCCCGGCCGGGCTGATGATGCCGAGTCCGGTCACGACGACCTTGGTCATCCCTGCTTCTCCTTGACCTTGTTGACGGCGTCACCGACGGTGCGCACGTCCTCGAGCTCTTCGTCCTCGAGCTTGACGCCGGTCTTCTCCTCGAGCACGAGGGTCAGCTCGACGACGTCGAGCGAGTCCAGCCCGAGCGCCTCGAAGGTCGCATCGAGCGTGATGTCATCCTCAGGAACACCGAACTCCTCGGTGAGCAGTTCCTTGAAGGTGGCGAGCAGATCGTCGCTCACGGGTCATCTCCTTGTGGCAACCATCGCGGACGACGGCTGCGGTTTCGGTCGGGACGCGGCCGTTGGTGGCCGGGTCGTGTTCGGGATCGTGCAGGTCGTGACAGGCTAGATACCCGCGCCGCCGTCCACGGGCAGGACCGCACCGGTCGTCGCGCCGGCGGCATCGGAGGCGAGGAACGCGATCGCGGCGGCGACCTCCTCGGCCTCGACGGCCCGGCCGGTGGGGGCCATGTCGAGCAGCGCACTGCGGGCGTCCTCGGGCAGGGCGTCGGTCATCGCGGTGGCGACGAACCCGGGGGCGACCACGTTGGCGGTGATGCCCTTGCGGCCGACCTCGCGGGCGAGTGACTTGGTGAACCCGATCAGCCCGGCCTTGGACGCCGCGTAGGCGGTCTGGCCCGCGTTGCCCCGCAGGGCCACGACCGAGGCGACGCTGACGATGCGGCCGAATCGGGCCCGGAGCATCGGTCGCAGCGCGGCGCGCGAGAGCAGGTAGGCACCCTTGAGGTTGACCTCGATCGTGCGGTCGAAACGTTCCGCGTCGAGCCGCAGCAGCAGGTCGTCGTCGGCGATGCCGGCGTTGTTGACCACCGCACCGAGCGTGCCGAGCTCCTTGGCCCGCGCGACCGCTGCCTCGACGCTGTCGGCATCGGTGACGTCGAGGTGGATGGGCTCGGCCCCGCCGGGTGCGTCGGCGGCGACCGCCGCGGCCTTCTGTTCGTTGCCGCCGTAGCCGACCAGGACGTGGTAGCCGCCGGCAGCCAGGGCGTGGCACGTGGCGGCACCGATGCCGCCACTGCCACCGCTGACGATCGCGATGCGTTCGGTCATGCCGTGTCCCCACCCTCGGTCGTGTGCGTGTCGGTGTCGGGGGCCCAGCGCAGCAGGGTCGACCCCCACGTCAACCCGGCCCCGAAGGCGGTCAGCAGCACGGTGTCACCGGGCTTGAGCCGTCCAGCGTCACGCGCGTCGGACAGCGCGAGCGGAACCGACGCGGCCGAGGTGTTGCCGTGCTGGTCGACGGTGATGTGCACCCTGGACTCGTCGATGCCGAGCCGCTGGCGCACCGCCTCCAGGATGCGGACGTTGGCCTGGTGGCCGACGAGCAGGTCGATGTCGTCGATGCCGAGCCCGGCACGTTCGATGACCACCTTGGACGACGCCGTCATGCGCGCCACCGCGTTGCGGTAGACGTCGCCGCCACGCATGGTCAGGAAGTGGGTGCGCTCGTCGAGGACCTGTTCGCTCACCGGCGTGCGGGTGCCGCCCGTCTCGGTCCACAGCATCGACGGGTCGTGGCCGTCGGCACCGAGGTCGAACGGGCCGATCGCGGCCGACTCGTCGGGCACGAGGACAGCGGCCCCGGCACCGTCACCGAACAGGATCGCCACGCCCCGGTCGGTCGGATCAACGATCCGGGTCAGTGCCTCCGCGCCGATGACCAGCACGGCGCGGTCGCCACTGGCGACCATCCCGGTGCCGACCCGCAGGGCGTAGAGGAAGCCGCTGCACGCGGCGTTGACGTCGAACGAACCGACCTCCGTGCCGAGCTTCGCCGCGACGATCGGCGCGACGCCGGGCACGGTGTGGTCGGGCGTGGTGGTGGCGACCACGATGCTGGAGATGTCCTCGATCCCGAGCCCGGCGTCCGCCATCGCCGCTTTGCCGGCCTCGACCGCGAGGTCGGAGGTCGCCTGTTCCGGCGCGACCATGTGGCGTTGCCGGATCCCGGTGCGGGTCCGGATCCACTCGTCGTTGGTGTCGAGCGTCTTCGCGAGGTCATCGTTGGTGACGACCTTCGAGGGCAGGTACGAACCGAGCCCGGCGATGCGCACCGGCAGGCTCGACTGCCATCGAGGGGAGGGAGCGGTCATGGCGGCTCCTGACGTGACCGTGCTTGCAGGCTAGAGGGACGACGGGCGGACCGGGGCGGGATCGATCCGCCCGTCAACCGCCGAGGGCGGCGACGGTCGCGGCGACGTCGTCGGGCGACTCGATCGTGAAGCGCTCGAGGTCGGGCACGGTGCGCTTGGCGAGGCCGGCCAGCACCTTGCCGGGGCCGACCTCCACGAGGTGGGTGACCCCCCGCGACGCCAGCGCGAGCTGCACCTCGCGCCAGCGCACCGGTGCGAGCATGCCGTCGATCAGGCCGTCGGTGACGTCGGACGCTCGCTCGCCGGGTCGCGCGTGGGCACCGCTGATCAGCGGGACGGCGGGGTCGGCCGCGCGCAGTTCGGCGATGGCCGCGCGGACGGCGTCGACCGCCGGTGCCATCGCCGGCGAGTGGAACGCCCCCTCGACGGTCAGCGCGACGGTTCGGCCGCCGGCGTCGCGAGCCTGGTCGGCGACGGCCTCGATGGCCGCGGGCGTACCCGCCACCACGACCTGGCCCGGCGCGTTGTCGTTGGCGACGACCAGACCGTCGATGCCGTCCACGAGCAGGTCGACCGCGTCGGGCGACAGTTTGATGACCGCGGCCATGGTGCCGGGGTTGGCGACGCACGCCTCCGCCATCGCGGCACCGCGGGTGGCCACCAGCCGGGCACCGTCACGGACGCCGAACACACCGGCGGCGATGGCGGCCGTGTACTCGCCCAGCGAGTGTCCGGCGACGACGTCCGGGCGCAGCCCGGCGTCGGTCAGCGCGCGCCACGCCACCAGTGAGGTGGCCATGATCGCCGGCTGGGCATCCGCGGTCCGCGCCCCCGTCCGTTCGTCGGTGTCGAGCGCACGCACCGGCCGGCCCACCCCGGCATCGACCTCCTCGAGGATGCCCAGCGCCGGGTCATCGGCCCAGGCCGCCAGGGTGCCGGGTCGGTGGGATCCCTGGCCGGGGAACACGAACGCCACGCTCACGCGGTGGACTCCTCGTCGATGATGTCGATGATGTCGATGATGTCGATCGGTCGTACCGGGCGGTCGTGCTGCGCGGTGCTGTCGAGCCGTGGTGCAGGTCGGCGCGGGCGCGCAGCGGCGTGCCGCGCCGAAGTTGACACGCACGTCAGTATCGATGTCAAGGCGAGCCGGTGCGTGGAGGCGAACTCGGCCACGTGGCCGCGAGTACCGTGCGGGCGGACACGACGGGCGAACAGGAGTCCCGGTGGCGGGCTGGCAGGACGACGCACGATCGACGGCCATCGCCGCGGACGACCGGGATCCACTCGCGGCTGTGCGCGACCGGTTCCGCCTGCCGGACGGGCTCGTCTACCTCGACGGCAACTCGCTCGGCGCGCTGCAGCCGGCCATCGCACAGCGGGTCGCGACCACGATGACCGACGAGTGGGGCGAGGGGCTGATCCGCAGCTGGAACGACGCGGGCTGGGTCGAGCTCCCCGGCCGGATCGCTGCACGGATCGCGCCGCTCATCGGCGCGGCCACCGACGAGGTGGCGGTGACCGACTCGACGTCCACCAACCTGTTCAAGGTGCTCGCCGCCGGTGCCGCGCTGCGGCCCGAGCGGCGCGTCATCCTGACCGACGACACCAACTTCCCCACCGACATCTACGTCGCCCGGGGTCTGGCCGGACTCACCGACCGGCACGAGGTGCGGGTCGTCCCGCCGGAGGATCTGCACGACCACCTCGACGACGAGGTGGCCATGCTCATGTTGACGGAGGTGGACTACCGCAGCGGACGCCGCCACGACGCGCCGGCGTTGACCGCGGCCGCCCACGGGGTGGGTGCGCTGGCCGTGTGGGACCTGGCCCACTCCGTCGGGGTGCTCGACGTCGACCTTACGGCCTGGGGTGCGGACCTCGCGGTCGGCTGCAGCTACAAGTTCCTGTCCGGCGGTCCCGGCGCGCCGGCGTTCGCCTTCGCCGCGCGACGGCACCACGCCGCACTGGTCAACCCCCTGGCCGGCTGGTTCGGACACGAGCAGCCGTTCGCCTTCGACCTGGACTACCGCCCGGCCCCGGGAGCCACCCGACTGCTCAACGGCACCGCGCCGGTGCTGTCGATGACCGCGTTGGAGGCCGCCCTCGAGGCGTTCGACGGGCTGGAACCGGCCGCGGTCACCGCCAAGGCCCACGCGTTGACGACCCGCTTCATCGATCTGGTCGACACCCACCTCGACGGACGCATCGAGGTCGTCACCCCCCGGGAGCCGGCGCGACGGGGGTCCCAGGTCTCGCTCCGCCACGAGCAGGCGTACGCCGTCACGCGGGCGCTGACCGACCGTGGGGTGATCGGTGACCACCGTCCACCCGACATCGTGCGGTTCGGGTTCGCCCCGCTGTATGTCCGCCACCTCGATGTCGTGGAGGCCGTGATCCGCTTGGCGGACCTGCTGGACACGGGTGCCTGGGACCAGCCACGCTTCCACGAACGCCAGACGGTGACCTGAACCTGCACCGGTGGCGGATCGGCCATGCCGGGCCGACCGCGCGCCGGGCCGACCGCGCGTCGGGCCGACCGCGCGTCGGGCCGACCGCGCGTCGGGCCAACCAGGACCGGTCCCGGACGCGAACGTGATCCGGTCACGAGTCTCAGGAGGGACCATGGCGGTTCTGGTCGCCGCACACGCCGCGTCGACACTGTTCATGGTGGGCATGATCTGGACGATCCAGGTGGTGCACTACCCGCTGTTCGCCTCGGTCGGCCTCGACGAGTTCCCCGCCTACGAGGCGGCGCATTCGGCGCGGATCACCTGGGTCATCCTGATCCCGTGGGCCGTCCAGGGGCTGACGACGCTGGCGTTGCTGGTGGCACCGCCCGACGGTGTCCCGCGCTGGCTGCCGTGGGCGGGTGCGGTGCTCGCGGCCATCCCGGTGCTGGTGACGATCGTCGCCAGCGTCCCGGCGCACAGCGTGCTGACCAACGGGTTCGACGCCGACGCGCACGCCCGGCTGGTCAACACCAACTGGCTGCGGACCCTGGCCTGGAGTGGTCACGGCGTCGTCGCCACCGTCATCGCGGTGCTGGCGCTGCGTGGGCGCTGACGCGCTTCCGGCCGTTGCCGCTGATGTCGCCGACCCGCAGCGGGGTCAGTGCTCCGGCGGGTCGAACTGCAGCCAGCCCCCGTGGGACTGCATCCGGCCGAGCGCCGCATCGTGCCGATGCCCGTCGACCCAGCGACTGGTCGCGATCACGAAGCCGGGCTGGTCCGGGGCGGGTGGCCCGAGCCGGCGGGCGACCAGATCGGCGAACGGCCGCAGGAAGTGCCCCTCGAGGCCCACGCGCCACAGCGGGCGACGGGAACCGATCGCGTCGAGGGTCGCCTCGAAGCGGTCCCGGTCCGGTGGCGCGAGGTAGGCCAGCGTGGCGCTGTGCAGGACGACGACCTGCAGCGCCGGGTCGAGGGCATCGACGACCGGTTCGAGTTGCTCGAGCAGATCCCCCGTCCGCAGGTCGACGTCGTCGTGGGCCGCCGCCAGGGTGAGTGCGGCATCGAGCCGCTCGAGTCGATCGACGTGTTCCGGCCAGACACACGCCCGCAACCAGGCCCGGTCGTCGGGGTCGGTGACCCGCAGCGGCGCGCGGTCGATGCCGATGCGCACGGCGACCGGCGGCAACGCGGTGTCCGGGATCGACGCCGGACACCGGGAGTCGATGACGACCGACGCGGGCGATCGCCTGCCGGGGGTCATGGTGCCCCCGGACGTGGTGCTGGCGGCCGCCGCCCCGGCCGCGTCGACGGTGTGGAAGCGCTGTGCGTAGCGGTCGAGGTGCAACAGCAGCCCGGCGCTCGTGCCGACCTCGACCAGCGCGAGCCGCCGGGAGTCGCCGACCGACGGGTCGCGGACCGCCGCCGGGGCCGTCCGGGACGCCAGCCATGACAGGGCCGCCCGCTGGCCGGCGGAGCGCCCCGGCTCGTTGGTCTGGGTCGACCGGGTCGCGAGCTGCTCGACGATGGCGTCCCGGTGGTCGTCGAGGACCGCCAGGAACGAGCGCGTCGCGTCGGCGTCCGGGGCACGGTCGCCACCGACCGACGGGTAGTAGGCCGCGAGCTCGCCCTGCTCGACGCCGCGCAGCAGCAGGTCGTGCACCGCGGCGAACACCAGGGTCGCCCGGCGCTGCGCGAGCGGCACGAGGTCGATGATCCCGGCCGCCCGGCCATCCGCCGCCAGCGCGTCGCTCAGGTGGGCGTACAACGGCGAGGTGGGTCGGGCCTCGTGGGCGAAGGTCGCGAACCGCTCGGTGGCCGTCGTGCCGTCCTGCGTGGGATGCATCGGCCTGACCTCCACGACGACGCTGCCCGGCCGCCGACCGCACCCGCCGCGGTCGCGGGGCCGGCCTCAGACGAGCGTGAGCGCGCGACCCTCGGTGGCACCGATCTTCTCGACCAGCCGTTCGACCACGTCCGCGGGCACGGCGTCGTCCAGGCTGAGTGCCATGATGGCCTCGCCCTCCGCTTCGCTGCGGCCGACCTGCGCGGCGGCGATGTTGATGCCGGCCTCACCGAGCACGGTGCCGACGGCACCGACCACGCCGGGACGGTCCTGGTAGCGGAAGAACGCCATGTAGGGCGTCGGCTCGACGTCGACCGGGGTGTTCCACACCTCGATGAGCCGTTCGCGGTCACCGGGGTGCAGCACCGTGCCGGCGACCCGCACGGGACGGCCGTCACGGGTCACACCGGAGACCCGCAGCATGGAGACGTAGTCGTCGCTGTGCTGGTCGGAGACCTCACGCAGCCGCAGGCCTCGCTGTTCGGCGAGCAGCGGCGCGTTGACGAACGTCACCGGTTCGCCGGACACCGACGCGAGCAGCCCCTTGAGCACGGACAGTCCCAGCGTGCGGCAGTCGGCCTGGGCGATGTCGCCGAGGAACTCCACGGTCACCTCGCTGCCCAGGCCCTGGTCGCCGAGCGCGGTGACGAGTCGGCCCAGTTCCTCCGCGAGCGGCAGGTAGGGCTTGATGGTGTCGTCGATCGGACCGCCCTGGACGTTCACGGCGGACGGGACGAACTCGCCGGCCAGTGCGAGGTTGACGTAGTCGGCCACCTGGGTGCCGGCCTTGTCCTGCGCCTCGGCGGTGGAGGCACCGAGGTGGGGGGTCACGATCGCGTTCGGCAGGCCGAACAGCGCCGACTCGGTCGTGGGCTCGCTGGCGAAGACGTCGATGGCGGCACCGGCGATGACGCCGTCCGCCAGGGCCTGCGCGAGGTCGGCCTCGTTGACGATGCCGCCGCGGGCGACGTTGAGCAGCCGCGCGGGCGGCTTCATCTTCGCCAGCCGGGTCGCGTTGAGGAGCTCGACCGTGTCGGCGTTCTTCGGCAAGTGCACGGTCACGAAGTCGGCGCGCTCGAGCACCTCGTCGACGGTCGGCACCAGCTCGACGCCCAGCCGGGCGGCGCGTTCCGGCGCGACGAAGGGGTCGTAGGCGACCAGACGCATCCCGAAGGCGTGACACCGCTGGGCGACGAGCGTGCCGATCCGGCCGAGCCCGAGGACCCCGAGCGTCTTGTCGTGCAGCTCCGTGCCCGTCCAGGCCGACCGTTCCCAGCGACCCTCGATCAGTGCGGCGTGGGCCTGCGGGATGTTGCGGGCCAGCGACATCAACAGGGCGACGGTGTGCTCGGCCGCGGAGATGATGTTGGACTGTGGCGCGTTGCAGACGATGACGCCGGCCTTGGTGGCCGCGTCGACGTCGACGTTGTCGAGCCCGACACCGGCGCGCGCGATCACCTTCAGGATGCTCGCGGCGGCGATGATGTCGGCGTCGATCGTGGTCGCGGAGCGGACGACGATGGCGTCGTAGGCCCCGGCGATGTCGATCAGCTCGTCCTTGGTCAGCCCGGTCTTGACGTCGACGTCGTGGTGCACGCTGAGTGCGGCCACGCCGGAGTCGGCGAGCTTGTCGGCAACGAGGATCCTCACGGGTACTCCAGGAGCGGGTGCGCGTGCCGACGGGGGCACGGGACGGACGGCACGGCCGCCACAGGTGCGCGGATGCTGGCGCGCGTGCAGGGCCGGAGGGGACGGGCGGTGGGCGGGCTTGGTGACCCGACCGCGGCGACGGGGCCGCGCCCAGGGTAGGCCGTATTCGCGGCCGACTACTCCCCGGGTTGACGCGGCAGCGCCTGGACCTCGTCGGGGAGCTGGTTGATCAGGGTGGGCGTCGCCCGGGCGACGTAGCCGA
This sequence comes from uncultured Actinomycetota bacterium, assembly GCA_964438785.1. Taxonomy (GTDB): domain Bacteria; phylum Actinomycetota; class Nitriliruptoria; order Nitriliruptorales; family Nitriliruptoraceae; genus PWLR01. The sequence continues at coordinate 7,159 of CAYTLZ010000052.1, read as the reverse complement.
GCAGCAGCTGATCGACCTCGTCGTCGAAACCCTGGTCCCCGATCGCGGCCGCCATGAGCTCGGCCCACCGCAGCGCCGCCGCGGGGTCGATCGGGAAGGGCGCATGCCGCATCCGCAGGCGCGGATGCCCGCGCTCCCGGCCGTAGAGGTCCCCCCCACCCCAGTACTGGGCGAAGAACAGTGCCAGACGCCGTTTGCCGGGTTCCAGATCCTCCGGATACATCGGACGCAGCAGTTCGTCGGTCGCCACGCGCGCATAGAAGGACTCGACCAGGGCCTCGAAGGCCGGCAGACCACCGACCCGGTCGAAGACCTGGTGCGGTTCGAGCGACGGCGTCGGACCGTCGGACGGGGACGGTGTCTCGTCGGGGCGGTCGTCGGCGTTCACAGTGACCGTTCGTAGAAGGCGACATCGAGGTAGCGGTCGAACTTGTGGCCCGCTTCGGTCAGGGTGCCACGGTGCACGAACCCGAAGCGCTCGTGGAACCCGACCGACGCGTCGTTGGGCAGGGCGATGATGGAGTACGCACGGTGATAGCGCTCGTCGGCGACCAGCAGCTCGATGAGCGAACGGAACAGCGACCCGCCGACCCCGGCACCGACCGCGTCCGGCGCGACGTAGACGGACAGTTCGACGGACCGGTCGTAGGCCGGCTTGGGGCGGAACGGCTGCGTCTCGACGTAGCCGGCGACGGCCCCGTCGCGTTCAGCGACGAGCAGATGGTGGCGACCGGTCGCGATCTGGGTGTCGTAGCGCTCGGTCCACTCGCGCGGTGTTCGGATCTGGGTGTTGAACGTCGTGGTCGTGTTCAGCACGTAGTGCGTGTAGATCGCCGCCGCTGCCGGCAGATCGGCAGCGGTCGCCGTGCGAACGCGGGGGGTGGTCATGGTCCCGGACGCTACAGCCGCCCGGGTCCGGCACGCCACCACGTGCCGTGCCGGGGCACCGACGGGTGTCAGTACAACCCGGCGGGACGGAACCGCTCGTCGTGCATCCGGATGGCGAACTTGTCGCTCATGCCCGCCACCCAGTCCACGGCGGCCCGCAGGTCGCTGCTCTCCGGGAGCCGGTAGGGATCGGGGATCTGCTCGGGCCGTTCGGCGTACCACTCGACGAGGTCCCGGATGACCCGCACCCCGCGCTCGGCCTGCCGCCGGGCCACGGGACGCAGGTAGACGTGGTCGAACATCCAGGTCCGCAACTCCGTCATCGACGCCAGCTCGTCGGGGCGCATCGTGACGTGGCCGGCTTCCACCGAGGCGTCGACCACCATCCCGACCATCGAGTCGATCCACGCCCGCCCGGGTGGGCCGAACAGCGAACGGATGTGGACCGGGATGTCGTCGGACTCGAGCACCCCGGCACGCATGGCGTCCTGCGCGTCGTGCGCGAGGTAGGCGATCCGATCGGCGAACCGGCAGATCCAGCCCTCGGGGGTGAACGGCGGCGGGTCGTTGCGCCACGACGACTGGCTGATGCCATCGCGGACCTCGGCGGTGAGGTTCAGCGGCTCGAGGACCTCCACGACGCGGACCCCGTGGATCGCGTGCTGCCAGCCACCGTCGACATACGGCGTCAGGGCGTCCTCACCGGTATGGCCGAACGGGGCGTGGCCGATGTCGTGACCGAGGCAGATCGCCTCGGTCAGCGGCTCGTTGAGCCCGAGCGCACACGCGATCGACCGGCCCACCTGGGCGACCTGCAGGGTGTGGGTCAACCGGGTCACGAAGTGGTCGCCGTCGGGGTTCAGGAAGACCTGGGTCTTGTGCTTCAACCGCCGGAACGCCTTGCTGTGCAGGATGCGGTCGCGGTCCCGTTCGAACGCCGTGCGGTAGCGGTCCTCGGCCTCGTCGTGGTCGCGCCCGCGGCTGTCGGCCGCCTTGGTGGCCACCGGTGCGAGATGGCGGAACTCGTCGGCCTCACGGACCTCACGGGTCCGGCGAGGCAGCGGTGGGGTGGCGGGTGCGGCGGGGTCAGCGGACATCGAGGCCTCCGGGGTGACGTCGGGCCGAACGCGGCGGTCGATCAGATCGGTGCGCGCGGGGCCGGTGGTTCGCCGCCACCCCCGGACGACGGAGCCATGATCGGATCCGGGCGGTGACCGGCGTCCGGTGGCGGTGCCCCGTCGGCCCCGATGTCGACCGGCCGGGTCGGGCCCCGGATGATCCGGCGGCGCAGGCGACCGCTGATGGTGTCGACGATCAGGGTGATGCCGACCATGACCGCGAGCGCGGTGCCCGCCGCGGCCCAGTCACGCAGCAGCGAGATCTGCTGGATGACCAGGGTGCCGATACCGCCGGCGCCGACCGCACCGGCGACGGCCGAATTCCGGATGTTGATCTCGAAGCGGTAGAGCCACAGCGCGACGATCTCCGGGATGACCTGCGGCACGACCGCCCACCGGATGCGCTGCAGCCGGCCGCCACCCGCGGCGGCGGCCGCTTCGACGGGACCTGCGTCGATGCTCTCGATGACCTCGGCGGACAGCTTGCCCAGCGTCCCGATCGAGCTGATGCCGAGCGCCAGACCGACCGTCATCGGGGTGAGTCCCGTGACGGGCAGGAACAGGATCAGGAAGACGATCTCGGGCACGGCCCGGAAGAAGTTCAGGATCTGGCGGGCGGCGAACACGACCGGTTTGGAGAACAGGTTCGTCGCCGCCAGGAACCCCAGCGGAAACGACAGCGCGGCACCGATCAGGGTGCCGACCCACGCCATACCGAGCGAGGTGATCATGGCACTGGTGGCCCGGCCGACCTCGGACAGGTCCGGCGGGAAGAACATCAACCCGAGGTAGAAGATCGTGCGTTCGGGCAGCGCGAGGATCGACGCGAGCTCGATCTCGACGGTGGACGAGGTGGCGACGAACAGCACCAGCAGGCCGATGGTGACGGTCCACCGGAAGCGGTTGAACGGCTTCTCCGGGCGCACGATCTCCTCGGACCGTGCCTGCGCCTGGGCGTCCGTCATCATCACAGCAGCCGCTTCCGCACGATGATGGAGATGCGGTCCACGACGAACACGACCACGAAGAAGCCGATGACCACGGCGGTCAACCGGTCGTACCAGCCGCGTTGGTAGTAGTTGTTGAACACCTCACCGATGCCGCCGGCACCGACGAAACCCAGCACCGCGGAACCGCGCAGGTTGATCTCGAAGGTGTACAGCGAGAACGACGCGTAGCCCGGCAGGATCTGGGGGATCACCGCGGTCTTGACGGTCTGCACGTGGGAGGCGCCCGAGGCCTGCGCCGACTCGATCGGGCCCTGGTCGATCCCGTCCACGATGTCGGCGGTGAGCTTCGCGATGACCGCGACCGACAGGAAGAACAACGCCAGGATGCCGGGCAGCACCCCGCGGCCGATGGCGGCGACGAAGAACACGGCGTAGATCAGGTCCGGGATGGCACGGATGAAGCTGTTGACGTTCTTGACCAGCACGTAGGTGGTCTTGTTCGGCGCACCGGTGATCGAGTTCAGCAGCGCGAGCGGCAGTGCGACGATGCCCCCGAGGATGGTGGCGATCGTGGCCATCTGGAAGGTCTCGACGAACCCCTCGATGACCGTCGGGCGCGCGAGCGTCGCCCAGTCGAGGTTGCGCACCCCGTCGAGCACGGGGTTCTGGCGCTGGAGGCCCTCGCTGATCGTGGCGGGCGAGAACCCGATCCCGTACTCCCAGTCCAGGGCGAGCACGAACGTGACCACGATGAAGCCCAGCGTGCCCCACAGCGCGAACGTCGTCGGTGGCGGCTTCGTCGGTCGCTTCCCGACCACCTCGGATGCCGTGGTCCTGGTCACAGAGCGGCCTGCTTCTCGAGCACGTCGTCGGCCGTGAGGCTGCGGCCGTAGATGTCGCGGAACACGGTCTCGTCGGCATCGGCGGCCGGACCGTCGTAGACGAGTTCGCCGGCACGCAGCCCCACGATGCGGTCGCCGTACATCCGTGCGAGGTCGAGGAAGTGCAGGTTGACCAGCATCGTGATGTTGAGCTCGCGGCAGATGGTCTTCAGGTCCCGCATGACGATGTGGCTCGTCGGCGGATCCAGCGAGGCGGTCGGCTCGTCGGCGAGCACCACCTGCGGCTCCTGCGCGAGCGCGCGGGCGATCCCGACCCGTTGCTGCTGACCGCCGGAGAGATTCGATGCCCGCACGTAGGCCTTCTCGACGATCTCGACGCGCTCGAGCGCCTGCATCGCGAGCTCGACGTCGGCCTTGGTGTAGGCGTTGAACAGGGTGCGCCACATCGCGGTGCGGTGCAGGCGACCCATGAGGACGTTGTTGAGCACGGTGGTGCGCTTCACGAGGTTGTGGGTCTGGAAGATCATTCCCACCTCGGCACGCAGATCCCGGATACCGCGCTTGTCGGTCGGGTCGACGACGCGATCGCCGACCTGACAGGTCCCAGCGGTGAGCGGGACGAGCCCGTTCACCGCCCGGATGAGGGTCGACTTCCCCGCTCCGGACAGGCCCACGATGACGACGAACTCACCGTCGTCGAGCGTCAGCGAGACGTCCCTGAGCGCCTGGACACCGCCGGGATAGGTGACCGACGCGTTCTCGAAGGTGATCACAGCGGGCTCCCGTGCGCGGTCGAGGATCGGACCTCGGGCCCGACCCGCCGGGTCACGTCCCGCCGACGGGACGCGACCCGGTCGAGCGTAGTGAGGGGCGCTCAGCCGAGGAGCTCGCCGAGCTCGTTGTCGACCTGACGGGCGTTCTCGAAGTCGGCCGGGTCCGCGAGGCGGAAGCCGTCGATGTTGTACAGATCACGCAGCACCTCGCCGTCCGCCTCGTCCTGCGCGATGCCGAGCAGTGCCTCGGTGACGGCGTCCTTCAGGCTCTGCGGGAGGTCGCCGCGGATCACGAAGCCGTCGTTGGGGATCGGGTCCGACCAGGCGAACACGACGACCTGCTCACCGACATCCGGGAATTCCTCGAGCACCTCCTCACGGGCGTCGTTGTAGGAGACGCCGACGACCGCGTCACCGTTGTAGACCGACAGCACGGATTCCGGGTGGCCGCCGGAGGTGAAGGTGTCGAGTTCGTCGAGCGTGAAGCCCGCTTCGATCAGACCGAAGGCCGGGAAGACCTGACCGGACGTGGAGCCCTCGGAGACGAACGAGATGGGAACGTCACCGACGTTCTCCAGGAACTCGAGGCCGACCGGGCCGTCCTCGGACGTCTCGAGTTCGTTGACGCCGTTGCAGAACAGCATGGTGAACTCCTCGCCGTCCAGCTCGACGATCTCGGCGACCGGCTCGTCCCCGCAGTACGTGTCCGGGTCGTTGGTGAACCACTGCGAGACGTAGAGGAACTCGCCGAAACGCTCGGACTGCAGGATCGGCTCCGCGCCGGCCTGGTCCATCGCGCGGGCGACGTTGACGGGACCGAACCCACCACCGATGTCGGCGGCACCCGTCTGCAGCCCGACGATCACGGCCTGGTAGTCGGTCGGGACCTGCGCCGCGACGTCGATCCCGAGCCGGTCGGCGAGCAGGTCGGCGAGCACGTCGGCATCATCGATCAACGCGTCCGGGTTCTCGGCCGGCTGCAGGGTCATCACCAGCGAGTCGGGCCAGTCCGAACGGTCGTCATCGGCCGCTTCCCCGGACTCGTCCGCCGGGTCCTCGTCGCCGTTGTCGCCGCAGGCGGCGAGCAGAAGGCTGCTGGCCGCGAGCAGTGCGGCCCACTTGCGGAACTTCATACGGTCCTGCTCCTGTGTCTGGTCGATACCGAGCCGAAGTCCCATGCCCGGAGCCTACGACGACCGCTCGTGGGTCGTGACCACCTGGGCCGGTGCGTTGGTCGTGTCGCTCAGTCGGCGCGCTGCGGCTCGGGCCGACCCGGCTGCCCGTCGAACCCGTGACCGCGCTTCGGGACCAGCACGCTGCGCACGAACTCGCACACGATGACCCCGTCCTGGTTGGTCCCGATGGTGCGCACCTTGACGATCCCACGGTCGGGCTTGGACCGCGACGCGCGGACCTCGAGCACCTCGGTCTCCGAGTAGATCGTGTCGCCGTGGAAGGTCGGGTTGGCGTGCTTGAGCGACTCGATCTCCAGATTCGCGATCGCCCGGCCCGACACGTCCGGCACCGACTGACCGAGCACGATCGAGTACACGAGGTTGCCGACCACCATGGCGCGGCCGTGGGGCGTGGCCACCGACGCGTAGTTGTCGTCGCTGTGCAACGGGTGCTGGTTCATCGTGATCGAGCAGAACAGGATGTCCTCGGCCTGCGTGATCGTCTTGCCGGGCCAGTGCTTGTAGACGTCACCGACCTCGAAGTCGTCGAGGAAGCGGCCGAAATCGGCGGTGGGCATCCGTGGGTCCTTGGTGTCGGTGGTGTCGGTGGTCGGCCGGCTGCAGCGGCGGTCACCCGGTCGCGTCGACGGGGCCGTGCCGCATCATCGTCCGCGCCGCGACCGCGATGCAAGCCGGGCCGCGCGGGCCCCGGCTTGGTGCGTCAACCCCGGGTTGCGTAGCGTCGACGTGAGGCGACCACCCGCCGATGCGCGTGGCACACCGACACGAGGAGCCCGGAGATGCGCAGCCCCAAGGATTTCTTCCGCCCACTGGCGATCGGCGCACCCGAACCGTTGCGCGACGTGCCGCTCACCCCGTCACGCATGATCCATTTCTTCGACCCGTCCAACCCGAAGATGATCGCCAAGGTGCCCGACATCGCACCCAAGGTCGACGTCCTGCGCGGCAACCTCGAGGACGCCGTGTCGGTGGAGAACAAGGAGGCGGCCCGCCTCGGCCTGGTCGAGGTCGGCCGGACGGTGGACCTCGGCGCGACGCAGCTGTGGACCCGGGTCAACGCACTCGAGTCGCCCTGGTTGCTCGACGATCTCACCACGCTGGTCGGCGAGATCGGCGATGTGCTCGACGTGATCATGGTCCCGAAGGTCGAGGGGGCGGAGGACATCCACTACGTCGACCGACTGCTCGCCCAGTTGGAGGCGAAGGCCGGCCTGACCCGGCCGATCCTGGTCCATGCGATCCTGGAGACCGGTCGCGGGATGACGAACGTCGAGGAGATCTGCCTCGCCTCGCCGCGGATGCAGGGGCTGTCGCTCGGACCGGCCGACCTCGCCGCCGACCGGCGGATGAAGACCACCCGGGTCGGCGGCGGCCACCCCGGCTACCTGGTGC
>CAYTLZ010000051.1:0-20945 GCA_964438785.1 uncultured Actinomycetota bacterium | reverse complement strand
AGTACGGCTTCAACAAGGCCCACACCGTCGCCTACGGCGTGGTCAGCTACCAGACGGCCTGGCTCAAGACCCACTACCCGGTCGAGTACATGGCCGCGTTGTTGACCTCGGTCAAGAACCACAAGGACAACAAGCCGCTCTACCTGAACGAGTGTCGGCGCATGGGCATCGATGTCCTGCCGCCGGACGTCAACGAGTCCGGCAGCGACTTCACGCCGCGCGACGAGCGAATCCTGTTCGGACTCTCCGCCGTGCGCGGGGTCGGCGAGGGCATCGTCGCCGCGATCGTGGAGGCCCGCACGGCCGAGGGCCGGTTCGAGGACTTCGCCGATTTCTGCGCCAAGGTCGACGCGTCGGTACTGAACAAGAAGACGCTCGAGGCCCTGATCCTGGCTGGCGCCTTCGCCGGGATGGGCCACACGCGCAAGGGTCTGCTCGCCGTCTACGAGGTCATGGTCGACAGCGCGCTGAAGGCCAAGAAGGACGCGGCCGCCGGGTTCATGTCGCTGTTCGGTGACGACGGGCTCGGCGGTGACGGCGTCGAACTCGACGACGCGCCCGAGATCGGCACCGAGGAGTTCGACAAGTCCCGGCTGCTGAAGTTCGAACGCGAGATGCTGGGCCTCTACGTCTCCGACCACCCGCTGCGCGGTACCGAACGGGTGCTCGAACGCCACACCAACGGCACCATCGCGGAGCTGCGCGAGAAGCCCGACGAGGCCTCCGTGGTCGTCGGTGGGGTGCTCACCGGCCTGGTCAAGAAGTTCACCCGCAAGGGCGACACCTACCTCGTCGCCACGCTGGAGGACCTGTCCGGCAACGTCGAGGTGGTCTTCTGGCCCAACACCTACCGCGCCGCCCACGAGGTGCTCATCGAGGACTCGGTGCTGGTCGTCCACGGCCGGCTCGAGGTCCGGGACGAGGCGGTCAAGCTCACCGCGAACAAGGTCGCGGCCCCGGACCTCTCCGAGGCGCTCGGCTCACCCGTGGTCGTCAACTTCGCTGCCGAGCAGTGCACCGCGGACGCGGTCGGCCGGCTCAAGGACGTGCTCGGCAACCACAGCGGCGTCGTCCCCGTGCAGCTGCGGGTCGCGCAGGCCGACGGGTCCTGCCGGCTGTACCAACTCGGCAACGACCTGCGCGTCGAGCGACGGGCCGGGCTGTTCGGCGAGATCAAGTCGACCTTCGGGCCCGACGCCGTCGACGACGAACTCGGCGACCGCACCTTCGGCGACGAGCGCGACGAACCCGCATGGCGACGTCGAGGGAGCAGCGAGCTGGTGGGCAGTCGGTGACCGGGGCGGCTCCGGCCGACTCGGGCCCCGGACTGTTCGACCCGCTGCAGCTCGGCGGCGTGACGGTCCGCAACCGGCTCATGCAGGCGGCGCACTCCCGGATCTACGGGCGCGATGGGCACGACACCGATCAGGACATCGCCTACTTCGTGCGTCGTGCGCAGGGTGGCATCGGGTTGGTCGTGGCCGGCAACCGCTTCGTGCACCCATCGGCGAAGATCGACGGGTTCCCCGACGGCTGGCGGTTCGACACCATCGATTCGGGTCGCCGGCTGACCGACGCCGTCCACGCGCACGGCACCGCGATCCTCGTGCAACTCAACCATCAGGGCGCGCAGGTGTCGCCCGACGGTCCCGACGGTCCCCGCGCCGTGTACTCGGCCTCCCGGATCACCTCGCCGTCGACCGGGGTCGCGACCACCGCGGCGACCGCGGCCGATCTCGCCGCCTTCGCCCGCGGCTGGGCCGACTCCGCCGAGGTGGCGGTCGCGTCGGGCTTCGACGGCATCGAGGTCCACCTCGCCCATGGGTACCTGCTCAACCAGTTCCTGTCGCCGCTGACCAACCACCGCACCGATGCCTACGGCGGCGACGTCGAGGGGCGCACCCGGTTCCCGCGCGAGGTGCTGCGCGCCGTGCGCGACCGGGTCGGCGACGAGGTGGTCGTCGGGATCCGGATCGTGGTCGACGAGTTCGCCGATGGCGGGCTGACCAACACCGACGTGCTCGACATCATCGATCGGCTGCGCGCCGAGGTGAAGCTCGACTTCATCGACCTCGGTGCGGGCGGGTACCACAACCCGCACTACGTCTTCCCGACCGCGGCGATGGCGGCTGCCTGGATGCGCGACGAGGTGGCCGCGGTCAAGGCCCGCAACCCGGACCTCGCCGTGTTCGGGCCGGGCACCGCGGCCGCCGTGGAGGACGCCGACGAGGTGGTCCGATCGGGCGTGGCCGACATGGTGGCCCTGACCCGGGCACAGATCGCCGATCCCGACCTCGCCACCAAGCTGCGCGAGGGCCGCGCCGAGGACGTCACGCACTGCATCAAGCTCAACCAGGGCTGTCTCGGTCGGGGCGCGTCCGGGCTGCCGGTGGCCTGCACCGTCAATCCGGTCGTCGGGCGCGAAGCGATCCGTTCGTCGCCCGGGTCGGTCGCCGAGGCCGAGCGGTGGGTGGTCGTCGGTGGGGGACCGGCCGGCATGCGCGCGGCCGCCGATCTGGCGTCGGGCGGTCACCGGGTCACCCTCATCGAGGCCCGGGAGGAACTCGGCGGGCAACTGCAGCTGGCGGCCACCATTCCCGGTCGGGCGACGTTGGCGCAGCTCATCACCGATCTCACCCGGGACGTCGAGCGGGCCGGCGTCGAGGTGGAGCTCGGCACCGATGCCGCCGACCGCGATCTCGCGGCGCTCGGCCCGGACGGCGTCGTCATCGCCACGGGTGCGCGGATGCCGGGTGATCGCGGCGGGCCCGTGGGTCCTGCGGTGGGCCGTGGCAGCGCCCGTGGCGACACCGGCCCTGGCGGTGGTGGCGCGACGTCGCTGCAGGGCCGCAGTGCCCTGGTCGGCGACGACGGCTCGGTACCCGTGGTCGACGCCTGGCAGGCGTTGCGCGAACCGGCCCGCGTGGGGGAGCAGGTCATCGTGATCGACGACGACGGCACCAACCAGGCCTCGGGCCTGCTGCTGGCGCTGGCCGACCGTGGACACACGGTGCGGGTGCTCACGCCCTTCGAGCGGATCGTGCCGCTCGTCGAGGCGACCATGGACCGGGGTCTGTTCCTGCAACGGTTCCACGGTGCGGGGGGCGAGGTGTCCACCGACGTCGAGGTGGCGGTCCACGCCGGTGCACTGGTCACCACCCACCTGTACACCCGCGCCACCGAACGGCTCGACGGCGTCGACACCGTCGTTCGTTCGACGCCCCGCCAGCGTCTGGTCCCCGCGCTCGACCTCGACGGTGTCCGTCGGGTCGAGATCATCGGTGATGCCCTGTCACCGCGAGGTATCGACGCCGCGATCTTCGAGGCCTTCGAGTTGGCCTTCGCGGCCGGCCGGGTCGAGCTGGCGGGCCGACCGACCTGACACGCACCGAACACGGGTCGAACGGCCGGCCGCCCGCTGGCCCAGCCCTCCACCTCGGTCCCCCTGCTGACCTTCCTGCTGGCCGCCGCAATGGTCGTGCCGGGGTGGGCAGGAGCCTGGCCGCTCGGCTGGCGGGGACGGGGTCCCGGGCATCGCTGACGGGACCAGCTGGACGACGTCCACACCGCGCCGGCATCGAGTGATCAGCCGGCCGGCTCCGCATCGTCGCGTCCCCGTCCACGCTTCCGCTCGTCGCGGGCGCGGATCGATTGGGCGAGCGAGGTGATGAACGCGGCGATGATGCCGATACCGATGAACGAGTACCCGATCGTGAAGAGCTTGGCACCCGTGCTGCTCGGCAGCAGATCGCCGAACCCGATGGTCGTCAGGGTCGTGACGCTGAAGTACAGCGCATCCACGTACCCCCAACCCTCCGACCAGCGGTAGAAGAACATCCCGGTCATCAAGGTCAGCACCGCGAGCACGACCACACCCCTGCTCGCCGGGTCCCAGGCCGCAGCGGCGAGCGCGCGGAGAAACCGGATCGTGGCGAGGACGGTCGACACCATGTCAGGTCCCTTCGGTGGCTTCTGGCCCGAACAGCGCAGGCCCGCTGAGCGACGACCCGCCGTGGGTGTCGTAGCAGAAGCGGGCGGCTGGCGGTGCAGCATCGCCACGAGGTGCGACCGTTCCCGGTGATGCTGGCGCCGTGTGCGCAGCGGACCAGGCGACGCGGTAGTCGTCCTCGTGAACGCCCGATCTGAACCGACGTACGGTCGTCGGACGACGTAACTGTCACCTGTGCTCCGGCCCCTGGCGCAGCTTCCCATGGGAAGCCTCGCGGACCGGAGCACTTCTTGTCTTTTCTGACGCACAGCGCCCTCCATCACTCGGCGGCGTCCCGCGTGAAGCGACTCGAGGTCCCGTATGGACGGACTCGAGCGCACCTCCGAGCTCGTCCCCCGGCTACCTCGTTGCGCGTCGGGAGCGTGCCCAGATGTGGCTCCTGTGCCACCGGGCGAGACGACGGAACGCCGTCCGTCGCGTCGTGTCGGTGATGGCCGGGTCGAATCACCACGAGCAACCAACGAGCAGCGGAGCAGACATGACACGCACGCCACCTCCGACGGTCGGACGGCCATCGGCGGTCTCCCTTCGCCACCTCACGGTCATCGCCCTGACCGTCCTGCTGGCCTTGCACCTGGGCAGCGCGTCGTCGTTCGCGCAGCAGGCACCGGTCGGACTCGGAACTGCCGACAGCTTCGCGGTGCTCGCCGGCTCCACGATCACCAACACCGGCTCGACCACCATCACCGGGGATGTCGGACTTCACCCGGGGACCGCGGTCACGGGTTTCGAGTCCGTGACGCTGGAGGGTGAGCTGCACGTCGATGATGCCGTCGCCGAGCAAGCCAAAGTCGATCTGGTCACGGCCTATGACGTGGCGGCCGGGAGCCTTCCGGTCACCACGGTGGCGACCGAGCTCGGGGGCCAGGAGCTGACCGGTGGCGTGTACGACTCGGCAGATGGCACGTTCCAGATCACCGGGACGCTCACCCTCGACGCGGAGGGCGATCCGGAGACCGTGTGGGTGTTCCAGACGGCCAGCACGCTGGTCACCGCGAGCGACAGCGACGTGAACCTCGTCAACGGTGCCGATGCCTGCAACGTCTACTGGCAGGTTGGTAGTGACGCGACCCTCGGAACGAGCTCCGCCCTGACCGGCACGGTCATGGCGCTGAACGCGATCACGCTGACCACCGGCGCGTCCGTTCAAGGCCGGGTCCTTGCGCGCAACGGCGCGGTCACCATGGACACCAACGTCATCACCAACGCTGCGTGCACGACACCTGATGCCGTCGACGACACCCCGGAGGAACCCGCCCCGGTGGATGACACCCCGGTGGATGACACCCCGGTGGATGACACCCCGGAGGAACAGGCCCCGGTCGATGACACCCCGACCGATACTCCGGTCGAAGGCGATGCACCCACCGGGGATGACAGCTCGTCGGGTGCGGGCACCCCAAGGGACAACGGCACCCCGACCGATGACGGCACGACCAGCCAGGTCACGCAGGTTCCGGACGGGCCGGTTGCCGCCGGTGGCGGCGGTACCGATGGCCCCATCCGCGCTCCGTTGTCGCTCGTCGCTGGCGCGCTCATGCTCCTCGTGGCCGCAAGCGCGGTGGGTGCGAACGCCCGGCGCCGTGCACGGCCGTGAGGGTGTCCCGTCACCGACGAGCACCCCGGCTGCCGATCCAGCTGCGGCTGCTGCTGATCGCCCTGCTGGGCGTTGCGATGGTCGTCGCCCCGCCCGATGCGGGGGACGGCATGGAGTCGTCACCGCAGAGCCGGCCGGCGAGCGAGGTCCCGCCGGTGGTCGGTGCGACGGAGCCGCCGCCGGTCATGACCGCGACTGAGCGCGCGTTGGAAGCCTCCCGCCTCACGACGGACGCGGGCCCCCGGTCGGTGCCTCGTGCCGATGAGACCCTGTCGGATGACGAGCCGACCGTGGCGGACTCGACACGGACGATGCCTGCGGCCACACCGGTCCGCCTGCAGGTCCCGTCGATCGGGGTGGATACTGAGCTGTTGGACCTCGGTCTGACGGCCGATGGATCCTTGGAGGTCCCCCCGGACGGGTTCCCGGCCGGGTGGTACACCGGCGCGCCCACACCGGGGGAGCTCGGTCCGGCAGTCATCGCGGGCCATGTCGACTGGGGCGGGCAGCCGGGGGTCTTCTTCAACCTGCGTGAACTCGCGGTCGGCGATGAGATCGTGATCACCCGACGGGACGGCACCACGCCACGGTTTCGGGTCACGCGGGTGGAGCAGTTCGCCAAGGAGGTGTTTCCCACGGGGGTGGTGTACGGCGATCTCGATCATGCCGGGCTGCGGCTGATCACCTGCGGCGGCAGTTTCGACCCCCAGGCGCGCAGCTACACCGACAACCTTGTCGTGTTCGCTGAACTCGTTGGAAGCGTGGCCGCCGCCGACGCCGATTCGAGCGTCGGCCGGTGATCGGTGGCTCCAAGGCCTTCATCGTGGCAAGTGGTGACTCGCCGGATGGGGGTCATCCTGCTGCTCGAAGCATCCGACGATCCGACTGCCGCCCTATCTCGCGGCCCACGATCTCCTGACCGACTGCCGTCAGCCGACCTCGACGATCGCTGCGAGCGTGTCGCGGTCCGGTCCCGCGACGAACCAGACGACGTCGTGGTCACAGCGAACGAGTTCGGTGCGATCTGCCGTGCGGCGGACGAGCCCGAGCTCATCGGTCGACTCGCTCGCATCGGGTGCAGCTCGCGTACGCCAGGCACGAATGGTGTCGCACAACGGTGCGCTGCCGGTCCCGCCATCCGTGAGGACGATGGCGACGGTGCCGGCGTCGGGATCGTCTTCGTCCGTCCACACCCAACCCGTGCCCCCGGTCCATGCCTGAGCGCGCTCGAAGGCATCGTCGAAGCCCTCGTTCGGGTCGTTGCCGGGTGCCTGCAGGGCGGTGAGCAGTGGCCCGACACCGAACGGCTCGTCACCCAGCGGGTCCAGGTCGTCGGGGACCTGCGGGTCGGGTGGCTCGATCGTGGGTGGTCCGGCCCCGAAGATCGCTTCGTGCATGGTCTCGGGCAGATCGTCGTGGAGCGCGTCGACCGCCTCCATCCCGCCGGCCAACCAGGCGTCGCAGGCACGATCCAGGCCGATCCGGTAGGGCAGCCTGAGGTGCTGATCGAGGTGGAAGACCGGGGAGTCGGGATCGACGGCATACGGGTCGAGCGCCTGGGGAGCGGCCAGTTGCTGTTCGATCGGGACGTGGTGCAGCCAGTAGCGCAACTGCACCAGCGCGGCATCCCCCTCGACGACCGTCAGGGCGGCGTCCCGCAGGTCCGCATCCTGGGAGTAGGGCCACAGATCGGTCCGTGGCAGGCCGATGCGCTGATCGACCAGTGCGTGCCCGAGTTCGTGGGCGATCGTGGCACGATCCCGGGCCTCCGGTTCGTCCGGGTCGGCAGCCGCCACCAGACCCCGGCCGGCGAAGAAGTAGATGCCGGCGAACCCGCGTTGTTCGTCGGTGAGCTCCGTCAACACCCCGTCACGGGGGATGGCGTCCATGGCCCGGAGCAGCAGCTGCGCTCGCTGGTCGTCGGTCGTGCCGAGCTCGCCGGCGGTGCGGTCGTCGAACACATCCGGCTCGACCAGATCGACCTCGACGTGCCGCTCGAAGTCCCATCCACGCAGGTCCTCGACCTGGCCGCGGACCGCAGCGACCGGACCGAAGACCGACGACGCGAAGCGACGGACGGGCGGATCCGCCTCCTCGGCGAAAGCGACGAGGCACGCCCGGGCCGGCACATCGTCATCCAGGTCGGCGATCAGATCCCGCCACGCCGACCGGGCCTGCTCAGCCGTCTCGCGGTCGATGCGCTCCGGGAACGGACCGGCCCCGACCGACCACGCCCCACCCGCGACGACCGTGACCACCACCAGCAGGGCGGCCAGCCGCACGATCTTACGACGCTGCACGAAGACCCCCGTGACGACGCGAAGGACCCTACCGATCCGGCGGTCGAAGCGCGTGCAGCTCCGGTGTGCCTCGCGCCGGCGGCTGGCTGTGCAGGTGCACGTCGTGCCACCCGCCCGCGTGGACGCGTCGGAGGTGGCGACGACGCCCGGATCCTCGCCGGGTTGTGCCGTGTTGCGGCTAACGTTCCGTCATCCGAACAGGATCGGAACGGGGGACGCATGACGACGGTTGCGTTGGTGCTCCGACAGGCTCGGAGTGGTGGGTGATGGCGATCACCGCGCTGCGGGGACTCGTGGGTCGCGTGCGGCGGCTGTCGCCGCGGGCCGCGGTCGTCACCGGCGGTTCGTTGATGGTCGCCGGACAGGTGATCGTCGTCGGACTGCTCCTCACCGGGGCTGCGCTGCCGCAGCGTGATGGCTCAGCGGCCGTGGTCGTCCCCTGGCTGCTGCTCGGTGTCGTGGTGCTGGGGCTCGGCCCGGTGGTGGTGGCGGTGGCTGCTGGTCAGCCGGGATGGGTCGGTGCGCTCGCGTTCCTCGGTGGGGGTGCGGTCTGGGTCGTCGGGACCTTCATGACGGATGCGCTGCAGGACGGGGTGATGCTCGGCGCCGTGGATGGAGCGTTGCCGGTGGTCAGCTTCGTGGGTTCGCTCGCCGTGGTCGGTGCCGGGCGGGTCTGGCACCGGCTCGCCGGGGTGGCCGTCATCGCCGCTCTGAGCGGCGCGGCCAGCTCGGTCCTGGAGGGCGTCTCCGGCGTCGTGTACGTCGGCCTTCTCGTGGCGATCACCTACCTGGTCTGGATTGCACCCCCGACGCGTCGCCCGGAGGCATCCATCGCGGAGACCGGGACCGGCGTCGCTGACGGGCGGCGGCCCCCGGCGTAGGCACGGCCCAGCGGGCATGCCTGCGTCGACCGCCTGATCGCGCTCGTGCCATGACGCCTCCGAGGCCCCCCGCGTGTCGATCCTGGCGGCGCGGTCATCACCGTGCAGCGTCACGGTGGAACGTTTGTGGGGGGTCGTCGCGTGTAGTGGGTACGGCGACCATCAAGGACGGACGTGAGTGACGCGGACTTCGAGACCGTATGGCGGCGCGATCGCGACGGGTTGCGTCGGGCGCTGACGCTGAGCCTCGGTGACGCACCGGTGGCGAGCGAGGCGGTGGACGAGGCGTTCACCCGTGCCTACGCCCGGTGGTCACGCGTGTCGCAGCTCGATGATCCGACGGCCTGGATCTACCGGGCCGCGATGAACTGGGCGACGAGTTGGCTGCGCAAACGGCGGCTACGTCCGGTGCGGCCGGCCGAGGAGCTCGACACCCCGAGCCTCGACGTCGTCGCCGATCACACGGTGCTCGAGGCGATCGAGGCGCTCCCGACGTCGCAGCGAGTGGTCGTCGTGCTGCGGTTCTACCTCGACTGGGAGGTCCCGCGGATCGCGTCGGCACTCGATGTGCCACCCGGCACGGTCAAGAGTCGGCTGCACCGCGCCCTGAGCCGCCTGCAGGACAGCGAGGAGGTCCAGCGATGATCACCGAGGACATGCTGCGAGACGAGCTGCACCGGGCTGCGGCCGCCATTGCCGACGACGACACGCCACTCGAGCGGGTGGTGCGCCACGGACGTCGTCGCCGCAACCGCACCCGCGGTGCCGTCGCCGCAGCCGGCGTCGCCGTGGCCGCGGTCGTCGTCGGACTCGGCACCACGGTGCTCGAGCTGCCCGGGCCGTCGACGTTCACGGGCGAGTCGGACCTCGAGGTGGGGGAGATCCCGCCCGAGACGATCGAGACGATCGCGCTGGACGGACGCACGTTGACGATCACCGCGCCCGGCGGTGTCGTCGCGTCCGATCCGGCGGGCATGTCGGTTCGTTTCGCCGGCGACGCCGGCGGCCTGACCGTGAACACCACCGACGCCGGCCCGGGGGAGACGCCCGGCGGCGCGCAGGCGGAGCTCGTCGAGGAACGCTGGGACGGCGAGATCCGCATCGCATCCACACCGGAGGGGGTGCCGGTCGCGATCTACGACGACGGCGACACACGGCTCCTGCTCACCGCCGACGCCGGAGCGTCGATGGAGCCGGTCACCTCGATCGACGAGCTGCGCGCGGCGTTCGAGCGCATCGAGATCGAACGCACCGATGCCGGCCCCGTCGTGACCGCGACCGACCCCGACCTCGAGCGCGGGCTGTCACTGACCTACGAGCTGTCCGGGATCGACGCCGAGCTGCGGGTCTTCGACGATCCCGAACTGGCACTGGTGCTGCCCCTCGAGCCCGTCGAGGAACCCATCACCGGTGCGGGCGGACAGGTCGTCATCGGCGAGACCGCCGTCGAGAGCGGCATCATCGAGCTGCGCGCCGACGAGGTCGTCGCACGCATCCAGCTCATCCTGCCCGACGAGGACGAGCAGCAGGAGGCCCTCGACCTGATGACCGCACTCGAACTCCAGCTCGACTGAACCCGACCCCGCACGGCAGCGGGCTCGAGTACCCCCGGGTCCCGGTGGGCCGGCGACTACCGTGACAGCGATGACCGGGGGTCGTGAATCAGCCGGGGATTCGATGCAACCTTCCGGGGTGCTGGCGCATCAACCGGGGAGCGGTCGTCGACACGGATGCAGGTGGGGCTTGGGCGGGTTCGAGGGCGACGAGGCGTTCTTCGCCGACCACTACGTCCGGGTGGTGCGCATGCTGTGGAGCTATGGCGGTGACCGTGGTGTCGCCGCGGACGCGGCGCAGGAAGCGTTCGTGCGGGCCAGCCGGGACTGGCACCGCGTCGCCATGCGGCGTTCCCCGGCAGCGTGGGTCCACCGGGTCGGCATCAACGAGGTCAACCGGCACTTCCGCGGTCGCGACGCCGTGGGTGCGCGGTTGCAACACGCCGAGGAGGCCACCGATGTCCACTGACCTCGACGATCAGTTCGCGGCCGCCTATCCGTCGACCGGTATCCGGGCCCCGTCGGCCGGCCAACTCTGGGAGCGCGGGCAGCAGGAGCGGCGCCGGCGTCGGACGGCCGGCATCCTGGGCGGTGCCGGGGTCGCCGCCCTGGTGGCCGTGATCGCCGTTGGGGGGGCACTCACGCTGCCGGGTACCGAACCGCTGATGCCGGTCATCGCCGGCGGTGACCATGACATCGATGACGCCGAGGAGCAGCTGGCTCCTGCGATGGACACCGACGCCCCGGACGCGCTCGTGGACCTGGTCCGGACCGGCACCGTGTCGCCGTCCGTCGTCGGTGGTGATGGTCCCGCCTGCCGGTGGATCGGCCCACGCGCCTTCGACCTCCACGGACAACGCACCGACCGCGCGACCATCATCGAGTCGGTCCGACAGGTGCTCGCCGACGAGTTCGGCGACGACTTGGGCGACGAGTTCGGCGACGTCCCGGACACCCTCGACCACCTGTGCGGCCTGTCGTACGCCGCGGGCGAAGCGACCGGCGACCACGACCCGGACCGGCTCGCGGAACTGTTCACCCCGGCCGACCCCACGCGCTACCAGCCGGACGCCGACCAGCGCGCCCAGGGCTACAGGTCCCTGTCCCAGCACGAGCACGCATGGATCGCCCGCCTGTCCCCGCACCTGCCCGACCTGTGCCCGTGGGTGCTCGAGTTCCCGACCGGTACGCAAGGAAGGCACCTGGCCAACGGGATCGTGGAGCTGCGCGGCGGCATGCCCGACCGGCACGACCACGTGCCGGCAGCATTCGCCGCCGGGGCGCTGTGCGGCGTCGTCGGCTAGGCCGAGAGGCCGTCGGCCGTGGCGTCATGTGAGGTGCGGCGCCCTTCGAGCTCCGGGTCGGCCAGCAGGCGTTCGATCAGTGCGTCGTCACCGGCGACGTAGGTCCAGGGCAGATCGACCGGGCTCGACACCAGCCAGGCGTGGTCGTCCGGCCACCACAGACCGCTGGCCGGCGGGCCACCGTCCCAGCGGCTGCTCGTCGGTGCCACCGACACCGGCGTGAGGATGCCGTCGAGCGGTCCGGTGAGCAACAGGTGGCGGCGATCGGCGACGGTCACGGTGGCAGCGCCGGGGAACCGCTCGGCCGGCACGTCGGGCCAGTCCTCCCAGACGGCGACGTCGACCGCGTGCGGTGTGGTCGTCGACGGTGCCAACTGCGTGAGTAGTGCCGCGGCAGATGCCGGATCGAGCTCACCCGGTTGTGGCCACGTCAGGTCCTGCAGGGAGGGCACCGGCGGACCGGCAGGCTCGTGCCCAGGCCCGGTCGCCATCGTCAACGCCATCGCCGCCAGGGCCGGCAGCCCACCGACGTCCTCGGCACGGGCGAGCTGATCCCACCGGAGCGCGTCCCGCTCGGCCCGGAACCGCGGCAGCAGGACCGCGACGCCCGGCAGGGAGCGGGGGACGTACGACGCGACGAGCCGGTCACCGGCGGGGGCGAGCTGCTCGACGAACCACGCGGCCCGCGCGGGGTCCGGCTGTGGTTCGAGGGGATGGTCCCCGGCGACGAGCTCCAGGTAGCGGCCGGGAATCTCGTGCTGGGTCCCCGGTGCGAGCCGGATCAGGACGTGACGCCGTCGGCCTCCCGACGTCGACGGTGCCTCCCCGGCCTCGGGCGACGTCCCGAACGTGGGGAGTTGATGGTCCCCGGCGTCGACGACCACGCCCCGGGTGCCGACCCGCAGGTGTCGGCCGCGCCCCAGGCGGGGTCGGCCGACCACCCGGACCTGGGCACCACGCCACAGCACCGGCTCGGTCATGGGCGATCCAGGTGACGTGTCCTGGTCGTGCTCGGTCGGGTGCTCATCGCGCGAGTCTAATGGGGGGCCGTCACGGCCCCGACGCTCTACGCCGGTCGTGCGGTGATCAACTCGGCGACGCCCTCGAGCAGTCGATCCACCTCGGCGGTGTCGGTGGTCGGCGCGATGCCGGCCCGGACGGCTCCGTGGTCACCGAGCCCGAGCCGGCGTGAGGCCTCGATGGCGTAGAAGTTGCTGGCCGGGGCGTTGACGCCCCGATCCGCGAGGTGGGCGTGTACGTCGCTGGAGGCGACGCCCTCCAGCGCGAACAGGGTCGTCGGTGTGCGGTGCGCGGCGTGGTTGAACCGGCGCACGCCGGCGATCGCGTCGAGTCCGGCGTCCAGCCGGTCGCCCATCGCCCGCTCGTGCGCCTCGAGCGCGGCCATCGACACGGCCAGTCGCTCGCGCCGCGACACCGTCTCGTCGAGGTGCGGCGCGCCGATCGCCGCGAGCACGTCGACCGCCGCCGTCGTCCCGGCCAGCAGTTCGTAGGGCAGGGTGCCGAGTTCGAACCGGGCCGGGACGGCATCCGAGGACGGCAGCAGCTTGTCCGGATGCAGGGTCTCGAGCAGCGCCGGGTCCGCGATCACGCACCCGAGGTGCGGGCCGAGGAACTTGTACGGCGAACAGGCGTAGACGTCGGCACCGAGCGCCTGGATGTCGACGAACGCATGTGGTGTCAGGTGCACGCCGTCCACGTACACCAGTGCACCGACCTCGTGGGCCGCGGCGGCGATCGCCGGGACGTCGGGCCTGGTCCCCAACAGATTCGAGGCACCGGTCACCGCCAGCACGCGGGTGCGCCCGCTCAGCTGGGCCCGCACGTCGTCGAGGGTCAGCTCCGCGGTGTCGGGATCGAAGTCGACCCAACGCAGACTCGCGCCGGCACGCTCGGCCGCCTGGACCCACGGGCGCACGTTGGCATCGTGATCGAGCCGGGTCACGACCACCTCGTCGCCGGCGGACCACCCCCGCGCCAGGGTGTCGGCGAACCGGTAGGTGAGTGCGGTCATGGACCGCCCGAACACGACCCCGTCGGCCACCCCACCGACCAGGTCGGCGATGGCGGCACGGGCCTCGTCGACGCACCGCTTGGCGAGACGTTCCGCGGCGGTGACCGTGCCGGCGTTCGCGATCGACGAGGTCAGGGTCCGGGCGACGGCATCACCGACCTCGCGGGGGACCTGGGAGCCGCCCGGTCCGTCGAAATGGGCGACGCCGGCCTGCATGGAGGGGAACCGCTGGCGTGCCGCGGCGACGTCGTAGGGTCGTGGGGGAGTCATCATGCCGGTGAGTCAACCAGACCGACGGCCGACCAGATCAGCGGGATCGATTCGGAGGAAGCCACCATGCTCGTGCGTTCCATCGCGCTGCTCGCGCTCGCCGGCCTCGCGGAGATCGCCGGGGCCTGGTTGGTGTGGCAGGGCATCCGGGAACGCTCGTCGGTGCTGTTCGTCGGGCTCGGGGCGATGGTGCTCGTGGCCTACGGGGTGCTTCATGCGCTGCAGCCACTGCAGGACTTCGGGCGTGTGGTGGCCGCCTACGGCGGGGTCTTCATCGTCGCCGCGCTGCTGTGGGGGATCGTGGTCGACGGCTACCGACCGTTGCCCACCGACCTGATCGGGGTCGCGTTCTGCCTCGTCGGTGTCGGCGTGATCGTCGTCGGCGCGCGGTGACCACGACAGCATCCACTGCCGGCCATCGCCGACCGCGGTGGCTGCGAACGCCTCGGTACGCTCCGTCGGACGCTGAAACGGCCCGTCGATGGTGTTCCGGCCGCAGCGGCCGACCCGTTCCCGACCGTCCCGAGAGGTCACGTCGTCATGGCCCGACTCGCTGTTCTCGACCTGCGTGGTGACCGCTCCGACCCACGTGACCGGATGCCGCGGCCCCACATCGACCTGCAGGCGGCGCGCGCCGGCGTCGACGCGAGCCTCACGGCGGTGCGTGACCGCGGGGACGACGGGGTGCGGGAGCTGACCGCCCGCTTCGACGGCGTCGACCTCGACGAGCTCGTCGTGCCCGACGAGGTGCTCCAGGCCGCCGTCGACCAGCTCACCCCCGAGCTGCGTCACGCCATCGAACAGGCCGCCGACAACGTGCGCTGGTTCCACGAGCGGGCCAAGCCGCAGCCGTGGGAGGACGAGCGGGGCGGTTCCCGGATGGGGGTGTGGTTCAACCCGATCCAGCGGGCCGGGGTGTACGTCCCGGGTGGCAAGGCCGCCTACCCCTCGACGGTGATCATGACGGTGGTGCCGGCGCAGGTCGCCGGGGTCGAGGAGATCGTGCTGTGCACGCCGCCGACGGGCACCGACGCCGATGGCAACCGTGACGGCTATCCGAACCGCACGATCCTGGCGGCCGCGAAGCTGCTCGGCGTCGACCGGGTGGTGCGCATCGGTGGGGCCCAGGCGGTCGCCGCGATGGCGTACGGCACCGCCAGCGTCCCGCGCTGCGACAAGGTCGTCGGCCCGGGCAACCTCTACGTCTCGCTCGCGAAGAGCCAGCTCGCCGCCGAGGGCCAGATCGGCATCGACGGCTACGCCGGGCCCACCGAGGTGGCGATCATCGCCGACGAGACCGCCAACCCGCGGATCGTCGCCGCCGACCTCGTCGGGCAGGCCGAACACGACGAGTTGGTGACCTCGCTGCTGATCACCACCGACCCGGAGCTCGTCGCGCCGGTGGAGGCCGCCCTCGAGGAGGAGATCGCCGCGTCGCACCACCGCGAGCGGATCACCACCGCGATCGACAACCAGGGCACGGTCGCGCTCGTCGACGACATCGATCACGCCATCGAGGTCGCCGAGGCATTCGCCGCCGAACACCTCGAGGTCCAGACCGCCGACGCCCGCAAGGTCGCCGAACGGGTGCGCTACGCCGGCACGACGTTCATCGGGGAGCTGACCCCGGTGACGCTCGGTGACTACGCCGCCGGACCGAACCACACGCTGCCCACGGTCGGGACCGCCCGCTTCGCCGGCGGGCTCACCACCTCGTCGTTCCTGGTCGCCGTGAACTTCGTGGAGTGCAGTGAAGAGGCGCTGCGGGCGTTGTCGCCCGACGTCCGTGAGCTGTCGCACTCGGAGGACCTGCCGGCGCACTGGCGGGCCGTCGAGGTGCGCTTCGAGGACGGGCCGCCGACCGGTGTCGCCGGCATGGACGTCGCCTGGGATCCGGGCCCCGCACCGGGCACGGCGTGAGCACCGACCGCGTACCGGTCCGTGACGCGCTGCGCGACGTCGCGCCCTACGGCGCGCCGCAGCTCGACGTGGCCGTGCGGCTGAACACCAACGAGACCGCCGAGCCGCCGCCAGTCGGCTACCTCGAGGAGGTCGGCCGCCGGCTGCAGGAGCTCACCCTCAACCGGTATCCGGACCGGCCGCACCACGCGTTGCGCGACGCCCTGGCAGCCCGGGTCGGACTGACCCGCGCCAACGTCTGGGCCGCCAACGGCTCCAACGAGAGCCTGCTGCAGCTCCGGTCGGCCTACGGGGGGCCCGGACGGCTCGCGCTGCACCTGCGGCCCGGGTACTCGATGTACCCGGAGCTGTGTCGCACCTCGGCGACCCCGGATGTGCAGGTCGACCTCGACGACGACTTCCGGTTGAGCCCCGCCACCGCCCGTGCGGCCGTATCGGACCACGATCCGGACCTGGTGCTCGTGCCCAGCCCGAACAACCCCGTCGGCACCCCGGTCGACCACGCGGCGATCCGGGCCCTGCACGACCACTCCCGGGCGCTGATCGTCGTCGACGAGGCGTACGTCGAGTTCGGCGCGCCGGAGGCCAGTGTGCTGCCGCTACTGGCGGAGCTGCCGCGGCTGGTCATCGTGCGCACGTTCTCCAAGGCGTTCCGCCTGGCGGGTCTGCGCCTCGGGTATCTGCTCGGTGCCGACTGGGTGATCGAGGACGTCCAGAAGGTCCGGCTGCCCTACCACCTCGATGCCATGAAGCAGGTCGCCGGGCTCGTCGCGCTCGAGCAGGAGGAGGTGTTCCTCGAGCACCGGGGGCGCGTCGCCGCCGAACGGGACCGCATCGCGGCCGCGCTCCGGGCCCGGGACGACGTCGAGGTGTTCGCGTCCGCCGCCAACTTCCTGCTGATCCGCACGGCCGTGCCCGACCTGTTCGATCGCCTGCTCGAGCGGGGCGTGCTGGTGCGTGACTTCTCGACCCGGCCGCGGCTCGAGGGGTGTCTGCGGGTCACGGTCGGGACCGCCGCCGAGAACGATGCGTTCCTGGCGGCGCTCGACGACGCGCTGGGCGCATAGCCTGACCGGTCACCGGATCCCGCCCGTCCCCGTCCCGAGAGGACCCGCATCGTGAGTACCCGTGTCGGCCGCGTCGAACGCGCCACCAAGGAGACCAGCATCGAGGTGCAGGTCGACCTCGACGGTTCCGGGACCAGCGACGTCGACACCGGCGTGCCGTTCTTCGACCACATGCTCGATCAGCTCGGACGTCACGGTCGGCTCGACCTGGTCGTCAAGGCGAACGGGGACACGCAGATCGACGCGCACCACACCGTCGAGGATGCGGGGATCGCGCTCGGGCAGGCACTCGCCGAGGCGTGGGGGGATCGCACCGGTGTGGAACGGTTCGGCGATGCGACCGTGCCGATCGACGAGGCCCTCACGCGGGTCGCGGTCGACCTGTCGGGCCGGCCCTACCTCGTGTGGGACTGCACGGTCCCGATCGAGGTCATCGGCACCGGGTTCGAGACCAGCCTGATCAAGCACTTCTTCGAGGCGGTCGTGGCCAACGCACGCATCACGCTGCACGTCCACAACCTGTCCGGTGACAACACCCACCACACCTTCGAATCCGTGTTCAAGGCCGTCGCGGTGGCGCTGCGGCGTGCGGTCGCCGTGACCGGTACGGGGACCCCGTCGACCAAGGGCGTCCTGCAGTGAGTCCGTCCGGGCGGGCGCGGCCGGTCGCGGCCGTGCTCGACTACGACGCCGGCAACGTGCGCTCCGCCAAACGCGGCTTCGACGCCGCCGGGGCCGACGCCGTCGTCACCGACGACCCGGTGCGCGCCGCCGACGCCGACGTGCTGGTCATCCCCGGTGTCGGTCACTTCGCCACCTGCCTGGCCGCGCTGCGGCGCAGCGGGCTCGAGCAGGTCGTGTCGGACTTCATCGTCGCCGAGCGGCCGGTGTTCGGGATCTGTGTCGGCATGCAGCTGCTCTACGAGGCGTCCGACGAGGGCGACGAACCGGGGCTGGGACTGCTTCCCGGGCGGGTGGAGCGGTTCCCCCCGTCGGCGATCGTGCCGCACCTCGGATGGGATCTCGTGCACGCGGCCGAGGGGGCCGCGCACGATCCGCTGCTGGACGGTGTGGCCGGCGAGCGGCTGTACTTCGTGCACGGCTATTACGCCGTGCCCACCGATGCGGCCCACGTGGTCGGCCGGACGACCTACGGCGGCGTCGACTTCCCGTGTCTGGTCCGCGAGGGCAGTGTGGTCGGGACGCAGTTCCACCCGGAGAAGTCCGGGCCGGTCGGCGCGCGGCTGCTGGCGAACTGGTTGGCGACGCTCGACTGAACGCGCCCACCCGGTGGCTCAGACCCCGTGGGCGAGCGCACGGCCCTCGACATCGAACAGGTGCACCGCGGCCGGGTCGAGCTGGAGCGACAGTAGGGAGCCGACCCGCGGGGCCGGACGGGGGATGAGCGAGAGCAGTTCGGGCTCGTCACCGCCGAGTGCCACCTCGATGCGGCTGCCGGTGTCGACCACCCGGCGCACCACCTCCTCGAGCGCCGGTTCGACACCGCCGTCCGGCAGGCGCAGGTCGTGCGGGCGGACGCCGACGGTGACGGCCTGGCCGGCCAGGCTGGTCACCGTCGGCGCGAAACTGCGCAGGCGCAGGGGACCGGCCACGATGCGTACCCCGGTGCGGGCGGATTCGACCCGGCCGGGGATCAGGTTCATCGGCGGGGTCCCGACGAAGCCCGCCACGAAGCGGTCGATCGGCCGGGCGAACAGCTCCTGCGGGGTGTCGACCTGGATGAGTCGGCCCTCGTTGAGCACCGCGCAGCGCTCGGCGATCCCCAGCGCGATGCGCTGGTCGTTGGTCGAGGCGATCAGGGTCACGTCGTAGCCCTGCTGCGTGGTGATGAGGTCCCGGACGAGGTCCGAGGTTCGGGGCGTGTCGTGATGGGCGAACGGTTCGTCGAGCAGGAGCAGGCCGACCCGCCGCACCAGGGCCCGGGCGAGTGCCACCTCGTCGCGTTGTCCGGTCGACAGGGTGCGGGGACGGCGCCGGAGTCGGTCGAGGAAGCCGAAGGACCGGGCCTCGGCGCGGACCCGGTCATCGACCTCGTCACCGTCGACGTCGCGGACCTGCAGCGGAAAGCCCACGTTGTGACCGACGTCGAGGTGGGGGAGCAGCGTCGCGACCTGGTCCACCATCGCGGTGTCGCGCTCGCGCGGCGGGGTGTGGGTGACGTCGACGCCGTCGAAGAGCACCTGCCCGGCCGCGACCCGTTCGACCCCGGCCAGCACGCGCAGCAGGGTCGTCTTGCCGGAGCCCGACGGCCCGAGCAGCGCGAACCGCTCGCCGTGGGGGATGGTCAGCGAGATGTCGCGCAGGACCGGCACGCCGTCGCGGCGGACCTCGACCTCGCGCAGCTCGACCAGGCTCATGCCAGCTCCATGGGCGGTCTCCTCGCCACGGCGACAGCGTGCCACGGCCGGCGGGCCGGTGGGGTGGTCGGTCGCCGAGGCCGGGTGCCGGATGGTTAGGCTCGTGCGACATCCGACGACCCGACGAGGTTCGAGTGCCGTGCTGACCCTGTATCCCGCGGTTGACATCAAGGACGGCGCCGCCGTGCGCCTGACCCAGGGCCGCGCCGACGAGGAGACGATCTACGACGTCGACCCGGTCGCTGCGGCCGAGCGGTTCGCCGCCGCCGGGACCGACTGGTTGCACGTCGTCGACCTCGACGCCGCCTTCACCGGCGAGCCCCGCAACCGCCATCTCATCGAGCGCATCGTGGCGGCCACCGGTTGCCGGGTGCAGGCCTCCGGGGGCGTGCGCACGCTCGACGACGTCAAGGCGTCGCTCGACTACGGCGCGGCCCGCGTGGTGATCGGCACCATGGCGCTCGCCGATCCCGGCTTCGTCGAGCGGACGCTCGATGCGGTCGGGCCGGTCATCGCCGTCGGTCTCGATGCCCGCGGCACCACGCTGCAGGCCCGCGGCTGGACCGAGGAGGCCGGCGACCTGTTCGATGCCCTCGCACGGTTCACCGCCATGGGTGTGCCGCGTTTCGTGTACACGGACGTCGCCAAGGACGGGATGCTGCAGGGTCCCAACGTGGACATGCTGCGCCGGGTGGCGGACGCGACGACCGCGTCGGTCACCGCCTCGGGTGGCGTGAGTTCGCTCGAGGACCTCGAGGTGCTGGCCACGTGCCACGACCGCGTCGACGCGGCCATCGTCGGCAAGGCGCTCTACAGCGGTGCCTTCACCCTCGAGCAGGCGCTGGCACTGACCGGTGAGGGCGACGGGGACGACGCGTGAGCGTGCCCTCCAGCCCGACACCGGACGCGCTGGCCGTCCGGGTCATCCCCTGCCTCGACGTCACCGAGGGTCGGGTCGTCAAGGGCATCCGGTTCCTCGAACTGCGCGACGCGGGTGACCCCGTCGAACTGGCCCGGACCTATGACGCCGAGGGGGCCGACGAACTGCTCTTCCTCGACATCACCGCCTCCAGCGACCAGCGCTCGATCATGCATGACGTGGTGGCACGCACCGCCGAGGAGGTGTCGATCCCGTTCACCGTGGGTGGGGGCATGCGTACGGTGGCCGACGCCCGGGGCATGCTGCACGCCGGGGCCGACAAGATCGCGTTCAACACCGCGGCCGTCGACCGACCGGAACTGCTCGCCGAGGTGGCCGACGCGGTCGGCTCCCAGTCGGTGGTCGCGGCCGTCGACGCGCGCCGGCGTGATCCGGACGACGCCTCCCGGGGCTGGGAGGTCCACGTGCACGGTGGCCGGACCCCCACGGGCGTCGATGCGGTCGAGTGGTGTGCGCGGGCGGCCGAACTCGGGGCGGGGGAGATCCTGCTCACCTCGATGGACCGGGACGGCACCAAGGCCGGCTTCGACCTCGAGCTGCTCCGGGCCACTACCGGTGCCGTGCGCATTCCCGTGATCGCGTCCGGGGGAGCGGGCACCTCCGCGGACATGGCCGACGGCGCACAGCTCGGCGGAGCCTCCGCGGTGCTCGCCGCGTCGATCTTCCACTTCGGCGAGCTTCGGATCCACGAGGT
>CAYTLZ010000050.1:16438-21181 GCA_964438785.1 uncultured Actinomycetota bacterium | reverse complement strand
GGCAGCAGCCCGGCCTCGCACAGCACCTGGAAGCCGTTGCAGATCCCGAGCACCGGCCCGCCGGCCCGCGCGAACGCGGCGATGGCGGTCATGACCGGGGCGCGGTGGGCGAGCGCGCCGCAGCGCAGGTAGTCGCCGTAGCTGAACCCGCCCGGGAGGATCACGGCGTCGACACCCGCGACGTCCTCGTCGGCGTACCAGAGCGCGACGGCCTGCGCACCACACGACTCGACCGCGACGCGTGCGTCGTGGTCGTCCAGCGAGCCGGGGAAGGTCACGACGCCGATACGCACTGAGGAGTCTCCAGGGCCGCGGTGGGTGCGCGGAGTCTAGCGAGGGCCCCCATCCGGACCGTCCAGGACGACCGGCTGCGTCGGGCGTCCGGGCAGCCGCCAGACGGCAGCCGCCGGGACCGCCAACAGCAGCAGAGACCCGAGCGCCAGCGCCTCGAACCCGGCCACCGCCAGCACGACCCCCGCGAGCGTGCCCCCGACGGCACCGGCGAGGTTCATGACCAGATCGCTGACCCCCTGCACCGCCGGTCGACGCGGCGGTGCCACCGCCTCGGAGAGCAGCGCCGACCCGGCGACCAGGGCGCACGACCACCCGGTGCCCAACAGGATCAGCCCGAACTGGAACGCCGGGTTGCCGGTCGAGGGCACCGTGGCCGCCAGCACGCCCGCGGCCGCCAACTGCACGAAGCCGGCCAGCAGCACCGGCCGCCGTCCCACCCGGTCGGCGAACCACCCGACCACGGGACTGAACGCGTACATGCCGGCGATGTGCAGGCTGATCGTGATCCCGACCAGCCGGAGCACGGCCCCGTGGTTCTCCATGTGCACCGGGGTCATGACCATCACCCCGATCATGGTGGCGTGCGCCGCAGCGATGGACAGCAGCGCCGCCAGCGCCGCCGGTTGCTCGCGCACGGTGCGCAGCGCCAGGGACAGGCTGCCGTCACGCGCGGACGTCGCCGCGTCGACGGCCGGCGAGCCGGCCCGCAGGTGCAGCAGCGGATCGGGGCGCAGTCCGACGAACTGGACCAACGCCGCCGTCAGGAACGACACCACCGCGAAGACGTACGCCCCGGCCAGGGGCGGCAGAGACCACGTCGCGGACAGGGCCTCACCCGGACCGGTCAGGTTCGGGCCGAGCACCGCCCCGACGGTGGTGGCCCAGACCACGGTCGACAGGGCCTTCGCCCCCGACGCCGGTGGGGCGAGGTCGGTCGCGGCGTACCGGGCCTGCAGGTTGGCGGCGCTCGCCCAGCCGATCGCGAACGACGCGACGACGTGGAGACTGAACCCGTCGGTGACCGCCGCGACGATGGCCAGGGTGGCACCCAGCGCCCCGACGAGGTAGCCGGCCACGAGCCCGGGACGTCGCCCCCGCCGGATCGAGATCCGGGCGATGGCGATCGCCGCGGCGGCGGCACCGATCGTGGATGCGGTGGCCGGCACTCCCGACAGGGCCGCCGTCCCGGCGAGCTCGTAGGCGAGCAGGCTGACCACGGCCAGCCCGGCACCGACGCCGATACCACCCAGGATCTGGCTGGCGACCAGCACGCGCAACGTGCGGCGCTGGAGCTCGGCGAACGGGTCGGGTTCCGGGGCCGGCGTGGCGGCTCCGGGATCAACCTGCATCGCGGAAGCCGACGTCGATCAGGGTCGCGATGGGGTCGTCCTCGGCCAGCAACTCATCGACGTCGCGGCAGCCGCGGGGGGCCTCGTCACCGAGATCGAGGGCCACACACGCGCGCTGTTGGGCACGGGCCGCCTCCAGCTCCGTCCGTGCCGCGACCGGCTGTCCCGGCCAGCTGTCATCGGCGATCAGCTCCAGTTGGTGGATCACGGCCGGGGTCCCGCTGACCGCGTCCTCGAACTGGAACTTGGCATTCAACTCCATGATGAACCGGCCGTCCTCGACGCGCGTGGAGGATTCGACACCCGCCAGCTCGAAGGTGGCGATCCGGGCTTGGCCGCCGTTGGCGATCCAGTTGACCAGCCCCTCACGTGCCCGGGGGAAATCACCGGTCGCGATCAGCTCGCAGGCTCCCTCGATCGCGACACTGGCCGCCGCCCGGGAGCCGCTGTCGCCGACCAGACGGATGGCCTGGGCACAGTCGGGACCCGGGACCGCCTCCTGGGTCTCGGCGGTCATCGCCTCCCCTCGGGCGATGGTGACCTCCGGCCCGCCGGCGGGACGACGCTCGGCCGCGGTCAGCGGGTCCCGATCGATCGCGAGCAGGCCCCAGACCGTCACGGCGATGGCGAGCGCGGCCAGCGCGAGCAGCGCCACGACGAACCAGCGCTGCAGCACCGGTTCGCCGGTCGGCAGGGTCGGCAGACCGTCGTCGACCATGGGCGGCAGCACGTCACGCCCGGACCGTGCGTCCGCACGGCCGTCGTCCGGCTGATCCTGCCTGCTCATCCCACCCTCGATCGATCCGTGGGGCCCCGACCCCGGCGACGGTGTCGGCGGCGACCCTTCACGCGTCGGCGCGTTCGTCCTCGGCGATGACCCGCCAGCGGTAGGACTCGATGACCGGGTTGGTCAGGAACCCGGCACACAACCCGTCGACGGCGGCAGCCAGCTCGTCGGTGCCGACGTCGATGTGGAACTCGAGGTGTTTGCCCACGCGCACCTCGGCGACGTCGTCGTGCCCCATGCCGGGCAGCGCCTCCTCGATCGCGCGACCCTGCGGGTCGAGGATCTCACGCTTGAGCAGGACATCGACCGCAACGCGGGGCATCGGCGGTGCACCTTCGGTGGGACGGACTCGGACCGTGAGCGTAGCCCGACCCACTCCATCGCCCTTCGTCGCGGGCCCGCACGCCGAGCTGCCCGGACCGCGCGGGCGGTTGACGTCGCGAGGCCCGAACCATAGAACACCTGTTCGCTCCGGGGTGCCCGCCGGAGGGGCAGGGGACGAGATGGGACGGTTCGATGGCGTGGCGGTGATGCTCGTCGACCGCGCCGACAGTGCCGACGCCGGGGCGGCCGGGCCCGCACCGACCGTCACCACCGGCACGCTGCGGATGTGGCTGACCCGGCGCGGCCACCGTGGCGCCGAGCCACGCCCCGGCGTGCCCGGGACCCTGTGTGACGCGGACGGCCGACACCTCGTCACGGTCGGTCTGCGCGCCGGTGCCGGAGCCCCCGACGGCCTGCACCCCGAGCCCGCGGGCCACGGCGCGTGCGCCCACGATCCGCAGGCGGTCGCCGGGAACGGTGCCGTCGGCGTCGCGGTCCTGCCGCCCGCCTCCATCGGCGGGCTGGTCGGGTGCAGGCCGCTGGCCGGCGGCCGGACCCATGTGGCGATGTTCGGTCACGCGATGACCATCTGCGGTCGCCTCCCGGCCGGTGGCGAGCCCCTCGACCCGGGCCGCGTCGACTGCCTGCGGTGCCGGCGCAGCGACGAACTGCGGCACCGATTCGCCCGACAGCTGCGCGAGCACGACCGGCTGCTGGCACTGCTCGATCCGCTGACCGCCGCCGCGCTGGCTGGCTGGTGGCCCCGACTCGACCATCACGATCCGGGGGATCTGCCGGTCCTGCTCGACGCCATGGCGGGTGCCCGGCTGCACGGCCTACCGGGTGCGCCCGACACCGACGAGGTACTGCGCCAAGTGCGTCGGCACCGGACCGTGGCCTCGGCGGCGGTCCGTGCCTGGGCCGCCGCGCAGGCTCGGCCGCGGCTCGAGGCGCAGCTGCGCCGACTGCTGCTGGGCGCCCGTGGCCCGGGTGGCCCGGACGACCGACGCGAGGTGGCGGTGCGCCGCGAGCTCACACTCGCCGGGGCGCTGCTGGATCCGGCGGATGTCGCCGAGACCCTGGTGGCGTTGCTGGAGCGCCACGGACCCGTGCCCTCGCTCGAACCGGTCGTGCTGGAGATCGCCCGACGCGCCGGCGAGACCGCCAGCGACCGGGTGCAGCGCTGGCGACGACTGCACGCGGTCGCCGCCGCACTGCACCCGGGGCCGCATCGGCGCTCGCCGCGGTCCGGCACCCCCCACCGCACCCCGATCGGGACCGCTCGATGACCACCACCTCGACGTTGTTGACCGTGCTGCGTGCCGCCGGAGCCGCGGACGTCCCCGTGCTGCTCTGGGGCTCACCGGGCACGGGCAAGTCGGCGCTCATCGCGTCGCTGGGCCGGCTCGACGACCGCCACGTCGCGACCGTGATCGGCTCACTGCGGGAACCGGCCGACCTCGCCGGACTGCCGGTCGTGCAGCCCGACGGCTCGGTGGTCCTGGCCCCGCCACGGTGGGCGCGTGACCTGGTGGAGGCGGGCGGCGGCTACCTGTTCCTCGACGAGTTGTCGACGGCGTCACCGGCCGTCCAGGCCGCGATGCTGCGCGTGGCGATGGAGAAGGTGGTCGGCGACCTGGCCCTGCCGCCCGCGACCCGGATCATCGCGGCGGCCAACCCGGCGGACCTCGCCGCCGGCGGCTGGGAGCTGGAGGCACCGACCGCGAACCGGTTCCTGCATCTGACCCACCGACCCGACCTCGAGGTGTTCGCCGACGGGCTCACCGGCGGGTTCGACACCGCGACCGCCCGACGCGACGACGTGGCGCTGCGCGCGGGCAACGACGCCGAGCGGGCCCGGGCGACCGCCCAGGTGCTCGGGTTCCTGCGCGCCCGGCCGGCCCGTTTCGACGACTGCCCGGCCGATCCGACCCGGGCCGGCGGGGCCTGGCCCAGCCCGCGGACCTGGCACCACCTGCAACGCCTCGT
>CAYTLZ010000050.1:0-16338 GCA_964438785.1 uncultured Actinomycetota bacterium | reverse complement strand
GGGCCGGCGGGGCCTGGCCCAGCCCGCGGACCTGGCACCACCTGCAACGCCTCGTCGCGTACCTGCCCGCCGATGCGCTCGAGGCCCGTCGGGCCGCGGCCGTCGGCCTGGTCGGCGAAGCCGCCGGGCTCGAGTGGCTGACCTGGACGCGCCACAGCGACCTGCCGGATCCGTCGCTGGTACTCGACGGCGTGATCGCCTTCGAGCCCGGCGCGCGCGACGACCAGGTGTTCGCCGTGCTGGCCGGGGTCGCCAGCGTCGCGGTCGCGCGCGGCACGGCCGAGGCGTGGACGGCGGCCTGGGAGATCCTGCGCCTGGCACCGGTGGACGTGGCCGCCGTCGCGGCGCGGACGCTGTTCGCGGCACGGCCGGCCGATGCGGCGATCCCCGACGCGCTGCTGGACTTCGAGCCGGTGCTCGGTCGTGCCGGGCTGCTCGCCTCGTGAGCGACGCCGAGGACCGGCGGTTCACCGAGGACCGGCGGTTCACCGACGACGAACGCGCCGACCTCGCCGCCGCCCGGCTGCTGGCCGCCGAGGCGATGCCGTACCTCGCCTCGACACTGTTCGAGGTCGTGCTGGTACGCACCCCCGGACTCGACACCTTCGCGGTCGATGCCCGCTGGCGGCTCTACGTCGACCCGGCCCGCATCCGCTCGTGGGGCGTCCGCGGCACGGCGGGGGTGCTGCTGCACGAGGTCGGCCACCTGCTGCGCGACCACCACGCCCGGGCAGCCGAGCAGCCGGACGTGGGAGCCCTGCAGTGGAACATCGCCGCGGACGCGGAGATCAACGACGACCTCGTGGCCGCCGGTGTCCATCTCCCGGGTTCGCCGGTCACCCCGACATCGTTGGGTCAGCCGGACGGCCTGCTCGCCGAGCAGTACCTCGCCGCGGCCGCGGCGCTGCTCGGCGACCCCCGGTGCGGGTCGGGTTCGGGTGGGCACCCCCAGCCGGGCGAGCTCGACGGCGACGATGCAGCCGTCCCGGGCCGCAGCG
The DNA here is from genome assembly GCA_964438785.1 of uncultured Actinomycetota bacterium. Lineage (GTDB taxonomy): Bacteria > Actinomycetota > Nitriliruptoria > Nitriliruptorales > Nitriliruptoraceae > PWLR01. The sequence continues at coordinate 15,340 of CAYTLZ010000050.1, read as the reverse complement.
CGATCGAACAGGACCTCGCGCGACGGGCCGCCGCCGGGGCCATCGACGCCGCCGGTCGGGGCGAGGTGGACGGGGTCGAACCCGGCACCGTGCCCGGCGGGTGGCAGCGGTGGGCGCGACACGAACTCGAGCCGCCCCGGATCGACTGGCGTCAGCAGCTACGGGTCGGACTGCGACGTTCGTTCGCGACCCGGGCCGGCACCCTGACATCGACCTACCGGCGGCCCGGCCGCCGGCGCATCCCACGGGTGGTCACGCCCGGGCTGCAGCAGCCGAGGATCACGGTCGGCGTCGTCATCGACACCTCCTCGTCGATGACGCAGGAGCAACTGCACGTTGCCCTCGCGGAACTCGACGGCATCTGTCGCCGGGCCGGCGTCGACCGCGACCACCGGGTCGTGGTGACCGCCGACGTGGCCGTCCACGAGGTGCCGACGCTGCGCTCGGCCCGGACGTTGGCGCTGCGAGGCGGCGGTGGGACCGACCTGCGCCCGGCGATCAGCCACCTCGGCACCCATCGTCGGCGGCCGGACACGCTGGTCGTGCTCACCGACGGGTTCACGCCCTGGCCCGCGCGACCGCTGCCGGGTCGTCGCGTGATCGCCGTGCTGCTCGGCCGCGCCGACGGGCAGCAGCCACCGTCGCCTCCGGGCTGGATCCACGCGATCCGTCTGCCACCGGCCTGATCGTCGCCGACCCGACCGGACCGGGGACCAGCCCGGTGCCATGGACCCGGCCGATCGCGCGGACCTAGGGTCGACCCCAACGTGTGGGGTGCAGCCCCGTCCACGTGGGAGAGGACGAACATGGCGGACCGGACCGGCCTGGACATCGGACTGCTCGGTGGCACCGGGGCGCAGGGGCGTGGGCTCGCCAGCCGGTTCGCCCGCGCCGGTCACCGGGTCATCCTCGGCTCCCGTGACCCGGATCGGGCGGCCACCGTGGCCGCCGAGCTGACCGCGGACCTCGACGCGCGATTCGCGCCGGTCGCCGGGACCGTGCGGGGAGGTGCCAACGCCGAGGTGGTGGACGACAAGGCCGCGGTCGTGCTGTGCACGCCCTACGACGCGCAGGCCGCCACGCTCGCCCCCCTGGCCGAACGGCTCGCCGGCCGGGTCCTGATCTGCTGCGTCAATCCGCTCGCCTTCGACGCCGACGGCCCACACGCGCCCGAGGTGCCCGGCGGCTCCGCCGCGCAGGAGGTCGCGGCGTTGGTCCCCGACGCCCGCGTCGTGGCCGCCTTCCACCACCTGCCCGCACCGCTGCTGCTCGCAGGCGACCCCCACGAGGCCACGGTCATGGTCTGTGGCGAGGACGACGACGCCAAACGCGTGGCCATCGAACTGGCCGGGACGGTGGCGACCCACGGCGGCGTCGATGTCGGTGGGTTGCGCCACGCCCGCCACCTCGAGGCATTGACCGCCGTCCTGATCGACATCAACCGTCGCCACGACGCGCATGCCGGGATCCACGTGACCGGCCTCGAGCCGCACTGAACACGGTGACCGGCGGACCGATCCGGGGCCGTGCCAACCTCTAGGCTCCGGCCATGACCCGACCAGCCCCGGCACCGCGTCCGCGCCCGACCCTGCCGCAGCCGACGCGGCTGCAGTGGGTCGGACTGCTCGTCGGCGTCGTCGCGTTCCTGGTCCCGCTGCTGATCGACGTGCCCGGGCTCGAGCCGGCCGGCCAACGGATGCTGGCCATCTTCCTGCTCGCGATCGTGCTGTGGGTGACCGAGGCGATCCCGCTGGTCGCGACCGCCGTGCTGGTCATCCTGCTCGAGGTCCTGATGATCTCCGATCAGGCACTCGTCGCCCTGCCCGCCGCGGCCGCCGAGTCGACCCTGGCCGCCAGCGACTACTTCGCCGCACTCGCGAACCCGGTCATCATCCTGTTCCTCGGCGGCTTCCTGATCGCGGACGGGGCGAGCAAGTTCGACCTCGACCGCAACCTCGCCGCCGTCATGCTGCGCCCCTTCGCCGGCAACGCCCGGCGCACCGTGCTCGGCCTGATGAGCATCACCGCACTGCTGTCGATGTTCGTGTCCAACACCGCGACGACCGCGACGATGTTCGCCGTCGTCATCCCGATCCTGGCCGCACTCCCCGCCGGGAAGGCCCGCACGGGACTGGCTCTGGCGATCCCGATCGCCGCCAACGTCGGTGGCATCGGGACACCGGTCGGCAGCCCCCCGAACGCGATCGCCCTGGGAGCGCTCGAAGCCCAGGGCGAGGGAGTGTCGTTCCTCGGCTGGATGCTGCTCGCCGTGCCGCTGATGGTGATCGTGCTGCTGTTCTCCTGGTGGCTGCTGACCCGCCGCTACATCGCGACCGACACCCCGATGGAACTGGAGCTGTCGTCGTCGTTCGACCGCTCCCCGGCCGCGATCGTGTTCTACCTCGCCGCGGGCGGCACGGTCCTGCTGTGGTTGACCGAACCGCTGCACGGGATCTCGTCGTCGACCGTCGGGTTCGTCCCGGTGGTCGTCCTGCTCGGCACCCAGGTGATGGACGGCAACGACATCAAGGCGCTGCAGTGGCCGGTGCTGTGGCTGGTCGCCGGCGGCATCGCGCTGGGAGTGGGCATCGGGGCGACCGGACTCGACGCCTGGCTGCTCGGTCTGGTGGCGTGGGAGGCCATGCCGCTCACGCTGCTGGTCGCGCTGCTGGTCGTCGTCGGGCTCGGGCTGTCCACCGTGATCTCCAACTCGGCGACCGCCAACCTGCTGGTACCGCTGGCACTCAGCCTGGCGATCGGCCTGCCCATCGACACGACCGCCATCGGGGTCATCGTGGCGCTCGCGTGCGCGTTGGCGATGGCCCTGCCGATCTCCACGCCACCCAACGCCATCGCGTATGCGACCGGGGAGATCGACACGAAGGCCATGGCGGTCAACGGGCTGCTGGTCGGTGCCGTCGGGGCGGTCCTGCTCGCCGTGGCCATGCCGGTGCTGTGGGACTGGGCGGGGCTGCTGTGAGCACGCCGGGAGCCACGCCGACGTCGGCGGCCGGGCCAACGCCAGGAGCCACGCCGACCCCGGACACCCTGCTCGCGCTGATCGTCGCCCCGGAGCCCCTCGGCCCGGCGATCGCCGCCGAGTTGCGCGACGGCCTGCGCGACGTCGCCGGGATCGTGGCGGTCACGTCGACCGTGGCGGCCCGGCGGGTGCTCGCGGAGACGGGGGACGGCCATCGTGTCGCTCTGATGGTCCTCACCAGCGGGCTCGACGGCATCGACGCGATGGTCGACGAACTCGACCGGGATCCCGGCCTGCGGTCCGCCGCCACCCTGCTGGTCACCGAACGACGGGCCCACGACGACCTGGCCCGCGCCATCGACCGGGACCGGCTCGACGCCATCATCGCCGTGCCATGGACGGCCGGAACCCTCGCGACCCATGCCCGCTCGCACCTGTCGCGTTGGCTCCACGAGCAGCATCCGGACGACCCACGGGCCCGGGCGCTGGTCACCCATGACGGTCGCCCCCTGCAGCGCCCACACAGCGAACTGCTCCGCGACCTCGAGCTCGACCCCGCCGAGGTCACCGGCCGGCTGTTGGCCGCGATCGAGCGGGTGCTCGGTCCCCGGCCGCGACTGCAGCTGCCCGCCGGCGTCCGCCTCACCCATCAGGACGTCGGCGTCGACGCCGTCCTGGTCGTCCTGCGTGGGCGCGTCGCCTTGAGCCGGACGACCGAGGTCGGCGAGATCCGCCTCCATCACGGGTCCACGGGACCGGTCATCGGGCTGCTGTCGCTCGCCCAGCAGCGCCGGGCGTTCTTCACCGCCAGGACCACCACCGAGGTGGAGGTGGTGCACCTGTCGTTGGAACAGCTCGACCGCGCGGTCGGCACCGAACCCGGCGTCGGTGACGCGCTCGCCGCGGTGGCGATCCGGGCGCTGGCCGAGCGCCTCCGACGCTCCGAGCAACTCCAGGTGGAGCGCATCCAGCTCAACCACGAGCTCGAGGAGGAGCGCCAGCGGCTCGCGACCGCACTGCACCAGCTCGAACAGGCCCGCCTGGAACTCGTCGAACAGGCCCGGTTCGCGACCCTCGGCGAACTGGCGGCGGGGATCGCCCATGAACTCAACAACCCCGTCGCCGCGTTGCAGCGGGCCGCGAGCTACGTCGGCGAGGACCTGACCGCCATCCTCACCACCCACCCGCAGGGAACACTCGCCGAACGGGCGATGACCGCGACGCGCGACCGGGCACCGCGGAGCACGGCCGATGATCGCGCGACCCGACGCGCACTCACGGCGGCGCTGGGTGATCGAACGCTGGCCACCCGCCTGATGGCCGCGGGCATCGACGACCCGGCCGACGCCGCCGCCCTGGCTGACAGCGACGAGTCCACGCTCGCGCTCATCGAGTCCGCCGCGGGGATCGGCGGTGCCGTCCACAACCTCGAGGTCGCCTCCGCGCGGATCGGTGAACTGGTCGCGAGCCTGAAGGCCTACGCCCGACCGGATGCCGAGCCGACCGATGGGGTCGACGTCCACCAGGGCCTCGAGGACACGATCCGACTGACCGCCCATCGCCTCCGGGGTGTCGAGCTCGTCCGCCGCTACGGCGAACTCCCCGCCGTGCGCGCCCGTGCCGGCCAACTCGACCAGCTGTGGACCAACCTGCTGGTCAACGCCGCGGAGGAACTCGACGGGGACGGCACCATCGAGGTGGCGACCGACCATCCCGATCCCGACCACGTCCGGGTGCGGATCATCGACGACGGTCCGGGCATCGATCCCGAGGTGCTCCCCCGCGTCTTCGAGCCGCGCTTCACCACCAAGCACGGCACCGTGCGCTACGGGCTGGGGCTCGGTCTGGCGATCACGCGGCGTATCGTGGAGCAGCACGGCGGCACCATCGAGCTGGCATCGGACCCGGGACGCACGGTCGCCACCGTCGTCCTGCCGATCGGCGGCCCGTCCGAGGCACCGACGGGCTGAACAGTCACCACCACCACGACCGGGAGACGAGGATGCAGCTGACGGTGCTCGTCCTGGAGGACGAACCGCCCGTGCGCGAGGCACTGGCCCGTGATCTGGCGGGTTTCGCCGCGACGATCCGGATCGAGGTCGCCGAGGACGTGCACGACGCCTGGGCGGTGATCGACGAGCTCCAGGCCGACGGTGACCGCCTCGCGCTGGTGCTCGCCGACCACCGGCTGCCCGGCACGAGCGGCGTGGACTTCCTGGTGCAACTGCTCGACGACGAACGGACCGTCGCCGCACGCAAGGTCCTGGTCACCGGTCAGGCCGATCAGCAGGACACGATCCGGGCGGTCAACGACGCGGGTCTGGACCACTACATCGCCAAACCCTGGAATCCGGCCGAGCTCACCGAGGTGGTCCGCGAACAGCTGACCGATCACGTGCTCGAGCACCGTCTCGACCCGCTGCCCCACCTGGCCGCGCTCGACGCCGTGCGGGTCATGCCTCTGCTGCGTGACCGGGGGGACCGATGACGGCCGCGACCGGATCCGTGCTCGACGTCGACCTCGACGGACTGGCGGGTGTGCTGGCCGTGCCGGACGGGGACGGTCCGTGGCCGGGCGTCGTCGTGCTCCACGAGGCGGCGGGGCTCAATGCCGACACGCGCCGGATCTGCCGCCACCTCGCGGGTATGGGCTACGTCGCGCTCGCTCCGGCGCTGTTCGACGGCGGTCCACGCTGCATCGCCCGGACGGTCCGCGACATGCTGGATCCGACCCGACGCTCGACGACCGACCGGGTGGAGCATGCCCGCGCGTGGCTCGCCGACCGCCCGATCGTGGACGCCGACCGGATCGGCGTCATCGGCTTCTGCATGGGCGGCGGGTTCGCCGTCACCGCGGCTGCACGCTCGCCGTTCGCCGCGGCCGCCGTCAACTACGGCCGCGTACCCGCGGACCCCGAGCTGTTCGCCGGCAGCTGCCCGGTGGTCGGCAACTACGGCGCGAATGATCCGCTGATCCCCGACGACACGCCAGAGCGGTACCGGGCCGCCCTCACCGCCGCGGGCGTGCCCGTCGACATCGAGGTGTTCGAAGGCGTCGGGCACAGCTTCATGAACGACGAACCGGCGCTGCTCGGTCCATTGGGGATCCGCTACGACGGACCGACGGCCGAGCGGGCGTGGGAGCGCATCGAACGCTTCTTCGCCGTCCATCTGCACGGCTGATCGCCAGCCGGCCACCGACACACCGCGGCACCGCGCCGGGCGACGCCCCCCGGGCCACGACCCCCGGGCCACGACCCCCAGGCCGAACGCCGCGGCGAGCACGCCGCTGAGCAGCGCCGCGGGCCGCGACACCGCCGGGTCTCCCGGCGGGGCCGGCCGGGTCGAACCGGGCGTGTCAGAACCGGTCGTGTCACAACCGGTCGTGCCAGAGGTGGTCATGGGGGCGGTTCGGCACCCGTCACCAGCCGGTTGCCGCCGAGACCGGGCCGAACAGCCGATGCGCGGCCGCGTGGCGACCTACAGGGCCACGTGGGTCCCGAGCCCACGCTCGAGCGCGGTCGCGTGGGCGACGGCAGCGGCGGCCACGTCCAGGGCGGCGAAGCCGGTGGACTTGAACACCGTCAGGCCCGTCCCCCGGTTGACGTCCGACGGGGTGTCGAGCGTGTCGCCGACGAGCCGCACGGCGTCCGGGTCGAATCCCTGCAGCTCGTGCGCACCAGCGGGTGGCGCGCACGACACCGCTCCGGGCCACTCGGCGAACACGCGTCCGGCGCGCATGGTGACCGCATCGATCTCCGGTCCGCGCGAACCACCGACCGAACTGACGTGGACCAGGGGCTGCAGCCACGCGTGGCGGATCACGGGCCGATCGGCGTCGGTACACACGAAGACCGCCTCGGCCTCGGTCACGGCATGGCGGATGCTGTCTCCGGCACGCACGCCGACCTCGTCGGCCAGCACCTGCGCATGGTCGGCCGTCCGCGAGGCCACGATGATCTCCGCACCGAGCCCGAGATGGGCCAGCAACTCCAGCTGCGCTCGTGCCTGCGTGCCGGCACCGATCACGGCGATCCGGCGGACATGGGGCGGGCGCAGCGCCAGGAAGGCCACGGTCGCACTGGCCGCCGTGCGGATCGCCGTCACGGCCTCACCGTTGATGATCGCCAGCAGCCGCCCGTCGGTCTCGTCGAACAACGTCACCACACCGGCGTGCGCACTGCGACCCTCCGCGCCGGCGATCCCGAACACGGAGGTGAGCTTGCCGCCGAGCCCCAGTCCGGGCACGTAGCCGGGCATCGCACCGAGTAGCCCGTGGGGCCCGAACGCGGCGATCCGCGGCGGGGCCGAGGCCCGCCCCGCCGCGGTCTCCACCAGGGCCCGACGCACCGCGGCGAGCAGCGGCTCGAACGGCAGTGCGAGGCGGGCCTGGTCGTGGTCGAGCATCAGCGTCGAGCTCATGACGCCACCTCGTGCAAGAAGGCCAGGACGGCCTCGTTCCAGGCGTCCGGGTCCTCGAAATAGGGCGAGTGGCCGCGGTCGGCGAACTCGACGACCCTGGAGCGGGGCAGCTGCTCGGCCGCATCGCGGATCCGGGCCGGGCTCATCAGCAGATCGTGTTCCGCACACAGCAGCAGCACCGGGATGGTCAACCGGGCCAGCGCCTCCGGCTCGAAGGTGTGGGCCACCAGTTCACGGACGAACCAGGCGTCGTCGGGACGTCGGCCGAACGAACCGAGGGTCTGGTAGAGGTAGGCACGCGCCGGGTCGACGCGCGCGAGTCGTTCTCCGACCGCGGGATGCTCCCCGAGCGGCCGCGGCGTGCGTGGTCCGTCAAGCAGCGCCACGTCCAGGGGTTCGACCCCTCGGGGCGGAATCCCACCGGTCGTGCAGGCGAGCACCACCGAGCGGACCCGGTGTGGTGCCTCGAGCGCCGCTCCCAGCACCGCCCAGCCACCCATCGACTGCCCGACGAGGTCGGCGCGCTCCACCTCGAGGTGGTCGAGGAGCGCGAGTAGGTCGGTGCCGGCCGTCGCGGGACCCGGTCCACCGGATCCGACCGTGGATCGGCCGAAGCCACGTTGATCGAACACCACGACCCGGTGCGTCCGCGCCAGGACCGGCACCTGCTGGAACCAGACGCTGGCGTTCCCACCCAGACCGTGCGCCAGGACGACGGTCGGTCCCCGGCCGATCGACTCGTAGTAGATCTCGGCGCGGTCCGCCCGTACCAGGACACCCGTCGATCGGTCGGTCATGGTGGACTCCCAACGACATCATCGGCGCGGCGGCGCCCCCGGGCCGGCATGCACGGCGACGCGATCGCCACGCGACCCTACTCCTCGGACGCGCGCATTCGACGGCTGCGCACGGTCCGCGGGTGACATCGGCATCGGTCCGGTCGGCCCGAATCCGACGCGCGGGGTAGGCGACGCGCCTCTACGGTCGTCGGACTCTGCAACCGCCGTGTGTCGCCCGACACACCCGTCCGCCTGGATCGTCTCCGATGGATGTCCTCGCCCGTCACCACGTCACCCGACAGGGGCGGATCGGCGCTCCGACGATGGTGTTCGCCCACGGCTTCGGTTGCGACCAACGGATGTGGCGCCACGTCGCGCCGGCCTTCGCCGACGACCACGAGGTCGTGCTGTTCGACCACCTCGGTGCCGGACGGTCCGACCTCGATGCGTTCGACCCCGAACGCCACGCCTCGCTGGACGGCTATGCAGACGACGTCGTCGAGCTGATCCTGGCACTCGACCTGCACGACGTGCGCTTCGTGGGACACTCGGTCAGCGCGATGATCGGGGCGCTGGCGGCGATCCGGATTCCGGAGCGGTTCGACGCACTCGTGATGGTCAGCCCCTCCCCCCCGCTACGTCGACACCGACGACTACCGGGGTGGCTTCAGCCGCGAGGACATCGATGAGCTGCTCGCCACCATGGCCAGCAACGAGTTGGGCTGGACGAGCGGGCTCGCCACGATGGTCGCCGGTGCACCCCATCCCGAGGTCGCCGAGGAACTCGACAACAGTTTCTGCCGCACCGACCCCGCGATCTCCCGGCACTTCGCCCGGACGGTCTTCCTCGCCGACAACCGGGACGACCTCGCGAACGTCACCGTGCGCAGTCTGATCCTGCAGGTGCGCGAGGACATGATCGCCCCGATCGAGGTCGGCCACTATCTCCATGAGCAGCTCCCGGACAGCGAGTTGGTCGTGCTCGACGCGGTCGGCCACTGCCCGCATCTGAGTGCCCCGACGGCGACCGTCGATGCCATCCGGTCGTTCGTCTGATGGCTGCCGAGCCGGCACCCGCACCGGAGGGTGAACCGGACGAGCGCTTCCAGCGGGCACCGTTCGGCTACCTCGAGACGACCCCGGACTGGACCATCGTCGAGGTCAACCGGACGCTGCTCGACCTGCTCGGACTCGAACGGTCCGAGGTGGTCGGTCACCGTTTCCCGAGCCTGCTGGCCGTCGGTGACCGGATCTACCACGAAACGTATCTCGGCCCGCTGGTGACGCTGCAGGGCCACGTCAAGGAGGTCGCGGTCGAACTGCTGGGCCGCGACGGTCGACGCTGGCCGGCGCTGGTGAACGCGGCCACCGGGGCGGACCCCACCGGCGCATCGAAACTCATCCGCGTGGGCGTCATCGACGTCAGCGATCGACGGCACTACGAACGTGAACTGCTCGCGGCACGGGAGCGGGCCGAGACGTCCGAGGCCCGGGAGCGGGCGCTGCAGATCGTCATCGCCGACCTGGCGGTCGCGGTCACGACCCGGGACGTCGAGCGCGCGGTCGCCGACTTCCTGCACGAGACCCTGCAGACGACGGGCGGCACTCTGTGGCTGCTGGGAAACGACGGGCGGACGCTGCATCGGCGCGGTGACGCCGCGCCGCCGCTGCAGCCGACGCCGGCACCGGCGTCCGGGGCGGCCACGGACGGGGTCGCGGCCCACGCCGAACGGCCCATCGACGGGGGCGAGCCGGCCACGGATCCCGACGAGGACGACCCGTTGCGCCGGCCCTGGTGGCCCGCACGGTGACGCAACTGCCCGAGGGCACCGTCGTCGTGCCGTTGACCTCCGGGGCCCGCCCGATCGGCGTCGTCACGGCGACCCGGCCCACCGCGACGCGTCTCTCCGGTGAGGAGCGCAGCCTACTGCACAGCCTCGGCAGTCAGGCCGGCCAGGTCATCGAACGGACCCAACTCTATGAGGCGAGGGACTGGATGCTGGGCATGGTCGCCCACGACCTACGTACGCCGCTCGGCACGATCGGTGGACTCGCCCGGACGCTGCAGCGCATCGGTGAAGCCGGCCTCCCGACGACCGCTGAGGCGCTCCTCAGCCGCATCGTGCAGACCAGCGCACGGTTGACGCGACTGACCGACGACCTGGTGTCCAATGCCCTGAAGTACTCGCCCGAGGGGGCACGGGTGACGGTCACCGCTCATGCCTCGCCCTCCCGGGTGCACATCGCGGTCGTCGACCGGGGTCCGGGAATCGAGCCCCACGAGGTGACGCAACTGTTCACGCCCTTCCAGCGGACCAGCAACGAGGCGACCGCCGGCGAGCGCAGCACCGGGCTCGGCCTCGCCATCGCCCATCACCTGGTGACGGCACACGGCGGCGACATCAGCGTCGACAGCGCCGCAGGTGTCGGGACCACGTTCACCGTGAGCCTGCCGCGACTCGGCCCGGACGCGGGCAGCTGAGACCGCACGGTGCAGACCGCCATCGACCGGCCCCGGGGCCGGCGGGTGCCGGCCGGTCAGCGGGCATCCGTGCTCAGCTGGATTCGGGACCGTCGGGAGCCTGCGGGTCGAACACCGGCTCGTCGGGTGCGAACTCTTCCAGACGCGCCGGGTTGAAGCTCATGTCGAGCCCGACCCAGATCGTCTTGGACCAGCCGTAGAGCACGAACGGCACGATGCCGTTGATCAGGATGCCGCCGATCATCAGGCGGTTCCACGGCGGGTCGGGCCACAGCAGCACCATCCCACCGACGGTCCAGGTCCCGAACAGCACCAGGATGATCGCGAAGATGACGATCATCGCGCCGAGCCAGTAGCCCTCCTCACGGACGAACGAGAACCGGCAGGTCGGACAGGCGTCCTTCAGATCCGCGATCCCCTTGAACACCCCGCGACTGCCGCAGTGTGGACAGGCCCCGGCGAGGCCACGGACCAGCGGGCTGAAGCGGGTCGCCGGTGGCGAGGGCGTGGCCATGGGCGGTCCTTCTCGACGGGTCACGGCCGGGCCACCAGCGCGGGCACGTTGACGGAAAGCCGTGGCCGCCACGATACCGGCCCTGTTCGGCGTATTGTCCGGATAAAGGTCCGAAGCTACGGGCCGAGAGGCCCTATCAGCGGGGTGCGGTCGCGTTCTCGCCCGTAGTCGCACCATCCGCACCGCCTGAACCGCCCGGGCCGCCCGGGGTCCAAGCGCGACCCGATCCAGCCTCCGGTGGATCGGCCTGCGGCTGGTCCACCGCAGCAGCGAACCCACCTCGTGAGCCGCCGTCCGCAGTGCCCCGGCCCGGGGCGAGCAGGCGGGCGCATCGACGATGGTCGAGTTCCACCTCGGCGTCCCAGTCCGCGGGTGCGTCGCCCCGGTCACCCAGTTCGCCGACGAGGCGGATCCGACCGCCGGCGAAGTCGATGGTCAGGGAAACGACGTCATCGGCCAACGTGATGCGGGCCTCGTTCCCACCACGCGCGAGGTCGACCCGCCCGATCCGCAGCCTGAGCGCGATCTCGGATGCCAGCACCCCGACACGGCCGCTCATGGGAACGTCCCAGCGCAGGGGCGAGAAGCCATGCAGCCTGCCGGTGAGTTTCGTGCCATGAGCCCCGGTCGTGATCGGGGCCGGTCCGACGGAACGGTCACCAGTGCCGGCCGTCCAGTCGAGTCCGACCGTGGTCGGGTGGGATTCCTGCACCCCCGACGTGCGCGGCTCGGCGGTCAGCACCCCGATGATCGCCACGGGCAGTCGCACGGTCAGCCGGGGGGCGGTCACGAGCTCGGGAAGCACGCCGGACGCATCCGCGCCTGGGTCGGCCGTCACACCACGCAACAGCGAACCCACTGCCGCGTTCCCGGCGAGTTGCTGGGCAGCGAGCACGGCCTCGTCCATCGCCGAGCCCCGCCCGGCGCGTCGCGGTCTGCCGGCCGGGACCGTGGCAGGGCGGGCCTGCTGTCGACGGGATCGTTGCATCGCCTCGCTCCGGCCACACCGCCGGACCCGGGCGGTCAGGCGACGGTAGTAGCCTGGGGCGGTCGACGGCGTCCTGGAGGCGATGGTGAACAGCCCTGCAGGGCCAGGTCGATCGCGCCGGCAGTGGCTCCTCGTCGCCATCGCCGCGGTCGTGCTGACCGCCGCCGTTGCGATGGGGGTGCGGCTGGCCACCGACCGGACGGCTCGCCGGATGCATCCGGCCCGGGCGACACCGACAGCGAGGTTGCGGACGACGAACCGGCCGACGAGGCGATGACCAGCGCCGCCCTCCGCGATGCGCTCGGTTTGACCGCCGTCGCTCTACCCATCGGGCTGGGGCTCGCCGCCGTCACGCTCGCGGTGCACGGTCTGCGCGTCAATGCGGCCGTGCAGGACGACTTGGCGGCTGAATTCGACGAGTTGCGCGACGCACTGGCGCAGCCGGCGATGGCAGGTGCGGGGTCCGGAGGCGGCGCTCGCAGCAGCGCCGCCGACCCAGCGGAGCGGGGGTCGAGGACGTCGCGCACCGGGCCCCCGAAGCGGGGCAAGGGTGACCGCGTCAAGCGCCGGGCCTAGCCCCGATGTTTCATCGGGCTGGGGTCTGGGGTGTGCTGGTTACGTAGATGAGCCCTTCTGATGTTGCAGGATGTGGGTGTCGAAGACCACATGCGCATCACAGAAGGGCTCACCTTGCGGATGAAGGCTATCCGTCGTCGAAAGCAGCTGTCGGTAACCGGTGATGGGCGCGGTTTGGTGTCACGGGCTGGGACCGGTCTGGTCGTCTCGGCGTCCCGGCATGTCGGGCTCGAACAGTCGCTGTCGGTGGCGACCGCAGGGGTGCGTCCGGGGGCTCGTCATGCTCCGGGGTCGGTGTTGCATGATCTGGCGGTGATGCTGGCTGATGGTGGGACCCGGCTTCGGCATCTGGATGTGTTGCGTGGTCAGCCGGGGCTGTTCGGCAAGGTCGCGTCGGTGCCGACCGCGACCCGGACCCTGGCCGCGCTCGCCGATGACGGCGCGATCGGCGACACGGTCGCGGGCTTGGATCAGGCCCGGGCGCAGGTGCGGCGTCGGGCGTGGGAGCTTGGCGCGGTTCCTGCTCCGGTCGCAGCAGCAGCCCAGGGCGAGGCGACACAGCCGTTGTGTGTCGATCTGGATGCCACGCTGATCGTGGCGCATTCGGATGACAAGGACGGGGCAGCCAAGACCTACAAGCGCACCTGGGGCTTTCATCCCCAGACCGCCTGGCTTGATCGTGGGGACGGGACCGGCGAAGCGCTCGCGATCGAGCTACGCAAGGGAAATGCGGGGGCGAACACGGGCGCCGATCAGATCACGATGGTGAAGCGGGCACTGGCGCAGTTGCCGGAGCTGCCCGACGAGTTGGACGTGCTGATCCGGGCGGACACCGCCGGCGCGGTCCACAACCTGATCGACCACATCCGTGGCGTGGCCCGCTGCCGGTTCTCGGTCGGGATGCCGCTCAAAGAGACGGTTCGGACCGCGATCCACGACCTCGAGTTCGACGACCCCAGGTGGACCACCGCGATCACCCAACAAGGGGCTCCTCGCAAGGGTGCGGCGGTCGCGGAGATCACCGACCTGGTCGATCTGTCCGCCTGGTCGGCCGGGTCACGGTTGATCGTTCGTCGTGAACCGCTGCACCCGGGCGCGCAACAGACCTTTGACGACATCGACGGCCACCGGTTCACCGCGTTTCTCACCGACCAACCCGACACCGACATCGCGATGCTCGACGCACGCCACCGAGCGCACGCCCGCGTGGAGGACCGCATCCGATGTGCGAAGAACACCGGCCTCGCCGCGATGCCGCTGGACACCTTCGAACGCAACCTGGGGTGTACCAAGGAGGTTGGACAGGTTCTCTTGAGATGAGAGGCTGCGTTCATGGGTCAGCAACGAAGGAAGTTCTCGCCGCAGTTCAAGGCTGAGGCCGTGCAGTTCGTGATCGAGTCGGGCCGGCCGGTGGCGCATGTCGCGCGTGAGCTGCAGATCAACGAGGGCACGTTGGGCAACTGGGTGCACGCGTGGCGTGAAGCGAACCCGGAGCCTGAGGAGGGAGCTTCACCGGTGGAACGCCAACGGATCAGCGAGATGGAGGCGGAGCTTCGCCAGCTGCGCATGGAGAACGAGTTCCTAAAAAAAGCGGCGGCCTTCTTCGCGCGGACGCTTCAGTAGCACAGCGATGTGTGCTGATCGACGCGGAGAGGGCGAACTATCCGATCCGGTGGATGTGCAAGGTCCTCGAGGTGCCCCGTTCGTCGTTCTACGACTGGCGCACCCGGTCGAAGACCGTGACGGCCACGGCCAGGCACCGTGCCACGCTGGGCCATCTGGTGAAGGTGGTGTTCGACGAGTTCCGCCAGACCTACGGGTGCCGGCGGATCGCCCGTGAGCTCAACGACCGGGGGCATGCGTGCAGCGTGGGGCTGGTCGCCGATCTGATGCGCGAACAGGGTCTGATCGCCGTTCAGCCGCGCCGCTACCGGGTGACCACGATCCAGGCGAGGCCGATGTGTATCCACCGGATCTGCTCGGCCGGGACTTCACCGCCCAAGCACCAGGCGCCCGGCTGGTGGGCGACATCACCTACCTGCGTACCGGTGAGGGGTGGGCCTATCTCGCGGTCGTGATCGATCTTGCGACCCGGATGGTGGTCGGCTGGCAGATCGCCGAGCACATGCGCACCAGCCTGGTCATCGACGCCCTCCAGATGGCCCGCGACCACGGACACCTGACCGACGGAGCCGTGTTCCACAGCGACCGCGGCACCCAATACAGCGCCGACGCGTTCATCACCTGGTGCGCCGACAACCGGGTGTCGCGCTCTATGGGACGCACCGGGGTGTGCTGGGACAACGCCGCCGCCGAATCGTTCTTCGCCACCCTGAAAAACGAGATGTACCACCGCTGGCGCTTCCCGACCCGAGCGCGTGCCCGGTTCGCCGTCGCGGAGTCCATCGAGGTGTTCTACAACCGCAAACGTAAGCACTCGACGCTGGGCTACCGCACCCCCGCGCAAGCCCTCGCCGAGTACCAACCTGATGTCGCGACCGCGGCATGAGAGTCAGAGGAACTGTCCGGATTCCTTGACACAGCCCAGTGCTGGTGCCGGTGGTTCAGTCGGTGTTGTCGGGGTCGGGTTGGAGGAGGT
>CAYTLZ010000049.1:0-21194 GCA_964438785.1 uncultured Actinomycetota bacterium | reverse complement strand
AGCCCCCACGCTTCGAGCTCCCCGATCTCGACGACGACCTGGACGACGGGACCGGGACCGGCGACTGATCAGTCGTCCGACGGCTCGAGGGCGAGCCGGATGCGCCGGAAGCCCCGGCCCTTGGACTCGACCTTGGCGACCCGGACCGCACCGACCTCCGTGGTCGAGGCGACGTGGGTGCCGCCGTCGGCCTGTCGGTCGAGCCCGACGATGTCGACCACCCGAACCTCGCGCAGCGAATCGGGCAGCAGCGAGACCTTGGTGCGGATCAGCGACGGGTCCTGATCGGCCTCGTCGCGGGGGAGGAACGCGATCTGGACCTCGCGTGCCGCGGCCAGTTCCCGGTTGAGGTCGGCCTCGAGCGAGGCCTTGTCCTCCGGGTCCCAGTCGGGCAGCTCGAAGTCGAGGCGCCCGACCCCGGGTTCCATGTTCCCGCCGGTGACCGGGCTGCCGAACCGCGACCACACCACGCCACACAGCGCGTGCATCGCGGTGTGGGTGCGCATCAGGGCGTAGCGGCGGTCCCAGTCGACCACCCCGTGCAGGGGCGTGCCGATCAGCCGGGTGGCACCCGGACCGAGCCCGCCGGCGACCCAGTGCCACACACCGCGCTCGTCGGCGTCCACCCGCACGACCTCGATCCGGTCCCCGCCGATGTCGAACGTGCCCAGGTCGTGGGGTTGTCCGCCACCGCCGGGGTAGAACACCGTGCGGTCGAGCAGGACCCGGCCATCGGCGGGGTCGACGTCCACGATCGTGGCGTCGACCTCGCGGGCGTACTGCTGCGTCGAGTAGAGCCGTTCGGTCACGTCCGCTCCTGCTGTCGGGGCCTACGGCAGCACGCTAGAGGCCACAGCTCGTAGCCTGCGGTCATGATCTGTCCCAACTGTGCCCGCGACCACGACCCCGGTGTCGCCGTGTGCCCGGACTGCGGGGTCCTGCTCGTGGCGGGCGTCGACGACCACGGGTCCGACGACGCCCGGCTCGGCCGGTTCCACCCGGCGGTGGCCGCGCGGGTCGCCGAGCTGCTCGACCGGCGTGGCCTGCCCCACACCGTGATCGCCCGCGACGACGCCACCGAGGTGCGCGTCGGCGCGGACCGTCGCGACGAGCTGCGCACGGAGCTGGCGCTCGACTGGAACGCGGTCGTCGGTGTGCTCGACGACGAGGTGCGCACGGCGCTGCGGGCGACGCAGACGGGCAGCGCCCCGGGCTGGTACGACGCGCCGCAGGGCGGCCACATCGACCGGGCCGGTCGACTGGTCGTCGACGCGGGCGACGACGAGGTCCGCACCATCGGGCCCGGTCTGCTGACCGCCGGGGCGATCCTGGCCATCGTCGGGTGGTTCGTCGTCGACTCGGGAGCGGTCACCATCGCCGGCGGCGCGGTGGCCCTGATCGGGCTGCTGATCCCGCGCTGAGCTGCTGATCCCGCACTGCACTGCCGTGCCCATCCGAGCGGACCGCCCGTCAGCTGACCGCGGTGTCCCGGGCGAGCAGCTGGAAGGACTCCCACAGGTGGTGCCAGTGACAGCTCACGCACACCTCGACGGTGTAGACGGTGAGGTCGCCGTAGCGCTCGGCCTGGCGGGCCAGCGACTCCCGGGGGACGGCCCGGCCACCGGCACTGCGCCGCCCCTTGCCCTCGAACACGTAGCTGACGTGACGCAGCGTCGCGGCGTCGCACACGGGACAGTCGTCGGCGAGGTGGTGGCCGATGTGGATCCCGGCCCGCACCAGATCCGGATGGGCGTCGCAGACATCGTCGCGCGACCGGGCACCGCTGCGCAGCGCGGCGAGCACGGCTCGCCGCTGCAGGCGGTAGTCGGTACGGCCTCGTCGCACGGGCACACCATCCGGGGTCGGTCGGCTCAGGGTAGGTAGCGGGGGCGTGACGCGCAGATCGGTAGCGTGCCGCGCGACGACGAGGAGCCGCCATGACCGCGCCCACATCCCCGCCCACGCCGGTCCGCCGGTCCGACCACGTGGACGTGTTGCACGGCCATCGCGTGGCCGATCCCTACCGGTGGTTGGAGGCCGGGGTGGGCGACGACGAGGTGGCGGCGTTCGTCGCCGACCAGGCGGCCGCGGCCCGCGCTCACCTCGACGCGCTGGACACCCGCGCGGGGTTCCGGACCCGGCTGGCCGAACTGTGGAACCACCCCAAGGCCGGTCCCCCGTGGCGGCGCGGGACGTGGTGGTTCCAGTTGCGCCAAGCCGGTGACCAGGACCAGCAGGTCCTCGTGGGCGCGCCGGGTGGGACGTCGGTGCCGCCCGCCGACGACGCCTGGCGGGTGCTGCTCGACCCCAACACCTGGAGCGACGACGGCACCGCGTCGCTGTCCGGCCTCGCCGTCACCGACGACGGGGCACGCGTCGCCTTCGCCCGGTCCGAGGCGGGCTCGGACTGGGCCACCTGGCGGGTGCTGGCGACCGCCGACGCCGAGGTCCTCGCCGACGAGATCCCCTGGGCGCGGTTCAGTTCCGCGGCCTGGCTCCCCGACGGCGAGGCATTCGTCTACGGGGCCTATCCCGCCCCGGACCCGGACCGGGCCCACGACGCCCCCGCGGGTGCGCAGCAGCTGCGCCGCCACGTGGTCGGGACCGACGCGGCCACCGACACGGTGGTCCACGCACGGCCCGACGATCCCCAGTTGCTGTTCCGGCCCGAGGTCAGCCACGACGGTCGGTGGCTGGTGGTCACCGCGGCCCGGGGGACCCACCCGACCAACCAGATCCACCTCGCTCCGATCACCGACGGGACCATCGGACCGATCGAAGCCCTGCTCGACGCCGAGGACGCCCGCTACGACGTCCTCGGGCTGCTGGCCGGCACCGACCGCGACGAGGTGGTGGTCGTCACCGACCTCGACGCGCCCAACGGGCGCATCATCGCCATGGATCTGGCCGATCCATCGGTGCACCGCGTGCTGGTCGCCGAGGGCACCGACCGACTGCTCGACGCCCGGCTCGTCGGTGCCGCCGACGCGGACGCGGCCGGCTGGCTGGTCGTGCACACCCTGGCGCACGCCACCTCACGGCTGACGGCGATCGATGCGCGGACCGGCCGTCGCCGGCATGTGATCGCGCTGCCCGGACCGGGCACCGTCGAACAGCTCAGCGGTGCCCGCCACGACCGCGCGATCCACTTCACCTACGCGACCTTCGACCGCCCGACGCGGGTGCTTCGTCACGAGCTGACGTCCCGGGCGGACGTCGGCGCGTGCGATGCGCCCCTGCCGGTGCGCCCCAGCGATCCCGTCGGGCTCGGTGGCGTCGTCGCAGCCGAGCCCGACGACGTCGGCTCGCCCGGTGGGCTGCTGGTCAGCCAGGTCGCCGTGGAGCACGACGGTGTGGCCGTGCCGGTGTTCCTGATCCACCGTCGCGACGTCGCCCCGACCGGCGCGGTGCCCACGGTGCTGTGGGGCTACGGCGGGTTCGACATCCCCGTGACGCCGGCCCACCGGCCCGGCTGGCGGGCGTGGGTGGAGGCCGGTGGGCTGCTGGCCGTGGCGTGTCTGCGGGGTGGTGGGGAATACGGCCGGCGGTGGCACGACGACGGACGGCTGGCCAACAAACAGCACGTGTTCGACGATGCGTTGGCCTGCGCCGCCTGGCTCACCGGTCGGGACCGCGACCGCGTGCGTGCGCGGGTGCTCGCCGCGCCCGACGGTGTCGACGTCGATCCGGACGCGGTGTGGTCCGCACCCGCCCACCTCGGCATCGAGGGTCGGTCCAACGGGGGGCTGCTCGTGGGGGCGTGCCTGACCCAGGCCCCCGAGGCGTTCGGCTCCGCGGTGCCCGAGGTCGGTGTGCTCGATCTGACGCGGTTCCACCGCTTCACGATCGGCTGGGCCTGGACCTCCGACTACGGCGATCCGGAGGACCCCGACGACCTCGAGGTGCTGCTGCGCTACTCGCCCTACCACCGCGTGGTCGAGGGCACGGCCTACCCGCCGACGCTGATCACCACCGCCGACACCGACGACCGGGTCGTGCCGCTGCACTCGTTCAAGTTCGCTGCGGCGCTGCAGCATGCCCAGGCCGGTGCCGCGCCGGTGCTGTTGCGCGTGGACATCGCCGCGGGTCACGGAGCCGGCAAACCCCTCGGCAAGCTGCTCGACGAGCGGGCCGACGTGCTCGCGTTCCACGCCCACCACCTCGGGCTCGAACCACGTGACCGGTGACCGGAGATGGTCAGTCGCCCAGGCCACCGCGGCCCTCGGCCCGGGCACGCAGGACCAGCGGCCGGGCCATCAGCCCGGCCACGATCAACGCCGCGCCCGCCGGCAGATAGCCCACCGGCGTGAGCAGCTCGTCGCCGAGTGGGACCCGCAGCAGCACGGTGCTCGGCAGTGCGACGACGCCGGCGGTGAGCAGTTGGGGGACCACCCGGACCGAGCGTCGCCACCACGACCGCAGCGCCCGGAGCGACGTCCAGCCGACGGCGAGTGGCAGGCCGCTGGCGACCACGACCCAGATCAGCAGCGCCCCGCCACGCAGATCGAATCCCTCGTTGGCGGGAGCCGCGAAACCGGCCAGTGCGCTGACCGCGGACTGGATCATGCTCAGCGACGTGCCGGCGAGCACGAGGACGTTGGGCCACCGACCGAACGGGTGGTAGCGACGTGCGTCGCCCTCGGACATGTCCATCGCCGGCCCTCCCGCGGGCGTTCGTCACCACGA
Organism: uncultured Actinomycetota bacterium; assembly: GCA_964438785.1. Lineage (GTDB taxonomy): Bacteria > Actinomycetota > Nitriliruptoria > Nitriliruptorales > Nitriliruptoraceae > PWLR01. The sequence continues at coordinate 16,508 of CAYTLZ010000049.1, read as the reverse complement.
CGCCCGGACGATACGCCACGACACACCACGACCCCGCCGCGGCGGGGTCGTGGTCGTCAGCTCGGCATGCTCAGCTGGTCGAGATCCTCAGCTGGTCATCCAGTCGGGCTTGCCGCCCTTGGTCTTCCAGAAGATGTCGGCGATCTCGTCGATCTTGGCGATGAGGTCCTCACCGGCCTGCGGATCCATGGTCTTCTTCGCCTCACCCGCGGCCTTGATGGCGTGCCAGAACAGCTCGTGCAGCTGCGGGTACTCCTCGAGGTGCGGCGGCTTGAAGTAGTCCGTCCACAGCACCGACAGGTGGTGCTTGACGAGCTCGGCGCGCTCCTCCTTGATGGCGATCGCGCGGGCGCGGAACACCTCGTCGTCGGAGTCGTGGTACTTCTTGGCGGACATGAGGACCGACTCGGCCTCGATGCGTGCCTGCTCGGGGTAGTAGACCCCGCACATGAGGTCACAGTGCGCGTCGACGGTGCGCACCTCGCGGACCGGGCTGAGCGCTCGGAGGATCGATGTCGGGGTCATGGGAACTCCTACGGATCGCGTTCGATGGCTGTCTGCCCGAGACTAGTGCCGCCACGCTGTGCGGACACCGCCCGTACGAACGGGGTCGGTCCGGTGCGGAACACCCTCGGGCGTCTGATCGGACTTCGAGGGCGAGCGGTGGGCTGGACGTGCGGAGGATGACGGTGCACAGGGCGCTGCAGGCGCTGATCCTGACCTACGTGGCGCTCTGGGCCGCGAATCGTTCGCAGGTGCGCGTGGCGGGCTGGTCCATGGCACCGGCGTTGTGGCCGGGTGACCGCCTGCTGACCGTCCCCGTGCCGACGCCGCTCGTCAGCCGTGCGCTGCGCGCCGGTGACGTGGTCGTGGTGCGTGATCCCCACCACGTCGGCGAGGGCCACCACCTCGTCGTCAAGCGCGTCGCCACGATCGACGCGGCCGGGATCGACGTGGGGGGCGACGACCCCGCACGCTCCACCGACTCGCGGACGTGGGGGCCGCTGCCGCCGGCCTCCGTGCGTCGACGGGTGCTGCGTCGGCTCCCCGACTGGCGGACACCGCTGCACCGGCCCGGGCGCTGACCGGGACGCAACCTCGCTAGAACACCGCGATGGCGAGCGGCAGGAGGAACCCCAGGAGCCAGACGCCGAAGTAGGCGAAGGCCTCGCCCGTGCTCGCCTCGTCGTACTCGTGGTCGTCGCCCCCGAAGTACATCATCGCCCCCCTGCTCGACGCCCCTGCGTCGCGGGCAGGCTAGGGCGAACCCCGCCGTCAGCCCGGACGTCGGGCGAGCACCAGCAGCTCCGGGTCGTCGAGCGCCACCTCGCCGTCCGCCCTGGCTCCGTAGGCCCCCGGCTGCACCCCGCGGACCGACGTGGCGACGAGTCCGGCGTCCGCCACCAGGCCGACGGCCTCCCGCACGGTGTAGGCCGCGGTCCACAGGTCGAACTCGGCCCGGGTGTGGTCGGGCCCACGGACCTCGCTGCGCTGGTGGTGCACCAGGTGGATCGGGTCGAACGCGTCACCGGGTGCCAGGTGGCGGGCCGCGAACAGGGCGTGGAACACCGTGACGACGACCGCGCCACCGGGCCGGACCGCCCGCGCCATGCCGGCGACGACCTGCGGATCGGACACCGGCGATGTGCCGAGCGCGCCCTGACACAGCGACCACACCACGTCGAACGTGCCCCGCTCGGCACCGAGGATGGCATCGAGGTGGCGGGCATCGCCGGTGCGGATGTCGAGCACCACGCCGTCGCGCTGCGCGGCGGCACGCGCCGCCGCGGCCAGGCCGGGTGCCACCTCGACGCCCGTGCCGACGATGCCGCGGGCCGCACCGGCGCGCAGGTGGCGGGCGTCGCCGCACCCGACGTCGAGCACGCGTGTGCCGGAGGCGAGGTCGACCAGACCGGTCAGCGCCGCGAGCTCCTCGCTCGTGCCCTGCGCGAAGGCGTTGCGGCGATAGTCGGCCCCCTGCAGATCGCCGATGGGGACGTAGAACGCCGGATCGTCGGGCCCCGGCACCGCGGGGACGTCCGCGACCGGCCGGTCGTCGTGGTCGCGCCACGAGGGGGCGGACGGCTCGCTCATGCCTCGTCGTCGCCGGCCTGGCGCTGCGCCCACCACGCCTCCAGGGCGGCGAACGCGTCGGCGTCCTCCATCGGCCCGTGTTCGAGCCGCAGCTCCAGCAGGTGCGCCCACGCCTCGCCGACCAGCGGACCGGGCTCCAGGCCGAGGTGGCGCATGATCGCGTTGCCGTCGATCGCGGGGCGCATCGCCTCGAGCTGTTCGCGCTCCTCGAGTTCGTCGACGCGCGCCTCGAGCTCGTCCACACGGCGCTGGATCGCGGCGGCGCGCTTGGCGTTGCCGGTGGTCACATCCGCCCGGGTGAGCAGGTTCAGGCGGTCGTAGAGCGCGCCGGCGTCCGCGACGTAGCGGCGCACGGCCGCATCGGTCCACCCCTGCTTGTAGGTGTGGAACCGCAGGTGCATGCGCACGAGTTCGCTGATGGCCTTGATCGTCTGCTTGTCGAACCGCAACTCGCGCAGCCGATGACGGGTCATCCGTGCGCCGACCACGTCGTGGTGGTGGAAGGTCACCGTGCCGTCGCGGTGCAGCTGCTTGGTGTCGGGCTTGCCGATGTCGTGCAGCAGCGCGGCGAGGCGCAGCACCACGTCCGGGCCGTCGGACTCCAACGCCATGACGTTCTCGACGACCGCCAGCGTGTGCAGGTAGACGTCCTTGTGGCGGTGGGCCGGATCGACACAGGCGCGCAGCACGTCGAGCTCGGGCAGGACGTGCCGGGACAGACCGGTCTCGACGAGCAGGGTGACACCGCGGCGCGGGGCGCGGCCGGCGATGAGCTTCACCAGCTCGTCGCGGATGCGTTCGGCGGACACGGTCGCCAGTTCCCCGGCCAGCTGGGTCGCGGCCGCGAGGGTGGCCGGGTCGACCTCCGCGTCGAGCACCGCGGCGAACCGCGCGAGACGCACCATCCGCAACGGGTCGTCGGTGAACGACACCATCGGATCGATCGGGGTGCGCAGCACGCGTCGGTGCAGGTCGCCGAGCCCACCGTGCGGGTCCACGAACGTCGCCTCGGGCACCTTCAGCGCCATCGCGTTGACCGTGAGGTCGCGGCGGGCGAGGTCGGCCTCGATCGTGTCGCCGTAGGTCACCGACGGGTGGCGCGAACCCTGCTCGTAGGTGTCGGAGCGGAAGGTGGTGATCTCGATGGTGCGCGGCGGGTCGTCGCCGCGCTGCCGTTGGCACGAGATCGTCCCGTAGGCGGCACCGGTCAGCCAGATGGCGCTCGCCCAGCCCTCGAGCAGCGCGGCCGTGTCGTCCGGACGTGCGGAGGTGGCCAGGTCGAGATCCACGGTCGCCAGGCGCTGTTCGTCACCCCCGGCGAGCAGGGTGTCCCGGATCGTGCCGCCGACGAGGTAGAGCTCGTGACCGGCATCCGCGAAGATCTCGCCGAGTTCGCGCGCTTCCGGGTAGACGTCGGTCAACGCACCGAGTTCGGCGGCCTGCTGGGCGTCCAGGGACGTCGGCACCGGCTGACCCTCCTCCTCGGGAGGTGGCGGGGAGGATCGGGGCACGGACGCTTCCTGGCGCTGGGGACGGGAGGCTTCTCCCTGGCGACCGGCGAGGCTAGCGGTGGCGTCCCCGGGGGATCGTCCGCTCGGCGGGGCACGGCCGACGCGTCCCGCCCGTATCGTGCACGGTGACGAACCACCGTCGCGCCCGTGACTCCTGACCTGCCCCGAGGCATCCGTGAACGACGCGCCAAGCGACGCCACCCCGGCGCCGCACCTGCCACCGCCACCCGGCGGTGGCTGGACCGCGCCCACCGGGCCGCAGGCACCGGCGGGATCCCCGGATGCCACGCGCGACGAGGCACCCGACGACGCGACCGCGGCCGAGCCGGCGGGGACGCCGCCGGCCGTCGAGTTCGACGATTCCGAGCGGCCACTGGCCCCCGAGGTGGTCACCTCGTGGCGCATCGGCACCACCCTGTCGCTCCTCGTCCCGAGCACCATCATCACCACGGTCACGGGCCTGGCACTCGACGGCGTCGCCGGGTGGGTGGCGGCCGGGTTCGTGGTCCTGTGGCTCCTGCTGTTGACGCTCTACCACCCGGCCCGCTACCGCCGGTGGCGCTGGCGGCTGACGGATCTCGCCGTGGAACTGCGCTACGGCGTGGTCACCCGCTCGCAGGAGACGGTGCCCTACTTCCGCATCCAGCAGATCGACATCGTGCAGGGGCCGCTGGATCGGCTCCTGCACCTGTCGACCCTGCAGGTGACCACCGCCTCGGCGACCGGCCGGGCCGCGCTGCCCGGTATCGCCGAGGCGGACGCACCGGAGGTCCGTCGGGAACTGCTCGCACGCGCCACCGCCGCGGTGGCCGATCACCCGGGGGATCTCCGGGATGCCGTCTGAGCCCACACCCCCACCGACCACACCGCCACCGACGACACCGCCACCCGGCTGGCAGGCGTCGGCGGTGCCCGGGCAGGCGCAGGCGACCGCGGACGATCCGGACCTCGATCCGCATCGCACCCGGTTCGCCACGCCGCGACGACTCCACCCCGCGTCCGTCGTGCTCGGGGTTCCGCTCGCCGGGCTCGTGCAGGCACTGATCGTCCCGATCTTCGCGACGGTGGCGGCACCGCGCAGTTTCACCCTCAGCTTCTTCGCGCTGCTCGGCGTCGTCGGTCTCGTGGCCCGGCTGCTGGACTGGCAGCGCCGGCTGTTCTCCTTCGACGGGGAGTACGTCCGCGTCGACAGCGGCATCGTCAGTCGCAGCCACCGCAGCCTCGACGTGGCCCGCATCCAGCAGGTCGAGCTGCAACGGGGACCTGTCCAGCGGTTGTTCGGTCTCGCGACCCTGCGCATCGAGACCGCCGGCGGTGCCGCGGAACCCGAGGTCGACCTGCGCGTGCTCGAGCTCGAGGACGCCATGGCGCTGCGCAATGCGGTGCGTGTGGTCAAGGCCCGCCTCGCCGGCGGCGATCCGCTCGACGAGGACCCTCCGGAACCCGCCCCGGAGCTGGTGCTCGAGGTGCCGCTCCGGCACGTGGTGATCGGGTCGATCACCGGTGCCCGCCTGCTGGTCCTGCCGGCCGTCATCGGTGGTCTGCTGCAGTTCGCCGGCCAGCAGTTCGGCGCGATCGCCGACCGCTTCACCGACCTCATCCTGGAACAGGGTCTCGACGAGGTCGCCAATGGCGTCCCGACGGTCACCGACTGGCGGTTGATCGCACTCTCGGCCCTCGGTGTGACGGTCCTGGCCGTCATCGCGGCGATCGCCGTCGGGATCGTGCGCGACGGACGCTTCCGCATCGAACGCGTCGACGACGATCTGCACATCCATCGTGGCCTGGGATCGACCCGCGAGTCGGTCGTGCCGCTGCGTCGGGTCCAGCTCGTCGACATCCAACGCAACTGGCTCCGTCGGCTGCTCGGCTACAGCACGGTGCGGATCCGTTCGGCCGGGGGGTCCACCGGTGGCGACGGACGGGTGACCGTGCCCCTGCTGCCCGACGGCGACATCGATCGGCTGCTCGGGGAGATCCTGCCCGGCGTCGACGCGATCCCACCGCTGACCTCCCACCCCCCGGCGGCGCTGCGACGGGCGATCGTGCGCTGGCTGCGGCCCGCGGTGACGCTGATCGCGGCGGTCTGGCTGCTGCCGATGCTGGTGCCGTTCTTCGACACCCCGCTGGTCGAGCGCGTGCAGTTCGCCGCGCTGGCCCTCGTCCCGATCAACATCGTGCTGGCCGTCGTGGAGTACCGCCACCTCGCCCACGGCCTGAGCCCGCGGGTCATCGCGGCCCGGCGGGGTGCCCTGTCGATCACGACCACGGTCGCTCCCGTGGTCAAGGCCCAGGCCGTGAGCACCCACGCCAACTGGTTCCAGCGTCGGCTGCACATCGCGACCCTGGTGGTGCACATCGCGGGTCCGGGTGCCTCGGTCGGGGTGCTCGACGCCCACGAGGACGACACGACGAGCCTGCACGCACGGCTCGCCGAACACGCCGCCTCACCGATCCCGATCGAGATCGGGAGCGACGACGCGGACGTCGGGGCCGAGGCCGCGGCCGGTTAGCTCGCCAGACCCGCACCCCGCAGCGCGACCCGGAAGTCGTGTGGGTTGGTGGCGGCGGACAGGGCGTCGCGCAGGGTGACCTCGCCCTCGCCGTAGAGCGCGAGCAGGTGCTGGTCGAAGGTCTGCATGCCGTAGTAGCCGCCCTCGCCGATGGCGTCCTCGATCATCGGCAGCTGGTCCGGGTCCATGACGAACTCGTAGATGCGGGTCGTCATGACCATGACCTCGACGACGGCGACCCGGCCCTGGCCGGCGGCCTTGGGCACCAGCCGCTGACACACGATGCCCTTCAGCGAATTCGCCAGCGACAGCCGCGCCTGGGCCTGCTGCTCCTTGGGATACATGTCCACGACGCGGTTGATCGTCTCGCGCGCGTCGGTGGTGTGCAACGTGGAGACGACGAGGTGGCCCGTCTCCGCCGCCTGCAGGGCGGCGGTGACCGTCTCGATGTCGCGCATCTCGCCGATGAAGATGACGTCCGGGTCCTGCCGGGACACCGCCTTCATGCCGGTGACGAAGTCGTCGGTGTCGACGCCGACCTCGCGCTGGTCGATGATGGCGTGGTCGTCGCGGTGCATGACCTCGATCGGGTCCTCGAGCGTGACGATGTGGCACCGCCGCGTGGCGTTGATGTGGCTCAGCATCGCCGCGGTGGTCGTGGTCTTGCCGGAACCGGTCGGGCCGGTGACCAGCACCAGACCGCGGTGCTCCTCGGCCAGCTTGCGCACGGCCGGCGGCATGCCGAGCGCGGCGAAACTGGGGGTACCGGGCAGCACCCGTCGGGCGACGATGCCGGTCGAGCCCCGCTGCTTGAAGGCGTTGACACGGAAGCGGCCCACGCCCGGGATCGAGTAGGCGAAGTCGGCTTCGCGGTGGTCCTCGAAGATCTTCAGCAGCCGCGTGTCCATCATGTCGTGCGCCATCCGCTCGGTGTCCGCCGGGGACACCGGTGGGAGCTGGCTCACGGGCTTGAGGTCGCCGTCGATGCGCACGTAGGCCGGGCCGCCCGCCTTCAGGTGCAGGTCGGAGCCACCGGATTCCACGAGGTGCTGGAGATAGTCGTCCACGGTCTGCACGGCGGGTCCCGATCGGTCCACGAGTCGGCGCACCGATACGGGGATCGGCGCTTCGAGGGTCTCGACCCTCTCCATCGACCCGAACCCCGCTGCACTTGAGCGGCCCCCAGCACGTGGGCGACCCCCTCCACCTGAGCGAGGTCAGATCTCGACGAGCAGCGTCACGGGCCCGTCGTTGACCAGCTCGAGCTCCATGTGGGTGCGGAACCGTCCCGACCGGACCTCGACACCCCGCTCGCGCAGCCCGACGACCACCCGGTCGACGAGCGGTTCGGCCACCTCCGGACGGGCGGCCTCGACATAGGAGGGGCGCCGACCCCTGCGGGCATCGCCGTAGAGGGTGAACTGGGGTACGACGAGCACACCACCACCCACGTCGAGCACGCTCAGATTCATGGCGTCGTCGTCATCGGGGAAGATCCGCAGCCCGGCGAGCTTGTCCGCCAACCGGTCGGCGTGGGCCACCTCGTCGTCGTGGGTGACGCCGATCAGAGCCACGAGACCGGGTCCGATCCGACCCGTCTCGACCGCCACGTCGCCCCGGGCCGGGGCGCTGGTGACCGCGGCACGGGTGACGCGCTGGACGAGTGCCCGCACGACGTCACCTCCCTCACCCCGATGGCCGACCGGCAGGCTAGGGCGACGGGCTCGGGGTGGTGAGGCATGGTGGTGAGGGGTGGTGGTGAGGGATGGTGGTGAGGGGTCGCGGTGACGGGCGGTGGTGACGGGCGGCCCGGACGCATCGGGCGCTCGCTACGCTCGGGTCATGCCCAGATATCCGACGCGACGAGCGACCTCGTCCGGCGGTGTCGTCTGCGACGACCGGCCCGACGGACGGCGTTGGGTCCTGCTCATCGCCCGTCGGAATGCGGCCGGCAAGCCGCAGTGGACCCTGCCCAAGGGCGGGATCGAGGAGGGCGAGACCGACGAGCAGGCGGCCCTGCGCGAGGTCCGTGAGGAGACCGGGCACGGCGCGCTGATCGATCAGCTGCTCGGCACGATCGACTACTGGTTCGTATGGCGACCGGACCAGATCCGGTACCACAAGTTCGTCCACTACTACTTCATGTGGTGGGACGGGCTGCCCGCCGGCGAACGCGACGACGAAGCCGAGCACGTCGAATGGGTCCCCCTGGAGGTCGCGCTGGTCCGACTCGCGCACCGCAACGAGCGCCGACTCGTCGAGCGGGCGCGCACGGCCACCACCTCCCGGCCGCAGCCACCGCGGCACGCGGATCTCGGGGCGGACAGGTGAGCGTGCCCCGGTCGCTCCGGGGCCTGTTCGTCGTCGGTCTGATCGCGGTGTTGCTCGGCTGGCCGCTGCTCGACTGGCCGGTGCCCGGTCCGCTGGGATCACCGCCGGCCGCCGAGGCGCAACAGGGGCCGGACGCCGACGGTGACGTCCGTCTCGAGCTCACCGCGATCGACGGGGTGCGCGGCCCCGGCAGCGGGCCCGACGCCACGGCAGCGACGTCGCCCGACGTCCTCGAGCGCTCGATGCGCAACCGCGAGGTCTCACTCCGGCTGCTGGTGGAGAACCGCGACGAGGTCGCGGTCGACGCGCTGCGGGTCGTGGTCGAGTTCCACCCCGCGGTCGCCACCCGGGGGCTGCTCGAGGAGGCCTTCGACGGCCGGCTGCTGTCGGAGGCTGCCGTCGTCCACGGCGTCGACGTCGACGGGGGTGCGGCGCTGCCGCCCGACGACATCGTCGGCCTGGACATCGACCTACCCGCCGAGCTGCCGTTCGCCGAGGGCGACGGGGTCCATCCGCTGCGGATCACCCTGATGCGCGGCACGGTCATGTTGGATGAGGTGACGACGGCGATCATCTGGCTCGGTCAGCGGCCTGCCGAACCCGTCGAGCTGGCCCTGATCTGGCCGTTCGACGCGCCGCCGTGGCGGGGCCCGGGCGGGACCTATCCGCAGGGTGCCGATCGGGAGATCCAGCCCGGGGGACGCCTCGACCGCCTGCTGGTCGCGGCCGAGGGTGCCTCGACCTCCCTGCTCAGCCTCGCCCCGTCGGCGCACCTGCTGGAGGATCTGACGGACCGGGCAGGGGGATTCCGCCGCACGGTCCGCACCGACAGTGGCGTGCTCGAGGAGGAACAGGTCGCCGCCGACCAGGCCGAGGCCCTGCTCGCCTCGCGGACCCTGCGACGACTCCGCGCCCTGACCTCGGACCAACGCGTCGCCCCACTGACGGGTACCTACGCGGACGTCGACCTCACCGCGCTGCTCGACCACGGCGACGAGGCCGCGCGGCTCGCCGGTTCCGCGGCGAGCGAGGCGCGCCGCCGGCTGCCGGGCCAGCTCGGACGCGACATCGACCCGGCCGTGCACCTCGCCGCCGGCGACCTGGCCCCCGCGGTGCTCGACATCATCGGGGGCGACACGGTGGTGCTGACGGCCGCCGCCGCGGGCCTGCCCGACATCCGCACCGATTCGGGGTTCGACCCCGACATCGGCGAGGTGGTCCGACCGCTGGTGGCGCCCTCGGGCCGCCAGCTGAGCGCCGTCATCGCGGACCCCTACCTCGAGGCCGCATTCGCCGCCGACCCGCCGGCGGGCGGATCCGTGGTCGCGGCCCAGAACCTGCTGGCCCGGACGGCCATGTTCCACACCATGGCCCCCGACGTTGCCGACCGGGCGCTGGTCCTTCGGCCGCCGAGCACCTGGGCCCCCTCGACGACCACCGCGCAGACGCTGCTGACCATGCTCGAACAGGCGTCGTGGCTCGAGGCCCGCTCGGTGACCGAGTTGGCGGCGGGAGCGCGTCGCGGGGCGGAGCCCATCGACCTCGGGGACCTCGGCGCACCGCAGGAACCGGCTCCGCTTCCCGACGCCGGCGACGCACCCGCCACCCTCGACCGGGAACTGGTGACCGACCTCGAGCAGGCCAGCACCGGCATCGACGCCCTCGTGTCGGCGCTTCCCGACCCGACCAACCGGGTCGAGGGCCGATCGATCGACCAACTGCGTGACGACGTGCTCCGCGCCGGTTCCCGCTGGTTGATCGACTCCGGCGACGGCGAGGCATTGATCCGCGACGTCCAACGGGCCATCGACACCCGCCGGGGTGACGTCGAGGTGACGACGGGCACCGTGACCCTGACCTCGGACACGGGGCAGATCCCCGTCACGCTGCAGCGCAGCCGGGGCGAACCGATCCGTGTCGTGGTCACCGTGGAATCCCAGGGTCGTCTGCTGTGGCCCGAGGGCCGCCGCTCCGAGGAGCTGCTGCTCGAGACCGAGGGCGCGAGCCAGACCGTGTCGTTCGAGACCCGGGCGCTGTCGACCGGCACCTTCCCGGTGACCGTGCGCGTGACCGATCCCGATGGGCTCGTGACGATGACGGAGACCACCGTGTCCGTCCGATCGACGGCGATCTCGCGTTCGGCGTTGATCGCCACCGGCGCGCTCGTCGCCATCCTGCTGCTGTGGGGCGCGACGCGCCGACGCGGCGGGTCGTCACCGCGCCGCGGCCCCGGGTCGGACGACGAACCGTCCCTGCAGGCGATCCCCACCGAGGAACCGCCCCACCCCACGCGCGTGCGTTGATCGCTCGGTGCCGTTCGGATCGAGCCCGGGCGCGGGCGACCGCACCCGGCGAGCTGCTGACCGGGAGTAGTGTGAGCCACAACCCAGCGTGAGGACAGGGGCCCGGGGGACGTCGACCGGAAGGTGCCACCGGTGAACCGGACCGTGCGGGGGAGGCAGGATCATCACGGTGCCGACCCGGAGTGCGGGGGCATCGTCGGTGGTTGGCTGCTGCAGATGCTGGTCATCGTCGGCCTCATCGGCCTGGTGCTGTTCGAGGTGCTGTCGGTGGTGGTCGCCACCGCCTCGCTCGACGACGTCGCGCGTGAAGTCGCGCGGGCGACGCGTGACGAATACCGTGTCAACCGGTCGATCGATGCAGCCACCGCCACGGCGGAGAGCATCGCCAGCAGCCGCGATGCCCGGGTCACCGACGTCGTCACCGACGACGACGACCTCATCATCGGACTCGAGCGCGACAGCCCGACCCTGCTGGTGCACCGCGTCGGTCCACTCCAGGAACTGGCGACGCCGAGCACCTCGGCCCGGATCACCTGGACGTCCTAGGGAGAGCGGTGCAAGGTTCAAAGGGGGAACGACCCGGTACCACCCACGGCGAGGAACTGGCCGCGGGCGACCGGCCGTCGTTCGACGGGCACCCGGGTGCCGAACGTGTGCACACGGCGGCACCGGGTGATGACCTGACGGTCACCGACCTGCCGGTGGACGTCGCACCCGATGACGCGTCGGTTCACGATCCCGACGTCGTCACCCCCGTGCCCGCCGATGACCCGGTGGCCGACGACGCCGTGGCCGACGACGGCCACCGACCCTGGCCGGACCGCACCCACGTCGGGGGTCGCTACGCACTGCAGGAACCCATCGCCTCCGGTGGTGCCGCCATCGTGTGGCGGGCCATCGACGAGAGCCTGTCCCGCACGGTCGCGGTCAAGCTGCTCCATCCACACCATGCCACCGATCCGACGGTGGTCGAGCGCTTCGAGCGGGAATCACGGGCGGCGGCGCAACTGAACCACCCCAACGTGGTGCGCATCTACGACACCGGCCGCGACGGCGATCTCGTCTACCTCGTGATGGAGCACGTCGACGGGCCGAGCCTGCGCGACGTGATGCGCCGCGAGGGGCAGATCGAACCCACCGTCGTCGCGGCGCTCGGCGAACAGGTCGCCGCCGCGCTGGGCGAGGCGCACACCAACGGGCTGGTCCACCGCGACGTCAAGCCGGCCAACATCCTGATCGCGTCCGACGGCAACGTGAAGGTCACCGACTTCGGGATCGCCAAGGCCCTGACCGGGAGCGACGCCACCCTGACCACCCCGGGGACCGTGGTCGGGACCGCCGCCTACGTCGCCCCCGAGCAACTCGAGGACCGCGAGATCGATCCGCGGGCGGACGTCTACGCGCTCGGGGTGGTCCTGCACGAGTGTCTGACGGGGCGACCCGCCTTCAGCGGGGACACCCCGACGGCGACCGCGGCGATGCGGCTGACCCACGAACTGCTCCCACCCCGTCAGGTCATCGCCGACGTCCCCCGCGATCTCGACGAGGTGATCACCCGCGCGACGCGCCGGGAGCGCATCGACCGGTACGCCGACGGCGCGGCGCTGGCCGCCGCTTTCGCCCCGATGGTGCCGGCCAAGCCGAACGAGTTGACGGTCGCACTGCTCGAGACCACCCAGGATGGTGCCGACGTCCTGCGCAGCGTGCCGCGTGAGGAGCGTCCGTTCTCCGGACCGATGCCGGTCAGCCGCCGCGAGTACGCCCGCCGGCTCGCGGCCGCCGGGCTCGGCGGCATCGTGCTCGCACTCGTCGCCGTCTTCGCGTTCGACGCCCTGACGACCGACCAGCCCGCCGAGGAGGTGGGGCTGCAGCCACAGGTGTGGGAGGTCGAGTCGGTGGAGGTGTTCGACCCCCTCGATCCGGGCGCGGGTGACAACCCGGACCTGGCACGGTTCACCAGCGACAACGACCCGCAGACCTCCTGGGTGACCGAGGCCTACCCGGAACGTGACTTCGACGGCGACCGCGAGGGCATCGGGCTCGTGTTCGACCTCGGCGAGCCACGCCAGGTTCGCGGCGTCGACCTCAACCTGGTGCGCGGCGGGCTCGACCTGGAGCTGTACGCCGCGTCGCAGCTCCCACCGGCGGTCACGGGTCCCCGCGCCTGGGGGGAGACCCGCTACCTGCAGACCAACACCATCCAGTCCCCGCAGTTCCGCTTCAACGCCACCGAGGAGCGGTACTGGCTGTTGTGGGTGACCGGACTGTCCGCGAGCAGTACGGGCGAGTACACCGCGGAGATCGCGGAGGTCACGTTCCTGGGTCCGTCGTGACCGATGAGCGCCGCAGCGACGCCGGTGGGGCGCTCGTCGACGACGATCAGCTGCTGGCGACCTATGCCGATGCGAGCCGGTCGAGCGCGGACCGACAGCAGGCCTTCCGGATCCTCGAGCGGCGCTACCGCCGACGGATCTTCGCGGTCTGCGTGCGGGTGCTCGGTGACCCATCGGATGCCGAGGACGCCGTGCAGGAGACGCTGCTGAAGCTCGCCCGCAGCGCCGCGGGATTCCGGGGCGACGCCCAGGTCTCCACCTGGATCTACCGCATCGCACGCAACGTGTGCACCGACCGGGTCCGCTACGACGCGCGCCGCCCCTCGGTCCCCGTGGAGGATCCCGCGGTCCTCGACCGACGGTTCGACGACGACGGCAGCGAGCTGATCGCCGCGGGCGATCAACTCGGCCGGGCCCTGGCGCAGCTCGACGAGCTGTCCCGCCGGCTGCTGCTGCTCGTCGCGGTCGACGACCTGAGCTACGCCGACGCCGCGGAGGTCTGCGACCTGCCGGTCGGGACCGTCAAGAGCAGGATCGCACGGGCACGGCAACGCCTCGGGCTGTTGCTGCACGAGCCCGAGGAGTCGGCCGGGTCCGGGCCGGCCACACCGGACCCGCTTCCGCGCGACACCGGTGGTCGCACCGGGCAGCGACCCCGGGGACCACCACCCCCGTCGGCGACCCCGTCCTGACCGCCCGCACACCCGACGCCACGCCCGACCCGGTGCCCGACACCGCCGGACCGGCCAGGAACCCGCCCGCCCCCCGCGACGTCCAACCGCACACCCGCAGCACCGCGACGCCGCGCCCCGCCGTGCCGAACCACGCACGGGTCCGGACACTCGGACCACGCTGGAGATCTCGTGGAGACCCCCGATCGACTCGCGGCCTACCTCGCCGACGAGCTCGACCCCGACGATCGTCGCGCCCTCGATGACGAGTTGGCGCGCGATGGGCGGCTGCGCGCCGAGCTCGCCGCCATGCGCCGCGCCGACGATGCGCTCGCCGGCCTGTCGACCCCGACACCCGACGACGGCTTCGACGCGCGCCTCGACGTCTTCGTCGACGGGGTCCTGGCCGAGCTCGACGCGGTGACCGACGCGACCGCATCCGAGGCGGAGCTCGCGACGCAGGCGGTGCCCACCGCGGGGGCGGAGCCGACGCGACGGGCCACCACCGACGAACCGGCACCCGGTACCACGGGAACGGACCGCTCACGGTGGGTACTGGCCGCCGCGGCCGCCGTGATCCTGCTGGCGGGCGTCGGGGTGGCGACGCTCCAGCCCTTCGGTGGCGACGATGGCCCGAGCAGCGGGGCCGAACTCAGCTCCCTGGGCGATCAGGACGCGAGCGACGAGGTGGCCACGGAGTCGGACGACGGTGTCGCCTCAGCCGAGGGGGTGCTCGCGCTGCCCCTCCAACCGACGATCGTCGACGAGCAGCGGGACCTCGACGACGAGGACCTGGACCGGTTGCTGTCGGATCCGACGGTCACGGAGGTCGCGGCGGCTCGACTCGACCGGGACACCGGCACCGAATTCGGTCTGCAACTGCAACGCCAACTCGGACAGCCGGCGGGTGACGACACGGACTCCGCCGCGGGCGACATGGACGACGCCGGGACCGAACGTGACGTCGACCGGTTGTTCACCCGTGCGGGGGAACCGGTCGACGAGACGCTGCTGGCCGACACGGAGCGGTGTCTGCGCACACTGCTCGAAGCCGGACCGACCGCGATCCCCGCCTATGTCGAACTGGCGACCGTGGAGGGGCAGCCCGCACTGATCTACGGACTCGTGACCATCGATCCGCAGGACGACGGGTTCACCCGCCGTGAGATCTGGACCCTGGAACGCAGCTCGTGCCAGGTACTGCGCTTCGCGCAGGCCTGACCGTCCGGGAATGAGCGGCCGCCTCCGGGCCGTTACCGTGGTTGCCGGGCATGGTGCCCGGCAACCGTCCCCGAGCCCCACTGAGGTCCCCGATGGCCGAACTCCCCGTCCCCGCCGTCAACGCCGTCGGTACCAATGGTGCCGACCCGAGCCCGTCCGGGGCGGTGAGCGACGACGCGCTGACCGCCGAGGTCCACGACGTGGTCATCATCGGTTCCGGTCCGGCCGGGCTCACCGCCGCGGTGTACGCCGCCCGCGCGAGCCTGGAGCCGGTGCTGATCGAGGGGGTCATCGAGGGCGGTCCGACCGGCGGTCAGTTGACGTTGACCACCGACGTGGAGAACTTCCCCGGCTTCCCCGACGGCATCATGGGACCGGAACTGATCCAGAACATGCGTACCCAGGCGCAGCGGTTCGGCACCCGTTTCGTCACCGAGGACATCGTCAAGGCCGACGTCACCGCGGAGCCGATCACCCTCGAGACCGCGTCCGGCAAGTCCGTCCGGGCGCGGTCGTTGATCGTGGCCACGGGGGCCAAGCCCCGTCGTCTGGACGTACCCGGGGAGGACGAGCTGTGGGGCGGCGGTGTGTCCGCCTGTGCGACCTGCGACGGCTTCTTCTTCCGCGACAAGCACGTCATCGTCGTCGGTGGCGGCGACTCGGCCATGGAGGAGGCCACCTTCCTGACCAAGTTCGCCTCCAAGGTGACGGTGATCCACCGCCGCGAGGAGCTGCGCGCGTCGGTGATCATGCAGGAGCGGGCCTTCAACAACGACAAGATCGAGTTCCTGTTCAACGCCCAGATCACCTCGATCGAAGGCTCCGGCGGTCTGATGACCGGCGTCAAGCTGCAGGACACGGCCACCGGTGAAGCCTCCGAGCTCGCAGCCGACGGGTTGTTCCTGGCCATCGGTCACATCCCCAACACCTGGCTGTTCGACGGCGTGCTCGAGACCGACGACGAGGGCTACCTGATCGTCGACGAGCCCTCCACCGCGACCAACGTGCCCGGGGTGTTCGCCTGCGGTGACGTGATGGACCACACCTACCGTCAGGCGGTGACCGCGGCCGGGACCGGTTGCCGGGCGGCGATCGACGCGGAGCGCCACCTCGCCGGTTCGGAGGCGGTGACCGCCGCCACCCCCGAGGGCAGCCCGACACCCGCCTGACCGCATCCCGACACCACCCGGCCACCGACATGGAATACCGTCGGCACCGACCACGTTGATGCTCCGCACCGACGTCACACCCGCAACCGTTTTCCTGGAGGACGCCATGGGCGCCAATCCCGTCACCGATGCCGACTGGACCGCCGAGGTCATCGAGTCGGACAGGCCCGTACTCGTCGACTTCTGGGCGGAGTGGTGCGGGCCGTGCAAGATGGTCTCACCGATCGTCGACGAGATCGCCGACGAGAACGGCGAGAAGATCAAGGTCGTCAAGCTCAACGTCGACGACAACCCCGGTACCGCCCGCGAGTACGGGATCATGTCGATCCCGACGCTGCTGGTGTTCAAGGGTGGCCAGCCCG
>CAYTLZ010000048.1:0-21364 GCA_964438785.1 uncultured Actinomycetota bacterium | reverse complement strand
GGCTGATCTGGTAGTTCTTGGCCAGGTCGGGGTAGAAGTAGTTCTTGCGGTGGAAACGGCACCGTTCGGCCACCCCGCCGTTGAGCGCGAGGCCGAGCAGCGTGGCGTCTTCGATCGCCTGCGCGTTGACCACGGGCAGGGCACCGGGCTGACCGGTGCAGACCTCGCAGACGTTGGTGTTGGGCTCGTCACCGAACTCGGTCGAGCAACCGCACCACATCTTGGTGTTGGTCTGCAGCTCGACGTGGACCTCGAGCCCGACGACCAGTTCCCAGTCGTCCCCGAGCAGCGTCTCGTCCGCCATCAGGCCACCTTCCCGTCGATACCGACCCCGACGGCACGCGGGCCGACCGGGTTCGCGTCGAATCCGGTCGCCTGCTCGAAGGCGTGGGCGACGCGGTACATCACGTCGTCGCGCAGCAGCGGGGCCATGATCTGCAGACCGACGGGCAGAGCCGTCCCCGGCGCGCCGGGGGCCTCGGCCAGCCCGGCGGGGATGCTCATCGCCGGGTTGCCGGCCAACGACGCGGGCACGGTCGCCACGTCGTTGAGGTACATCGCCAGCGGGTCGTCGGCCTTCGTGCCGAGCCCGAAGGCCACGGTCGGCGAGGTGGGGCTGACCAGCGCGTCGACCTGCTCGAACGCGGACCGGAAATCCTGGGCGATCAGCGTGCGGACCTTGGAGGCCTGCAGGTAGTAGGCGTCGTAGTACCCGCTGGAGAGCGCGTGGGTGCCGATCATGATGCGGCGCTTGACCTCGGGGCCGAACCCGGCGGCACGGGTGGCGGCGTTCATCTCCTCCGCGGTGGCGGCGTCGACACGCTGGCCGTAGCGCACGCCGTCGAACCGGGCGAGGTTGGACGACGCCTCGGACGGGGCGATGAGGTAGTAGGCCGGCAGGCCGGACGGCGCGTGCGGCAGCGACACCTCGACGATCTCCGCGCCGAGTGCGGTGAGCTGCTCGAGGGCGGCTGCGAAGACGGCCTCGACCCCGGGCTCGTAGCCCTCGCCCTGCAGCTCACGGACCACGCCGATGCGCATGCCGTCGATGCCGTCGGTCAGGTGGGCGAACAGGTCCGGGACCGCATCGGGGATGCAGGTGGAGTCCCGTTCGTCGTGGTGTTGGATCAGCTGCTGCAGCGCCGCCGCGTCGGTGACGGTGCGGGCGAACGGCCCGGCCTGGTCGAGCGAGGACGCGAACGCCACCAGCCCGTAGCGCGACACGGTGCCGTAGGTCGGCTTGGCCCCGACCAGTCCGGTCAGCGCCGCCGGCTGACGGATGGACCCGCCGGTGTCGGTGCCGATCGACAGCGGCGCGAACCCGCCGGCCACCGCGGCGGCCGACCCACCGGACGAGCCGCCCGGGACCCGGTCGAGGTCCCACGGGTTACGGGTGTCGCCGTAGGCGGAGTTCTCCGTCGACGAGCCCATCGCGAACTCGTCCATGTTGGTCTTGCCGAGCACGACGACATCCGCGTCGCGCAGCGTGCGGGTGACGTGGGCGTCGTAGGGCGGCACCCAGCCCTCGAGCATGCGCGAGCCGCAGGTCGTCGGCGCGCCCTTCATGGTCAGCACGTCCTTGAGCGCGAGTGGGACCCCGGCCAGTGGACCGAGCTCCTCGCCGTTCGCGCGCCGGGTGTCGATGTCGTCGGCGTGCGCACGGGCTGCCTCGGCGGTGACGGCGAGGAAGGCGTGCACGTCGTCGGGCCCGAGCCCCTCGGCCGACGTCGCGGCCCACACCGGCCCGTCGGCGACGACGCCGTCGTGGGCGGCGATGCGGTCGAGGTGGGCGTCGACGACCTCCCGGGCGGACACCTCACGGGCGCGCAGTCGGCGCGCGAGCTCGGTCGCCGTCTGGCCGACCAGGTTCGTGTCGGCGGCCATCTCAGCCCTCCTCCGCGACGATGCGCGGCACCGCGAACCGGTCCTGCTCGACATGCGGTGCGGCGGCCAGGATGTCCTCGCGCGCCAACGACGGACGGCGGACGTCCGCGCGGCTGATGTCGGTCGGTGCGAACGGGTGCGTGGTCGGCTCGACCTCGTCGGCGGCGACCTGGCCGACCTGTTCGGCGTAGCCGAGGATGGCGGACAGCTGGGGGGCGAGCTCCGCGACCTCGTCGTCGGTCAGAGCGAGGCGGGCGAGGCGCGCGACGTGGCGGACCTCGGCTTCGGACAGAGCCACGGGGCCTCCTGCGGGCGTCGGGCACGGATCGTCCGCGAGGCTAGCGCTCCGGCCATCCGGGCTCGCCCCGGCGCCGGGCACCGGACCATGCCGTGGTCAGTGCGCCCCGGCAGCGGAGGTCCGCGACCGGTCGGCGGCAGGCGCGACACCGACCGCCACCCAGGTCTCGAGTTCCTGTGCCGGCATCGCAGCGGCGAACAACCACCCCTGGATGGCGTCACACCCGAGTTCGACGAGGGCCTGACGCTGACCGTCGGTCTCGACGCCCTCGGCGATGGTCCGCAACCCGCAGGCCCGCGCCAGGTCGATCACCGAACGCACGATGGCGCGGTCGGCGGCCTGACCGGACTCCAGGTCGACGATGAACTGCCGGTCGATCTTGACCTCGTCGACCGTGAGCCGCTTGAGCCGGGTCAGTGAGGCGTGACCGGTCCCGAAGTCGTCGAGGCTCAGGCGGATGCCCATGCCGTGCAGCTTCTCCAGGGTCAGCAGCACCCGCGACGGGTCACTGACCAGCGCCTGTTCGGTGATCTCGAGACACAGCAGTCCGGGTGTCAGGCCGTGCCGCGACAGCCCCTCGGCGACCCGGTCGGCGAAGCCCCGATCGGCGAGATCGTGCAGCGAGGTGTTGACCGACACCGGCCAGACCTGCCCGGCCGCCGCCCACCGGGCCATCTGCGCCAGGGCCGACTCGAGCACGAACACCGTCACCTCGCGCATGACCGCGGTGTGCTGGGCCTCGGGCAGGAACGCGCCCGGGAGCAGCAGGCCACGTTCGGGATGCTGCCAGCGCACGAGCGCCTCCACGCCCAGCATGTCGCCACGGCGGGCGTCGACCTGCGGCTGGTAGGCCAGGACGAGCTCGTCGGCGTGCAGCGCGCGGCGCAGATCCGCGAGGAGCGCGAGACGACCGGGCGTGCGCCGGTCGAGTTCCGGCTCGAAGCTGACGACCGTCTCGCCCCGACGTTTGGCCTCGTACATCGCGAGGTCGGCGCGGCGGAGCAGCGTCTCGAGTTCCGCTCCGTGATCCGGGAAGATCACGACACCCGCGCTGAGCTCCACCTCGAGCATGATGCCGCCGACCTCGAACGGTGCGTGGATGGCGTCGGTGATGCGGGTCAGGGCCCGCTCGGCCTCGAGGGCCTCGTCGATCTCGACCAACAGGGCGAATTCGTCCCCACCGAGCCGCGCGACGACGTCTCCGTCCCGGCAGGCGTGATCGAGTCGGGCTCCCACGGCCTGCAGCAGCCGGTCCCCGGTGGTGTGCCCCAGCGTGTCGTTGACCTCCTTGAAGCGGTCGAGGTCGAGCAGCGCGAGCGCGACCCGACGGTCTGGTTGACCGTCACCGAGCGCATCGACCAGATCGGTCAGCTGGGCCCGGTTCGCCAGGCCCGTGAGCTCGTCGGTCATGCTGCGTTCCTCGCGTTCCAACGCCATCTTGGCGGTGGCCCAGACCAGCGACAGCGGCACGAGCAGCAGCGGCAGGAAGCCCCAGTTCGTGGCGAGCACCACGACGATCAACGGCGACAACGTCATCATCCCGAGCGTGGTGACGGTGTGCCAGACGAAGCCGTCGGTGATGCCCTGGCGCACGGGTTTCCCGCTGGAAAGCGCCACCGCCGTGCCCACGACGGTGAGGTTGACGAGATGATAGGCCCCGGCGGCGAGCACGATCACCGGCAGGTCCCGCGGCTGCAGGGCCGCCGGCTCCAGGGCGGCGGTGTGCCAGCCGGCCAGCATCATCACCCCCCACGCAGCGAGGTACGAGAGGCTGTACTGGGCGACGTTGAACAGCAGCCGGTACGCCGGTTTCCGGCGGACGAGTTCACCGACCACGGTGCCGAGCACCACCGTGATGAGCGCGGCGGTGAACCCCCAGGCGAGCAGCACCGCGAAGTGGAACGCCGTCGCCAGGTTGACCCCGGCCGGATCGAGTCGCACCGAGGCGATGACCGGACGGACCTCACCGAGCACCACGAACGCGACCACCACCCAGAAGGACACGCCGAGTGCGGTGGCGTCCTCGGGCCCGAAGTCCCGGAAGCCCGACGCCGTCACCGCGAGCCCCGCGGTGACCACGAGCCACCAGTAGCGCGCGAACGACCCCGGCCCCAGAACGGGGCCGAGCTGGCGTCGACTCAGGGTGCGCAACACGAGGTCCCGACGGTTCGCGGACGGACGTGTCCCACCCATCGGCCGGAACCCGCCGAACCTGCAGCCCGGATCCGGTCGCGAATGGCGGGCACGCCGACGACTGGTTAAGGTCAGACTGACACCTACCCTTCACGCCGTTCTCGACGGCTCGACGTCAGGCCCCGTTGTGGCTCCCACGTCCCTGCTGACCGATCAGTACGAGCTGACCATGCTCGATGCGGCCCTGCGCGACGATCGGGCGACGCGCCCGTGCGTGTTCGAGACGTTCGCCCGGCGGCTGCCCGACGGGCGCCGGTTCGGCGTGGTCGCCGGACTCGGCCGCCTGATCGAGGCGATCGAGGACTTCCGGTTCGACGACGCGGAACTCGCCTTCCTCGACGACCACGACGTCGTCTCCCCCGCGACGCTCGCCTGGCTCGCCGGCTACCGCTTCCGCGGCGAACTCGACGCGTACCGGGAGGGCGAGCTGTTCCTGCCCGACTCGCCGGTGCTCACGATCAGCGCGAGCTTCGCCGAGGCGGTCGTGCTCGAGACGCTGGTGCTCAGCGTGCTCAACCACGACAGTGCCGTCGCCTCCGCCGCGGCCCGGATGGTCACCGCCGCCGGCGGGCGTGGCCTGCTGGAGTTCGGCAGCCGACGGGCCCACGAGCAGGCCGCCGTCGCGGCCGCACGCGCGTCGTACCTCGTCGGCTTCGACGGTTCCTCGAACCTGGCCGCCGGTGCCCGTCACGGCGTGCCCACCCTGGGCACCTCCGCACACGCGTTCACCCTGCTGCACGACGACGAGCGCTCCGCCTTCGAGGCACAGGTCGCCGCGCTCGGGCCGTCGACGACCCTGCTGGTCGACACCTACGACATCTCCCGCGGGATCGCCACGGCACTGCAGGTGGCCGGGCCGCGGCTCGGTGGCGTCCGCATCGACTCCGGCGACCTCGAGGTGGAGGCCCGCGCCGCCCGGGCGCAGCTGGACGCCGCCGGCGCGCACGACACCCGCGTGGTGGTCAGTGGCGATCTCGACGAGTACCGCATCGCCGCGCTCGCGGGCGCACCGGTCGACGCCTACGGCGTCGGGACCCGCCTGGTCACCGGCAGCGGACACCCGACGGCCGGGTTCGTCTACAAGCTCGTCGCCCGGGCCCGGTCCGTCGACGGGCCGCTGGAGCCGGTCGCGAAGGCCGGCGGTGACAAGGCGACGATCGGCGGGCGGAAACGCGCGAGCCGGGCCATGCAGGCCGGTGCTGCCAGCGCCGAGGTCCTGCACCCCTGGGACGCCTCGGTGCCGGGTGACCACCGGGAGCTGCAGGTCCGCGTGCTCGCCGACGGGGAACGACACCACGACCCCGGACTCGAGGCGATCCGCGCCCACCACCGGGCCGCCCTCGCCGAACTGCCGGCGCACGCCACCGTGCTCGACGACGGGGACGCGTGCGTCCCGACGGTCCATGCCCACCCCAGCCTGGAGGAGGCCAACCGATGAGTGACCGCTACGACCCGACGACCGCACTGCTCGTCGTCGACGTGCAGAACGACTTCGCCGATCCCGACGGCGGGCTCTACGTCGACGGGGGCGACGCCGTCGTGCCACTGGTCAACGAGCAGATCGCCGCCGCACGCGCCGCCGGATCGCCGGTGATCTACACCCAGGACTGGCATCCGGCCGAGACCCCGCACTTCGCCAAGGACGGCGGGACCTGGCCGGTGCACTGCGTCGCCGACACCTGGGGTGCCGAGTTCCACCCCCGGCTCGACGTGCCGGCCGACGCCCCGATCGTGCGCAAGGGCGTCGACGGTGGCGACGGGTACTCGGGCTTCTCGGTCCGCGACCCGGTCAGTGGCGAGACGAGCAGCACCCGCCTCGGCGGTCTGCTCGAACAGGCCGGGGTCGAACGTGTCGTGGTCACCGGGCTCGCCGGCGACGTCTGTGTCAAGGAGACGGCGCTCGACGCGGCGCGGCTCGACCTCGACACGACGGTGCCGCTCGCCACGACCCGTATGGTCGAGCTCGAGGCCGGTGACGGCGAGCGCGCGATCGAGGCGATGCGGGCGGCCGGCGTGGCGGTCGTCCCCGCGTGAGGACCCCCGCCACCTCGACGTCCCCGCGCGCCGGTCGGCCGGACGTGGCACCGGCGGCGACGCACGACGGCGATGCACGGGAGTCGACCTGTGCCGTGGCGGTCGACGTGGCGTTGCTCACCCTGCGACCCGACGGGCTCAAGCTCCTGCTCGTCGAGCCCGACCGGGGTGAGCTGGCGGGATCCTGGGCGCTGCCGGGCCGACGGGTGCGTGACGACGAGAGCCTGGACGCCACCGCCCATCGGGCGTTGCACGAACTGGCCGGCCTGGCGGCCCCGGACGCCCACCTGGAGCAGTTGCGCACCTACGGCGCGGTGGCCCGGGACCCACGGGCACGGGTGGTCTCCGTCGCCTACCTCGCGCTGACCCCGACCACACAGGACCCGCCGGCGGGTCGCCGCGCGCGACTGTTCGACGTCGCCGAGCTGACCAGTGGTCACGGTCCACGCTTCGCCTACGACCACGACCGCATCGTGCCGGACGCGCTGGAACGTGCCCGGTCGAAGCTGGAGTACTCCGCGCTGGCGACCGCGTTCGTCGCGGAGCCGTTCACCCTGGCGCAGCTTCGCGGGGTCTACGAGGCCGTCTGGGGCGTCGACCTCGACGCCGCCAACTTCCGACGCAAGGTGCTGTCCGTCGTCGGCTTCGTCGAGCCGATCGAGGGCCTCGCGCCACCCGGACCCGGGGGTGGCCGTCCCGCGACGCGCTACCGCCGCGGTCACGCCCGTCGCCTGCATCCGGCGATGCTCCGACCCTGACACCACGCCACGGCAGCACTAGCGTGGCCGCGGCACGCGCGCGTAGGAGATGCAACCGTGATCAGTTCCCGTGAGGCCGTCCGCACATTGCCCGATGTCGAGCTCGACCGTGCCGTCGAGTCGCTGCATCGTCACGGCTTCCATGCCCATGACGAGCACGACGACCGCCGGGTGATGAAGAAGCCGGGACTCCGCTTCGCCTTCAAGGCGCACCAGCGACCGATGGAGGCCGTGCTCGTCCCGCGCGGCGGCGAGCTGCGGCTCGAGTTGCGCTACGACGTCTTCGTCGCGTTCGACACCGGCGATCTCGAGGCCCAGGCGGACCGGCTCGCCAAGGCCATCGCCTGACGGCACCCAGAGCGGGTCCGACGGACCACCGACCGGCCCCGACCGGCTCGAGGACCGGGACGGCGGTGCCGGTCGGCCGTGGGGTTCAGGCCGCCGCGTCGACCTCACTGAGCTCCACGCTGCCGCCCACCTGGCCAGTGTCACGACCCACCCCGGACAGGGTGTCGAGCACCTCGTTGGGTAGCGACAGGCGGATGACCTTCGCCCAGGCGGAAGCGACCTGCTTGGGCATCGAGCCGCTGACGTAGGTCAGGCCGTAGCGTTCGAACAGGTCCTGGATCTCCGGGGCGATCTGCTGGTAGCGGTTGCTCGGCATGTCGGGGAACAGGTGGTGTTCGACCTGGAACGACAGGTTGCCGGTCATGATGTGCAGCAGCTTCCCGCCGTCGATGTTGGCGGCACCGAGCATCTGGCGCAGGTACCACTCGCCGCGGGTCTCGCCCTCGATGGAGGTCTTCTCGAAGGTCTCGACGCCTTCGGGGAAGTGGCCGCACATGATCACCGAGTGGGTCCACACGTTGCGCACCACGTTCGCGGTCGCGTTGGCGGCCAGGGTGGTCAGCGCGGAGGGGCCGGACAGCAGCGGGTGGACGACGTAGTCGCGGGTCGCCTGGCGGCGGATCTTGGCCAGCACCTTGCGGCCCTGACGACGGAACTCGCCCTTGTCCTTGCGGCCCTTGATGACCTTGCCGACCTCCAGGTCGTAGGCCGCGATGCCGTACTCGAACATGAACGCGTTGACGAGGTTGAACAACGGCTGGGCGAGGAAGACGGGGTGCCAGCGCTGGTCCTCGTCGACGCGCATGATCCCGTAGCCGAGGTCGTTGTCGCGCCCCAGCACGTTGGTGAAGGTGTGGTGCAGTTCGTTGTGGGAGTGCTTCCACAACTCGGCGGGACTCGCGTGGTCCCATTCCCACTCGGTGGAGTGGATCTTGGGGTCACGCATCCAGTCCCACTGGCCGTGCATGACGTTGTGGCCGATCTCCATGTTCTCGAGGATCTTGGCCACGCTCAGGCCGAGCGTGCCGGCCAGCCACGCCGGCGGGAACAGCGAGGCGAGCAGCACGATGCGGCTGACGAGCTCCGTGCTGCGCTGCACCTCGATGACCTTGCGGATGTAGGCCGCGTCGTCCGCGCCGCGACTGTCCATCACGCGGGTCCGGATGGCGTCGAGCTCGCGCCCGAGCTCCTCGATGTCGTCGGCGCTGAGGTGCGCGATCGGGTCGTTGGGCTTGTTCTGCAGTGCGGTCATGTCAGGCTCCAGGGGGAGTCGGGGAGAATTCGGAAGGCGATGCGGTGCCGGTGCGGCGGTGCCGGTGCCGCGGGGGCGGTGCCGGCGGGCGTGCGGCGTTGGTCAGAGATCGAGTTCGCATGCGACGGCCGCGGTGTTGATGCAGGTCTGGACCCGGACGTCGTCGCCGCTGGCGGCGACGGTGACGTCACCGGTGCGCAGGTCGCGGACGGCGCCGCGCTTGAGCGGTACGACACAGCCGAAGCAGATGCCCATCCGGCACCCGGACGGCATCAGTTCGCCGGCTTCCTCGCCCGCATCGAGCAGCGAGGTGGTGCCGTCGGTCTCGACCTCGCGGCCAGTGCCGCTGAAGGTCACGGTCCCGCCCTCCCCGGCCTCGATGACCACCGGGCGAAAGCGCTCGACGTGCAACTGCTCGAGTCGACCGTCCGCGGTGAAGTGCTCCTCGAGCGCGTCGAGCAACCCTGCCGGTCCGCAGGCCCACGTCTCGCGGTCCGCCAGATCGGGGACCAGCTCGGCCAGTTGGGCGGCGTCGAGCCGACCGTCCGCGGTGGTGTGGCGTTCGATCAGCTGGATGCGCCCGGCCGCGGCCATGGCGCGCAATTCGGAACCCGCGATGACGTCGTCGGCGGTGCGGGCGCTGTGGACAACGACCACGTCGGCCAGGACGTCGAGGTGGCTGCGCAGCATCCCGAGCACCGGGGTCAGGCCACTGCCGGCCGTGACGAACAACACCTGTTCGGGCGGCGTGGCCGGCAGGGTGAACTCGCCGGCCGCCGGTTCGAGGTGGACGATCTCCCCGGAGCACGCGTGGTGCACCAGGTGCCCGCTGACGATCCCGTCCGGAATCGCGGTGACCGTGATGCTGATCGTGCGGTCCGCCGTGTCCGGTCGCGACGTGATCGAATAGGCACGCCAGTGACGCACCCCGTCGACGTCGACACCGACCCGCAGGTACTGCCCGGGCACGTGTGTGTGCCACCCTGGACCGGGGCGAAGGACGATGGTGGCGGCCCCGGGCGTCTCCGATCGGACCGCGACGATCCGGGCGCGCAGCGCGGTGCGGGAGCGCACCGGCGCGAACAGGTCGAGGTAGTCGGCCGGGACCAGGGGGGTCACGGCGGCTCCGGCCAGGGCGGTGAGCCCGGCGCGGAGGCGGTTCGTGGTGGGAGCAAGTGTGGTGATCATGACCGTATGGTGTCAGCCTCAGCGAGCAGTATCCTGTGCCCAGAGGGTGGACTTTCCGCCTCTGACTGTTTTCAGGGGATAAACATGGCGGTTCCGGCCCGGTTCGAGGTCGGCGGGGAGCCGCTGTTGGCCCCCGACGTCGTCGCGGCACTTCGCACCCAGCTGCCCACAGCGGCGGGCTCGGCGCTGGCCGCGGTCACCGACGAGGTCCCCGAGTACGCCCGAGCGCTGCGCGGGGACATCGCCAGCGACATCGAACAGGCCATCGCGGCCGCGCTCGGCACGTTCCTGCGTCTGCTGGCCCCGGACCCCCGGGACGGGGATGCGGCACCTCTGGACGCGGCTCGGCGTGGTGCCTACGAGCTCGGCCGCGGTGAGGCGCGGGCGGATCGCACCGCGGACGCGCTACTGGCCGCCTACCGGATCGGTGCCCGCGTGTCGTGGCGGGAGCTGTCGTCCACCGCGGTCGATCAGGGCACACCAGCGCCGGTCGTGGCGCGATTCGCCGAACTGGTCTTCGCCTACATCGACGAGCTGTCCGCCGCCAGCGTCGCGGGCCACGCCGACGAGGTGGCGGCATCCGGTCGTCGTCAGCAGCAGCAACGGGACCTGCTCGGTCGGACCCTGCTGGCCGGAGCACCGGCGTCCACACTGGTCGAGCTCGCCGAGCAGGCCGCGTGGCCGCTGCCCGACACGCTGACCGCGGTGCTGCTCCCCGCGGCACGGGTGCACGACACCCTGCCCCACCTGGAGGCCACGACCCTGCACGTCCCCCAGGACGCGCTGGAGCCGCACGACGCACCGGCTCCCGTCCCGGTCCAGCCGGCCGGATCGGGGGACGCCGGCTCCCCGGATGCGACGCCGGTGCCGATCGAGGCGCTCAGTGTGCTCCTGGTCACGGACGTGGTCCGTACCCGCGCCTACCTGCGACGTGTGCTCGACGGACGCGGGGCCGTGATCGGCCCGGCCCGAACCTGGACGCGGGCCAGCGAGTCGCTCGACGTGGCGCGACGCGCCCGGCGGCTGCTCGGCGACACCGGCGGTGGGGTGATCGACACCGGCGATCACCTCGCCGAACTGGTCGTCGGAGCCGACCCGACGTCGCTCGATGACCTGCGTGCCGGGGTCCTGGCACCGCTGCGGGCACTCGACCCCGGTGCCGGCGAACGGCTGGCCGACACCCTACGAGCCTGGCTGCTGCACCTCGGACGTCGTGGTGAGGTCGCCGAGGTGCTCCAGGTCCACCCGCAGACCGTGCGCTATCGAATGAACCAGGTCCGCGAACTGTACGGCGATCGACTCGATGACCCCGCCACGGTGCAGGCGCTGACCATCGCACTGGTCCGCGGGTACTGACGCGGCTCGCGCCGCTGGCCGTGGTGGACGCCGACGTCGCCGGTCGTGGCCCGCGACCGGCCATCCGGTCACGACCGGGTCCGCACCTCGGACGACGCCCGGGCCGCGGAGGCGATCGCCGCCCGCTTCCGGCGGTACATCGCGGCATCGGCCCGACGCAGCGCGGCGTCCAGGTCCTCGTCGCGATCGACCAGGATCGCCCCGATGCTGTAGCCGACCTCGACGGTGATGCCGGCGACCTCGACGAGCGGTCGGACGGCCTGCAGTCGGTCGATGACGTCGCGCAGTCCGTGCTCCCCGTCGATGGGGTGGCACAGCACGACGAACTCGTCGCCGCCGAGTCGGCAGACGGTGTCGCTCCGGCGGGTGGCGGTGACGAGCCCGCGCGCCACCTCGACGAGCAGACGATCACCCGTCTCGTGGCCGTGATCGTCGTTGACCGCCTTGAAGCGGTCCAGATCGATGAACAGCAACGCGATGTCCGTGCCGTCCCGGTCCCGTCTCGCCTGCGCGACGCGGAGTCGATCGGCGAGCGCCCGTCGGTTGACCAGTCCGGTGAGCGGGTCGTGGGACGCCGCGGCACGCAGCTCGGCCTCCAGGGCCCGACGCTCGCTGAGATCGACGACCTGCACGATCAGGTGCAGCGGCCGATCCTGGTCGTCACGGACCAGGGCGATCGACAGTTCGGTCGGGAGCAGATGACCGTCGGCGTGCGGCAGATCGCGTTCGACGCGAACGCGTTCGGGACCGTCGAGTAGCCCCGGGGACCGGTTCGTCGTCGGATCGACCAGCGCATCGGTCAGGATCGCGGTTCCGATCCCTGCCGCCACCAACTGCTGGTGATCGGGGTGGCCGAGCAGATCGAGCAGCGCCGCATTCGAACGCAGCAGCACCCCGTCCGGTGTGAGGACCGCCACCCCGATCGGTGCGTGTTCGAAGGTGAGACGCGCCGAGCGCTCGGCGACCGTGATGCGCAGGCGCGCCTCCTGCTGTTCGGTGACGTCGTCCAGCGTCACGATCGTGCCCATCGACCCGTCGGTGAGCGGAAGTGGGGCGGCGCGCACGCTGTACCACGCATAGCCGCCGGAGGGAAGACCGTGGCCGACGATCGCATCGTGGGTGCCGCCGTCGCGCACCGCGGACACGACCGGGAGCCGGTCAGGCTCGTAGGGCCGTTCGTGGATGTCGACGACCTCGACGTGGTCCATGAGTTGGCTCGCACTGCCCCGGATCGACTGCAGGTCGACCCCGAGGCGTTCGACGAACGCCTCGGTCCCCGGGTTGCAGTGGAGCAGCGTGCCGTCCTGTGCACGCACCATCACGGCGATCGGAAGGCCGTCGAGCACCGTCGTCAGTTGCTGCTCACGGACCGCGATCGCCTCGAGTAGACGGCGGCTGCCACGCACCATCACCGCCATCAACGCGCCCAGCCCGAGCAGGGGCAGGATCGCCAGGACGACGGTCGGTCGAGCGGGCAGGTCCATGAGGCGCGCCGTCACCACCACCGCTGACGTCACGAACGCGCTGATCAGGACGAACGGCAGCAGGTGAGGACCCACGGCCCGATCGGACGGATGTCGTGGCCGATCGTGCCGCCGCCACGCGATGCGCAGGCCGCGAACCACGCGGGACAGGCCCGCGGGCGCGCGACCAGAATCGGCCGGTGCCATGCGACCGCCTTCATCAAGTCGGGGGCGAGCATCACGCTCATGATCACTACGTCGGCAGATCGTCGGTCAAACTGGCGGATCGGCGCTGCACCGTGCGCTGTGCAGAGCGCGGACCGCCTGGCTTTGCAGGAGCGAGCGCCCGCGTCCCCGGATCAGGGCAACCGGCGCAATGGCGTTGTCGGCCACGGGCCGTCGACCACATCCGCCGGGGGCGGTGCGGCTCGCGCGGGTCCGCCTGACTCGACGTGCCGGGCTGCGGCGGCCTGATCGATGGCGGGCCAGGTCCGCCAGCCACCGTCAGGATCGAGCTGGACGCGGGTGCCAGAACCCGGCAGGTAGGCGATGCCGTCGGCCAGGCACCAGCGATCGGCCACCGTGACCGGACCGACGTGGCCGAGCCGATAGGTGCCGGGCGCGGCGAAGCGTCCACCCGCCTCCTCGACACCCACGGCGGTCGGTGCCGGCCCGGCGACGCGCCCCTCGGTGCGGTCGAGCAGATCCGTGGCGGCGGCCGGGACACCGAGCACCCACGTCACCATGGTCGCCCCCGGCTGGGGCAGCAGGGTCAACGGCACCGAGCCGTAGCCGGTTCGGCGCTGCTCGTAGCCGGCGACGTGGTCGCGGAGCACCGCGGGCAACAGGAGCGCACCGTCGCGGTCGAGCCCCTTCTGCACCAGCCGAGCGGGCGAGGCGTTGGAGCCGTACGCGACGCTGAAGCGGTAGGCGACGAACGCATCCAGCCCGTCGGGGTCGATCGGTTCGATGCGGCCCCAACGGACCAGGACCGGTCCATCGGGGCGCGGGCCGGGATAGGCGGCCGGGTCGAAACTCGGCAGCGTCATCGTCGCTTCGGCCACCGTGCAGCCGCCCCGATCACGTGACGGGCAGTTCGCCGTGCTCGAGCAGGTGGACGAAGGCGACCTCGTCAGCGATGGGCACGTCCAGGGATCGGGCCTTGTCGGCCTTGGAACCGGGATCGGCGCCGACCACCACGACCGAGGTCTTGCCCGACACGCTGCCGGTGACCTTCGCGCCGCGCGACTCGAGTGCCTCCCTGGCCTCGTCGCGGGTGAAGTCGTCCAGCGTGCCGGTGACCACCACCGTCCAGTCGGCCAGCAACGTCGAGGTGCCGTCGTTCGCGGCCGCTTCGGCCTCCGTGGTGATCCCGAGGGCGACGAGTTCGTCCACGAGTTCGGCGTTGCGCGGGGTCGCGAACCACGAGTGCAGCGCGGCGGCGATCACCGGCCCGATCCCATCGATGGCCTCCAGAGCCTCCGGCTCCGCATCCCGGATCGCCCGCAGGCTCGGCAAGGCACGGACCAGCGTCTTGGCGTAGGTGGGTCCGAGGTGGCGGATGTTGAGCGCCACCAGGATCCGGTCGAGCGGGCGCTGGCGGGCTGCCTCGATCCCGGCGAGCAGGTTGTCGACCCGCTTCTCACCCCACTTGTCGAGCGCCAGCAGCTGCTCGCGCTTGTCGTGCAGCCGGAACACGTCCGCGAGGTCGGTGAGCAGTCCCTCGTCGAGGAGCAGGTCGACGGTCTGCTCCCCGAACCCCTCGATGTCGAGCGCACCTCGCGAAGCGAGGTGGGCGAGCGACTCGCGCAGTCGGTTCGGGCAGTCGACGTTCTCGCAGAAGTGGTGGGCCTCACCCTCGGGCCGCACCAGCGGCTCGCCACAGAATGGACAGTCGGCGGGCATGGACCACGGCTCGGTCCCGTCCGGCCGTTCGCTCAGGATGGGGCCGACGACCTCCGGGATGACGTCGCCGGCGCGACGGACCAGGACCCGGTCCCCGGCACGGACGTCCTTGGCGTGGACCTGGATCTCGTTGTGCAGGGTCGCGTAGGTGATGGTCGTGCCGGCGACGAGCACGGGATCGAGCACCGCGTAGGGCGTGGCCTTGCCGGTCCGGCCGACGTTGACCTCGATGCGCTCGAGCGTCGTCGCCTGTTCGACCGGTGGCATCTTGTAGGCGATGGCCCACCGCGGGGCGCGGGCGGTGAACCCGAGCTGCTCGCGCTGGGTCAGGTCGTCGACCTTGATCACGACCCCGTCGATCTCGTAGGGAACCTCGTGACGCGCACCGGTCCAGCGCTCCACGAACGCCCACACGTCGTCGAGGTCGTCGAACGCCTCCGTCTCCGGCGCGGTCGGCAGCCCCACATCACGTAGCCACCCGAGCGCCTCGAGGTGGCCGTCGAAGCTGATCCCCTCGAGTGCGCCGAGCCCGTGACACCACACCGCCAGTGGGCGTTGCGCGGTGACCGACGGGTCCTTCTGCCGCAGCGCGCCGGAGGAGGCATTGCGCGGATTCATGAAGGCGGCCTCGCCGCGTTCGATGCGCTCGGCGTTCATCCGTTCGAACGCCTCCAGCGGGTAGTACACCTCCCCACGGACCTCGATGAGCGTCGGCGGGTCGTCGACGTCCAGGCGATAGGGCACGTCGTCGACGGTGAGGATCTGGGCGGTGACGTCCTCCCCGACCGTGCCGTCGCCGCGGGTCGCACCGGTGGCGAGCACACCGTCGCGGTAGACCAGATCGATCGCGACGCCGTCGATCTTCAGCTCGCAGGTGAATCGCACCCGGGGTGCCGCGGCGAGGTCCACGTCGAGTTCGCCCTCGGCCGCCGCGACCACCTCGTCGGGAGCCGTGTCGTCGGCGTTCGGCTCCTCATCAGCGTCGGATAGCGACAGCTGTTCACCCCCGGCTGCGTCGTCGGGGCCCACCGCCGCCGCGAGCCCACGCAGGACACGTTCGTGCCACGCCGCGAGCTCGTCACGCGAGAAGGCGTTGTCGAGGCTCAGCATCGGTTGCGGGTGCTCCGCCGGCGGGAAGGCGCTGTCGACCGGCGCACCGACCTGCTGGGTCGGCGACGACGGTGTCACGAGCTGCGGATGTTGCGCCTCGAGCGCCTCGAGTTCACGGAGCCGCTCGTCGAACTCGGCGTCCGGCATCGGCGGGTCGGACAGCACGTAGTAGCGATAGCGCGCGTCGCGGATGGAGCGCGCGAGCTCGTCGTGACGGGTGCGTGCCGCTGCGGCGTCGGTGTCGCGGGCAGAGGCCACGGATGCTCGCTCCCGGATCGAGGATGGTCGGCCGCCGCATTCCGATGGTGCGCCAGCAGGGGGCAAGGCTACTTCTTCGAGCTTCCCGCCGACCCACACCGGCCAGCGTGCCGGGCGCGACGATCCGCGGCATCGGGCGCGACGATTCGCCCCATCGACGCGCCACCGCGACGCGTCGCGCTCAGGACACCACCGCGTCCAACTCCACCTCGACGACCCAGCGCGGGTCGGCGAGCCCGGCGACGATGACCAGTGTGGCCGCCGGGGCGACGTGTCCGACCGCGGCACGGTGCGCGCGACCGACTGCCTCGATGACGGCTTCGGAGGTGACGTACATCCGGGTCCGGACCACATCGTCGAGCGAGGCGTCCAGCTCCGCGAGCGCCGCGGCACCGATCGCGAAACAGCGTGCCGCCTGCGGGTCCGGGTCGAACGACCCGCCCGGCCACACCGGACCGCTCCCGGCGACGTGGATGGTGTCACCGACCCGCACCGCTCGGGAGAAGCCGATGATGTCCTCCCAGGGCGACGCGCTGCGGGCCCGGCGTCGATCGTCGGTTCCGGGGTGCGGGTGGGTGGTCATGCACGGCTCCGGTCCGGTCGGAGGAGGTAGGCGAGCGCGCCGAGCGCGAGCAGTGCCGCACCGCCCATCACCGAGGCGATCGGGAGCGTCAGCGCCAGGACGGCGCAGCCGATCACGCCACCGATGGCGATCCAGCGCGGCCAGCGTCGTTCGGCACCATTGAGGGTGACCGCGGCGGCGTTCGCGATGCCGTAGTAGGTGAGCACGGCGAACGAGCTGAAGCCGATCGCACCCCGGAGGTCGACGACGAGCACCAGCGCGACGACAACGGCGCCGACCACGATCTCCGCGAGGTAGGGAACGCCACGCGTGGGATGCACCCGCGTCAGGAACGCCGGGAGATGGCCGTCGCGCGCCATCGCGAAACTCGTCCGACTCACCCCGGCGATCAGCGACAGCAGCACGCCGGCCGCGGCGATGGTCGCACCGACGCGCACCAGCGGGGCCAGAGCCGCGAACCGGCCGGCCTCGACCGCGGTGATCAGCGGGGCCTCCGACGCGGCCAGCGCATCGGGTCCGGCGGCCAGCAACGCGGTGAGCGCCACCACGGTGTAGACGATCAGCGTGACACCGAGCGCCCGCGGGATGGCTTTCGGGATCGTGCGCTCGGGTTCGATGACCTCTTCACCGAGCGTCGCGATCCGCGCGTAGCCCGCGAACGCGAAGAACAGCAGCCCCGCGGCCTGCAGCACGCCGTAGGGCGACGCGGCGAACACCCCGTCGAGGTTGCCGACGGCGACGCTGCCGCCCCCCAGCGCCGCGACCACCACGCCGATGAGCGCCGTCAGCACGACGATGACGATGATGCGGGTCAGCCCGGCCGTCTTCTTCACCCCGGCGACGTTCACGGCGGTCAGTGCGACCACGGCCGCCGCCGCGATCGGGCGGGCGAACGCCGGTGCGGCGTAGGCCCCGAAGGTCAGCGCCATCGCCGCGAGGCTGGCGGTCTTGCCGACGACGAAGCTGACACCGGCGAGGTAGCCGGCGAACGGACCGAGCCGCTCACGGCCGTAGACGTAGGTCCCGCCCGACTGCGGATACAGCGCCGCGAGCTGCGCCGATGACGTCGCGTTGGCGTAGGCGACCGCTGCCGCCAGGGCGAGACCGAGCAGCAGCCCGGACCCGGCGGCCTGCGCCGCCGGACCGAACGAGGCGAACACCCCGGCACCGATCATCGACCCGAGCCCGATGACGACGGCGTCACCCAGCGTCAGTCGGCGCGCGAGCTGTCCGTCACTGGGCACGGGTACGGCTCAGGCGATCACGGGCAGACGGCTCGGGCGCTCGGCCCGGGCGACACGCCCACCACCGAGGCACACCTCGTCGGCGGCGTCGTAGAGCACCACGGCCTGGCCGATCGCGAGCCCGTGGACGGGCTCGACGAAGCGCACCGTGGTGCGGCCGCCTCCGTCCGCATCGGAAGCCACCTCGACGTGACCGGGCACGGTGGCCCCGTGCGCCCGGATCTGACAGCGCACGTCACCGGTGGGACGGGCACCGGTGGTCCAGGACGGGGTGTCGAGCTGCGCCCACGAGCAGGCCAGCGCGTCACGTGGTCCGACGGTCACGGTGCGATCGGACGCGTCGACGTCGACGACGAACCGGCGTTCGTGGTGGTCGAGCCCGAGCCCGCGGCGTTGCCCGACCGTGTAGCGCCACACGCCGTCGTGGGTGCCGAGCTCGCGGCCGTCGACGTCGACGATCGGGCCCGGTGCCGCCTCGACGTGGTCGGCGAGGTAGCCCGCGGTGTCGCCGTCGGGGATGAAGCACACGTCGTAGCTGTCGGGCTTGTCGGCGACCCGGAACCCGAGCTGACGGGCCCGGTCGCGGATGCGGTCCTTGTGCCACTCCCCCACGGGCAGCAGGGTCGCGTCGAGCTGCTCCTGGCGGGCGACGTAGAGCACGTAGGACTGGTCCTTGCGGTGGTCGGCCGCCCGGTGCAGCCGGGTGTCGGGGCCCGGCGCGGTCACCGGCTCGCCGTCACGCCGGAGCCGGGCGTGGTGGCCGGTCGCGAGCGCGTCGAACCCACGATCGAGCGCGGCGTCGAGCAGCGCGGCGTACTTGACCCGCTCGTTGCAGGTCACGCACGGGTTGGGGGTCGCACCGGCCGCGTAGCTGGCGGCGAACGGGGCCTGGACCTCGCGCTCGAACGTCTCCGCCATGTCCCAGACGTAGAACGGGATGTCGAGCATCTGCGCGGCGCGGCGGGCGTCCTGCGCATCGTCGAGCGTGCAGCAGCCGTGGCCGGGCACCTGCTCGTCCAACGGCACGTTCGCCAGCTTGAGGTGAACGCCGGTGACGTCGTGGCCCTGCTCGACGAGCAGGGCGGCGGCCACGGCGGAGTCGACCCCGCCGGACATCGCGACCAGTACCCGGCTCATCGCGCCACCTCGGCGCGCAGTCGGCCGGTGTTCGTGCGACCCGAGCCCCGGCTCCCCGCGTCCAGTCGGCCCGCGCTCAGGCGCCCGGCGCGCAGCCGCGGAATGACGTCGTGCAGCACCTCGAGTGCCCGGTCGACGTCCGCGTCCGTACTCGTCCAGCCGAGCGACAGGCGCAGCGGCGTGCCGTCGATGCCGGCCGCGGCCAGCACCGGCGAGGCGGCGGCCGCACCCGAGCCACAGGCGGCCCCTCCCGAGGCGGCGACGCCGGCCCGGTCGAGTTCCAGCGCCAGCGCGTCCGACGCGACACCGTCGATGCTCAGGTGCACGATGTTGGGCAGCCGGTGGGCCGGGTCGGTGGGACCATTGCGACGTACCCCGTCGAGTGCCACCAGCCCAGCGGCCAACCGCTCGTTCATGGCACCGACGCAGGCGCGCAGCGCCCGCCGGTCGGCGACCGCCTCGGTCAGCGCGACGCCACAGGCCGCGACCAGTCCGGTCGCGAACGTGCCGGAGCGCACGGCCCGGTCCTGGCCCCCGCCGTGGCTGAGCGGCTCGACCGGCATGCCCCGGCGCAGCACGGCGACGCCGACGCCCTGCGGACCACCGAACTTGTGGGCCGATAGCGCCAGTGCGTCGACCTGCCAGGCAGCCACGTCGACGTCCAGCCACGCCACTGCCTGCACCGCGTCGGTGTGCAGGCGCACGCCACGTTCGCGGAGCCCGGCACCGAGCGTGGGGACGTCCTGCACGGCACCGAGTTCGTTGTTGGCCGTCATCACACTGACCAGCACCGTGTCGTCGCGCACGGCGTCGAGCACGGCATCCACCTCGACGCGGCCGTCCGGGCCGGGTGCGACGACGGTGGCGGTGGCCTCGCCGCGTTCCACCAGCCAGCGCACGGGCTCCGACACCGCCGGGTGCTCGACCGCCGTCGTCACGATGTGGGGGACGCGGTCGGTGCGCTGCCTCGACGCCCAGGCGATGCCCTTGACGGCGAGGTTGTCGGCCTCGGTGCCGCCCGAGGTGAACACGACCTCGTGTGGTGAACAGTGCAGCGCGCCGGCGATCTGTTCCCGGGCCGTCTCCACGGCACCGCGGGCCCGTTGCCCGTCGAGGTGGTTCGCGGAACCGTTCGCGGCCTCGAGCCATGCGCTCAACGCCGCCCGCGCCGCGGGGCGCGGTGGTGTGGAGGCGGCGTGATCGAGGTAGGTGCTCATGAGCGGGACGGTAGCGTCCACCCCCGGCGGCCTGCCGCGGCGTCCGTTCGCCCGCCGCGGGGTCCGTTCGCTGCGTGCGACCGGATCCACCCGCCGGGTCCGCTACCGCCGGGCACGATCTTCGTCGACCAACCCGGGATTCCCATGACCGCGCCACACCTCCCCGCCGGGGCACCACTGCCACCCGTCCACCGGGGCGTCCTGCCGCTGGGCCTGGAACTCGGGGTCGCGGCCGGCCACCGGCTGACGCTGCTGAGCCTGGAGTCGTGGGACGGCTGGGCCGATCTGCGTTTCGCCCGCGTCGACGTCGGTGCCACCGCGCGTCTGACGCGGCGGGTGCCGCCGGCCGAGGCCTGGCGGGTCCGGGTCGACGGCCGGGACATCGAGGTGTTCGACGCGGTCGGGCGCGGTGACCGCTCCTTCTCCAACGGGGAGGTCCGCCTGGTCCCGCCGCCCGGTGCCGGGTCGCTGTTGGAGGTCGCCGTGCGGATCACCCCCGACACCGAACCGCTGGTCGGCCGGGTGCAGCTGCCCGCCACCACCGACCCGGACGCCTGACCGAGCGACCCCCAGACACGCCCGCCCTGACTCCATGACCCCGACTTCATGACCCCGACTCCATGGCTCCGACACCGTGGACCACCGAACCCACGACGACCCCGAGGAGCCAGCATGGCCAGCGACGCCGTCGCCCGTTTCACCGCCCGCGCCGACGCCGTCGGCATCGAGGTGCGCACCAGCACCTTCCCGGAGGGAACCCGGACCGCCGTGGACGCCGCCGCAGCCGTCGGCTGCGACGTCGCCCAGATCGTGAAGTCGCTGGTGTTCATCGCGGACGAGGGACCGGTGCTCGCACTGGTCTCCGGAGCAAACCGGGTCGACGAGGGCAAGCTCGCCGCGGCGCTGAATGCGGCGTCGGTGCGCAAGGCCGACGCCGACGAGGCGCGGGCCGCGACCGGCTACGCCATCGGTGGCACCCCGCCCTTCGGTCACGACACCAGGCTCGCGGTGCTGTGCGACCAGGACCTGACGGCGCATGACGAGCTGTGGGCTGCGGCCGGGACCCCGATGGACGTCTTCCCCGTGACCCCGGCGGAACTCATCGTCGCCAGCGCGGCGACCGTCGCGGACATCGC
>CAYTLZ010000047.1:0-21539 GCA_964438785.1 uncultured Actinomycetota bacterium | reverse complement strand
ACGACCACCACACCGACGTGTGCCTGATGTACCTCGAGTCCTTCGGCAACCCGCGCAAGTTCTCCCGCATCGCGCGGCGGATCTCCCGCAACAAGCCGATCGTGGTGGTCAAGTCCGGGCGGACGAGCGCCGGGGTGCGCGCCGCCAGCTCCCACACTGCCGCGATCGGGACCGGGGACACCGCGGTGGAGGCGCTGTTCCAGCAGACCGGGGTGATCCGCACCGACACGCTCGAGGAGATGTTCGAGGTCGCCACGCTGCTCTCCAGCCAGGGGCTGCCCGGCGGCCGCAAGGTCGGGATCCTCACGAATGCCGGCGGACCGGCGATCCTGGCCGCCGACGCGCTCGAGTCCAACGGGCTCGAGGTGCCCCGACTGTCGGACCGGACGACCGAACAGCTGCAGGCCTTCCTGCCCAGCGAGGCGGGGGTGAGCAATCCCGTGGATCTCATCGCCTCCGCGAAACCCGAGTCCTACGGCCGCGCACTGCAGGTGCTCGGTGAGGCCGACGAGATCGACATGCTCTTCGTCATCTACATCCCGACGGCCCAGACCACCACCGAGGCCGTCGCCGAGGCGCTCGTCGAGGCACGACAGCAGCTCGGGGACGAGGTCCCGATCGTCGGCGTGTTCATGTCGGCCGGTGGGGTGCCGACCGCACTGCAGCAGGCCCGGATCCCGACGTTCGCCTTCCCGGAGGCGGCGGCCCGCGCCATGGGCCGCGTGGCGCGCTACGCCTCGTGGCGACGGACCCCACTGGGCCGCGTCGTCGAACCGGCCGGCATCGACCGTGACACCGCCCGTCAGGTGGTCGATCGCGCGCTCGCAGGTGCCACCCGCGACGACCGGTCCGTCTGGCTGCCCAGCGAGGAGGCCACCACGCTGCTCGAGGCCTACGGGGTCGCGCTCGCCCGTGCCGAGATCGTCAGCACCCCCGTCGAGGCCGTGGCCGCCGCCGGACGACTCACCGGGCCCTACGCCCTGAAGGTGGCGGCACCGATCCACAAGGCCGACATCGGCGGGGTCCGGCTCGGTCTGCGCGACGCCGGGGAGCTGCGCGACGCACTCACCGACATGCGTGCGGAGCTCATCGGGCAGGGGCTCGGCCACCACGCCGACGCGTTCCTGATGCAGGAGATGGTGGACGACGGGATCGAGATGGTGGTCGGTGTGACCCACGATCCGTCCTTCGGCCCGATCGTGGTGACCGGTGCGGGCGGCACGCTGGTGGAGTTGCTGCGCGATGTGAGTGTGCGGATCACGCCGCTGACCGACACCGACATCGACAGCATGCTCGCCGATCTGCGGATGGCCCCGTTGCTGCACGGTTACCGCGGCAGCGCCCCGGCGGACATCGGTGCGCTGCAGGATCTGCTGCACCGAATCAACGCCATGGTCGAGGACCTCCCGGAGGTCACCGAGCTCGACCTCAACCCGGTGTTCGTCCGGCCCGACGGATCCGGTGTCCTGGCAGCCGACGTCCGGCTGAAGCTGGCTCCCCAGGATTGAGGCACCGGGCCCGCGACCGACCATGCACACAGCGGCTCCGTACTCTGGGTGCCGATACGTCGCCGGCATCCCGCCGACCGCCGACCGCTGACCTCGAAAAGGCCCGTCATGACGCGCATCGACGAGCTGCTCGCCGCCGGGCCGACCACCTCGTTCGAATTCTTCCCCCCGAAGACCGACGATGGCGAGGCGCAGCTGCGCCGTACGCTCAACGAACTCGAACCACTCGGGCCGTCGTTCGTCTCGATCACCTACGGGGCCGGCGGCAGCACGCGGGACCGGACCCACAACCTCGTGGTCGACATGCTCGAGCGCACCGCGATGCCGCCGATGGCCCACCTGACCACGGTGTCGCACACCCGCACGGAGCTGGTCACGATCCTGCAGCGCTACCACGAGGCCGGCGTCGCCAACATCATGGCGCTGCGGGGTGACCCGCCACGTGACGACGACGACGCCTTCTACGCCGTCGAGCACGCCGTCGACCTCGTCCACCTGATCCGCGAGGTCGGTGACGGGCAGTTCGCCGTGGGCGTCGCGGCCCACCCGGAGGGCCATCCGACGGCACCCGACCTCGCCACCGATCGCGACCACCTCGCCGCCAAGCTCGAGGCCGCCGATTTCGCCGTCACCCAGTTCTTCTTCGACGTCGCCGACTATGCGCGGCTCGTCGACGATCTCGCCGCCCGGGGCTGCACGAAGCCGGTGGTGCCGGGGATCATGCCGGTGACCAACGTGCGCCAGATCGAGCGCTTCGCCGCGATGTCGGGCGCGGCGTTCCCGCCGGCCCTGGCCGAGCGGCTGCACCGGGTCGAGGACGATCCCGACGAGGTGCGGCGCATCGGTATCGAGGTTGCCACGGAGTTGTGCGCGGATCTGCTCGAGCTCGGTGCACCGGGGCTGCACTTCTACACGCTGAACCGATCCACCGCCTCACGGGAGATCCACGCCAACCTGCGGTCGCTCAGCGCCGCGTGAGGGGTCAGGGGCCACCTGACCGTGCGCCGGGGGTCGCCCGCTACCGGGAGACGCCCGCACCCACCCGCGGGTCGAGCCCGTCGTAGCCGGCGAGGTACTCGCGTCGTTCCTCGCCGAGGCGGGCCACGATGGCGTCGTACTCCTCCATGCGGTCCTGACGCGCGTAGAGCTTGCGCGGCTGCAGCAGCTCCGGGTCGTCGAAACCGGGGATCGACTCGGCCACGAGGTAGCCGAAGTCCGGGTCCTCGACCCACTCGATGGTGCCGTCGACGATGCCGTGCTGGACCGCGGCCGAGTGCGGGATCTTGACCTTCTTGGAGCGCTCGTCGTCATCGGTCCCACCGACCCGCCCGGTGTTGAACAGGTAGACCTCGAGCTCCGAGCTCTCGATCAGTTCCAGCAACCGGTTGGCCTGCGTCGCGTCGTTCTCGAACCAGAAGGGATTGGTCCCGGGAACCCGCAGGTTCTTCCCGGCCTCGGCGGCACCGCCCGCCGAGGTCCCCTTGGTCTCGCCCAGCATGAAGTAGGTCGCCGCCTGCTCGGGCTTGAGCTTGGCGACCGCCGGGATGATGTTCTCGTTGCGGTTGAGGATGAACAGGTACTTCGCCCGCGGCAGGTCCCGGGGGTCACGGTGGCGGATGTCCTTCAACCCGAACGTGCACCGGCCGTTGGCCGTGTAGTTCGTGTCGAAGAAGTCGACCTTGCCGGCCTCGTCGACGCTCACGGACTCCAGCCAGGCGTCCGGCTTGGTCGCCCCGCCGTGGATCGTGGGTTCGTCGTCGGGGTCGAGACCGAAGGTCTTGGCGAAGCAGCCGTCTTCCGTGGTGTAGACCTTGCCGCCGGGCAGCAGCCCGATGAAGTCGTCCTGCACCGGCAGCGACCCCTTCACGTTGCGGAAGGTCGTGGTCGTCTTGCCGGTGCCCGACAGTCCGATGATCAGGGCGAGTTCCTCCTCGCCCGAGGCCGTCTGATCCGCGGGGAAGGTCTTCGCACCCGAGTGCATGGCCAGCCCACCACGGTCGTAGACCAGCTTGTTCCACATTCGCAGGCCGCCCATCTTGGACTCGCCGAAGTAGTCGGATCCGAACACCCGCGTCGTGAACGTGTCGAGGTCCACCGTGATCAGACAGTCGTCGGGCTTGCCCGGTGCCGGCAGGTTCGGCGTGTAGATGACCGTGAACTCCGGGGTGAAGGCGTCGTCCCGATCGAAGTACAGCTGCGCCTGCATGGCGGGGATGTTGCTGTTGGAGCGCTCCATGAACAGGCGTGCACCGGTACGGAACTCCGGGTCCGGACCGATGTACCCCTCGATCAGCACCATGTCCTGGTCGGCGATGTAGGCGTCCTGCTTCGCCGCCCACTCGTCGGCTTCGGCGCGCGACATGGTCGGCTTGGCGCCGGCCTCGTCGGACACGAAGAACGTCGACTTCGCCAGCCGCGACTTGATGTGGGCGCGGTAGTTGATGTTGCCGAACTCCGTCACCTGCACGTTCGGCTGGAGTTCGAGCACCCAGGCTCGCAACTGTTCCTGACTCGGATTGGTCGCGACGGACCGCGCGGACGGGAGCTCGACGGACATGGCGGTTCTCCTGGTGCACCAACGTGGCCGACAGCGTCATTGCCACCGGGGTATTCACCGTAGCTTCACAACCTCCGTGAACCCGAACCCGCGGACACCGGACCCGCCCGGCCCCGCCGGCAGCCCGTGCCCCACTGGTCGTGACGTGGCCACGCACCGGCACCACGTCGCGTCGGTCGTGTCCGTCCCCCGACGAAATACGACCCTGACCGACCGTCCGCGTTCGCGTGGACACAAGGCGTCACCCAGCGTGTATCGTCGGGCGCGTAAGCCCTGACGTTCAGGTCAATGGAAACGCCTCGACGATCAGGGATGGGAAGCGAACGACGCGCCGGACCGGACTCGGTTCGTCTGCGTCGTTCATCGTGGCGAAGACCAGAAAGATGGTGCCCGATGGCAGGACCGATGAGCGAGGATCACAAGGCTGCACTGGCCAAAGGCCGGGCGCAGGGACGGGCCGTCCGGGAGTATCTGGCCGCGCTGGAACAGGAACGCAAACCGGGTCGCAAGTTGGACAAGGAGACGGCCGAAAGCCGTATCGCCGAGGTCCAGTCACAGATCGACGACGAACCCGATCCCGCCAAGCGTGTCGAACTCATCCAGAAGCGACTCGACCTCGAGGAGCGGCTGGTCGAACTCGCCGACGAACCGGACCTCGAGGCGCTCGAACGCGAATTCGTGGCCGCCGCCGCCGACTACTCGGTGCGCAAGGGCATCAGTTACACCGCCTGGCGCGAAGCCGGCGTTCCGGCGGCGACGCTGAAGCAGGCTGGGGTCAAGCGCACCCGCCGGACGTCCTGACGCGTGGACGGGTGGCGTCGCCACCCGTGACCGGTCGCCGGGCGTCAGGCGCTGGCAGCGATGTCGGGATCGCTGCGGTCGACCGCCTGGCTGGCCCGTTCGGCGCAGGCCTCGAACGCCTCGAGGAACCGCTGCGCGTCGCGTCGATAGGACTCCAACGCCTGCGGTTGCTCGCTGATGGACTGGACGACCTCGAACTGCTGATACAGATCGTGGGCGAACGATCGACGGCGACGTTCGACCGCGGAACGGACCGTTTCCACGGCGGCATTGACCTGCGCATCGACGTCATTGAGCAGCGTGACCGAAATCTCGTCGAGCCGTTCCGCCACGATCGCCCGCGCACGCTCGAGGCTGCGTTGACCGCCGATGCTATCGGCGAGTTTCCAGCCGACCAGGGCACCGGCGAGCAGGCCGATGGGCCCGAGCAGGACGGCACCGGCGACGATGGTCGCCCCACCTCCGGACAGACCGCCGACCAGGGCACTGGTCCGTGAGGTCTTGCGTGTCCGCTTCTCGTGGTTGGAGATCTGCTGCATCTGGTCCGGTGTGACCAGCAGCGCCGAGGACGACAGTCGGACCTCGGGCAGGTTCGGGGCCAGATCGGTCATGACGGCCTGGAACCGCTCCTGCAGCTGCAGCTGCAGTCGTTCGACCAGATGGGCGAAGCCCTCACCGAACTGACGGGACGCGAGCTCGCCCGCGACCTCGAGCTGTCGACGGAAGCGTCCGGAGAAGGCGTCGAGCTCCTCCAGCGTGGTCATCGCGTCGAGATCCTTGCGGGCCCGGGTGAAGGGCTGCAGGACCAGACCGCGGATCCGCATCTTGAG
The DNA here is from genome assembly GCA_964438785.1 of uncultured Actinomycetota bacterium. Lineage (GTDB taxonomy): Bacteria > Actinomycetota > Nitriliruptoria > Nitriliruptorales > Nitriliruptoraceae > PWLR01. The sequence continues at coordinate 15,843 of CAYTLZ010000047.1, read as the reverse complement.
CGGTGCGATCTCGGTGAACGCCATCGACACCGCGTCGTCGAAGCGGCGTTCGAGATCGACGATGTTGGCGTCGAGTTGGCGTCGGAAGGTCTGGAGCTGCTCCGGGTCCTCCAGCAGCTGCTGACGGACCTGGACCTCGGCGCGGGCCATCTCGGTCGCCCGCACGATGCGCTCGGCCGCGTCGCGCAGCGTCTCGTGGCCGGCACTGGCGGAGAGGTAGTTCTCGATGTCGCGCAGCAACCGGTCGGCACCGGAACGCTTCCACAGGTCGATGTCGTCGGTCTGTCGGGCGTTCCACGCTTCGAGCGCGCAGACGGGATAAACGCGGACCTCACCGGCACGACGGGCCTTCTTGGACGCCTCGACGATCCGGGCACCGACGTAGTCGAGCACCGCGTTGCGCGTCTCCGGGTCGTGGAAGTGCTGGGGATACATGTTGCAGACCAGGAAGGTCTTCTTCAGATCGCGGGCGACCACCTGTTCGAGGAAGCCGAGCTCGGTCGCGCCCACCGTCGGCGGGGAGAGGAACAGCACCACGCCCGCATCGACGACGTCGAGCTCCTGCAGGGTGCGCTCGGTGTAGACCTCGTCGGCCTCCGCGTCGTCGAGTCCGGGCGTGTCGATCAGGCGCGTGCCGTTGCGGAGGAAGCCGACAGGGACCTGCTGCTCCACGAAGGTGACACCGAGGTGGTTGTTGGCATTGGCCTTCTGGGAGGTGTAGGTCTGCACCTCCTCGACCGCGACGTGCTTGACGGTGCCGTCGGCGAAGTGCACGACCGCCTCGGGCGATTCGCCGTAGGAGACGTAGACCGGCACCGCGGTCTCCGGGGTGACGTGCATCGAGGAGACCTCGCGCCCGATCAGCCCGTTGAGCAGGGTCGACTTGCCGCGCTTGATGAGCCCGAAGATGCCGATGGTGAACTCGGTCGCCTGCAGATCACGTCGCACGAGCGCGAGCTCGCCGGCGATCAGGGAGTCGGACTCGCTGGTGCCCTCGACCTCCAGGCCCCGACGTTCCTGGAATCGGCTCCAGACCTCCTCGACCTGTGCCAGTGCGGACAGCAGGGATGCACGTTCAACGTCGAATGAATCGAGGAACTCGGCCACGTCGCCCTCCGCCCATGTCCGGGCGCATCGGTCGGTACCTCACCCCATCGACCGCTTCGCGGTCCGGCTTGAGGATTCGTGCACCCGGGCCCGCCGCCGGGTCGGCCACGGACCGTTGTCCGCACACCGGACCCCCGATGCTCAACCGTTCAGCAGGTGCACACGGTCGGCATCGTCGATCCGGACGACCCCACGGGCCGTCAGGGCCTGCAGCGTCGCGCGGGTCGAGGCCTCCGCCGCGCCCCACAACCGCCGGTCGACGGTCGCGTAGATGGTGGCCACGAGCTGCCTCGGGGTCGCCGGACCGTCCCCGAGTGCGTCCAGGATCTGCCGCTCCCGGAATCCGCGGTGGTCGAGGTAGTAGCGCACCACGGCCTCGGGATCGTCCCGGAGGGCCGGACCGTGTCCGGGGTACAGGACGTCCGGCCCGAGCTCGAGCACGCGATGCAGCGAGTCGAGGTAGGCCTCGAGGTCGCCGTCGGGATGGGCCACGACCGAGGTTCCACGCCCCAGCACGTGGTCACCGGTCAACAGCGCCCCGGTGCCCAGCCGCAGGGCGAGGTGGTCGCGCGTGTGCCCCGGTGTCGCCACCGCCCGGATCTCGATCCCGGCGAGCTCGACGGTCGACCCATCGGTCAGGGTCGCGTCGGGCCCGGAAGCGACCGTCGCGGCCTGGGCCCAGGCACGGACCCCGAACCGGCGGGCCCAGGCATGGGCGGCGGCGGCGTGGTCGAGGTGGTGGTGGGTGACCAGGACGGCCCGCACGGCCGCATCGCGACGGGCGACCTCCCGCTCGACCCGGTCCAGGTGATCGGGGTCGTCGGGACCCGGATCGACGACCGCCACCTCACCGGTCCCCGCGACGCCCACGACGTAGGTGTTGGTGCCGTCCAACGTCATCGGCGAGGGGTTGTCGGCCAGCACCCGGGTCACGGTCTCGTCGAGCTGCTCGACGGCGTCCATGGTCCCGAATGCGGGCAGCGACCAGTCGGCGCGCGGATCGGTGGGCGGCGGACCCGGATCGGTCACGGAGAGCACCTTCGTCGGCCAGGGTCCGACCCTAGTGCCGGCACCCCACCAGCCCCTACCCACGACGCGACGGGTCCCGGGCCCGTACGAGGGAGCCCGGGACCCGAGGTCGGTCGTCAGGGGAAACGACCGAGGGGCGGCGGTGCGCCGGCGGAGGTCGCGAACCACCGACCGGAGCCGAGCGGGACGCGCAGCGCACCGCCGCCTGCTTGGAAGACCGTTGTACGCCCTGCGTTCGCCGTCATGGCGGTGACGGGATGGGTCCGCATCCGAACCCGGCCGCCCGCTGCGCGCCCGTCGGACGGGACGCGCGTTCCCGTCGGACGGGACGCGCCTTCCCGACCGCCGTGAGCCTCAGATCACCTCGGGCTCGTCGCCGTCGGGGTGCTGCACCATCACCGTGCCGTCGACGCGGACCACCCGCGGTTTGATCCGGCGCTGATCGACCTCACCGGCGCGGGCCGCTCGCATGAGTTCGGCGGTGTCGTCGAACGCCGCCAGATCCCGCAGGTTGCGGCGGGTCGGGTAGATCACCATGACCTCGTCACGGGCGTGCGCCGCCAACGCCTCGTCGGGTTGGATCCACCGCAGCGAGGTGGTCTCCACCTCGTCGGAACTCGCCCGTTGTCCCGGCGGCAACGCCGCCACCAGGAACCGGGTGTCGAAGCGCCGGTGCTGACCGTCGGGGGTGACCCACCAGGACCACAGGGCCAGCGCACCGAGATCCAGCACCAGATCCTCGGCCTCGAGCCAGGGTCGCCAGTCGAAGCGTTCGTCCCGGCTGGCGAGTCGCGAGCGGGCGTCGACGAACGACGGCGATGCCAGCTCGGCCACCGACACCGGCGAACCGTCGGCGTGATGGGCGAGCAGAACGCCCGCCTCCTCGAAGCATTCACGGACACCGGCGACGAGCAGGGCCAGCGTTCCGGTGACGTCGTCAGCCCCGAGCCGCTCCCGCCAGACGTCGAGATCGGCACCGGACCAGCGCGTCGCCGGCAGCTGACCGTCGTCGGGGTCGACCTTGCCGCCCGGGAAGACGAACGCGCCCCCGGCGAAATCCGAGTCGAGGTGGCGTTCGAGCAGCAGGACCTCGATGCCGCCCGCCGCGGCGTCACGCGCCAGGACCACCGTGGTGGCGTCGACGGCGGGGGCAGCACTCGCCTCGCGGTACCGCCCGGCGCGGTTGGTCTCGCCGTCGGTGGTCATGCGGCGTCCGCTCGGGTGACGATCGCCTCGACCTCGACGGGGCTGCCGAGCGGCAACGCCGGTACGCCCACGGCGGAGCGGGCATGGAGTCCGGCGTCACCGAGGACCTCACCGAGCAGTGCGCTCGCACCATTGGCGACCAGATGCTGGTCGGTGAAGCCCGGGGCCGAGGCGACGAAGACCGTCACCTTGACCACACGGACCTCGTCGAGCCCACCGAGCGCGGCGGCCGCGACCGCGAGCACGTTGAGTCCGGCGATCCGGGCGAGCCCGGCACCGGTGTCCACATCGATCCCAACGCCGAGCAGGCCCGTGGCCTGCAGTTGGCCGTCGACCACGGGCAGCTGCCCGGCGGTGAAGACCAACGCACCGGCGCGTGCGGACGGCTGGTAGGCGGCGGCCGGTGCGGGCACGGCCGGCAGCGTGAGCCCCAACGCCGCGAGACGTTGCGTCGGGGTCGAGCCGGAGCTCATCCGTCCGCCAGGGGCCGCTTGAAGTAGGCCACGTTCTCCGCGACCCCGACGAGTTCCCACCCGTCACTGCCCCACTGGTTGAGGATCTGCTGCAGGGCGTGGCTGATCAGGGGGGCGGTTGCATATTCCCAGCGGGTCACGATGGGCTCCTCACGGCAGGAAGTTGGCGTCGTGGCCCGTTGATAGCGCAGGGATCCGGCCGGCAGCAACCTCGCCGGTCACCCGTGGAGCTCAGACAGCCGTCGCGACCGAGGCGTGACGCTCGATCAGCGGGCGGCGATCCGCCTCCCCGAGGCCGCCCCACACGCCGTAGAGTTCGCCGTCGCGCACCGCCTGTTCACGGCAGGCCATCAGGGCCGGACAGCCCCGACAGATGGCCTTGGCGGCCGCTTCACGCGCGAGGCGTTCGCGCTTCGGCTCGAAGCCGTTGGGCCCGAAGAACAGCGCCGCGTCCTCGCCCCGACAACGTGCGCCGCCGGCCCAGTGGTCCCCGGCCCCGGTGGACACGTCGACCAGGCGAGGCGGTGGCGTCCCACGGCCCACCCGCCGCTCGGTCGACCTCGGCTCCACCTCGGTGTCGTGCTCGGTGTCGTGGCGCACACTGCCCCCAGCAGGTCGAGTCTCGATCCTCGATGCGAAACCGTATGCCGCGCGGTGCAATGTGACTAGACCCCGGGTGCTTGCTGGCTGCAAGCGCCCTCTGGCCGAGGACGGGTCCCCGCGAGCGCGCGGCCGACCTCGCCGCACCCGATGACGCGGACCACGGTGGCCGACGGTCAGGGGAGCCGCGGGCGACGACTCAGGCGTCGGAGGACGCCGGCTGTTCGGAGCCGACCTCAGCCGGCTGGAAGGGCTCGACGAGTACCACGGGACCATCGACGGCATGCACCCGGACCGGGGTGCCGACCTTGGCCCGCTTCGCGTCCCCGGTCCATCGTGCCCGCCACAGTGCACCGTCGATGTAGACGTGGCCCTCCGGGTTGAGCACCGACCGCACGATCCCGGCGCGACCGACCAGATCGTCGACGGTGACGCCATCAGGACCCGCCTGCGCGCGCAGGATGGTGGTCATGACGAACACGAAGAAGCCGAAGGCCGTCAGTGTGGTCGCACCGATCAACCAGCCGTTGAGCGTCAGCGACGGGGCGGCGTAGAAGTTCAGACTCCCGACCACGAACGCGGCGGTCGCGGCCAGGGTGACCGGTCCGAAGCCCGCGATCGCGGTGTCCACCGCATAGAGGATCAGCCCGAGGATCACGAGCGCCACCCCCCACCACACGACGGGCAGGACCGTGAGTCCGAAGACCCCGATCGCCACCGTCAGGATCCCGGCCATGCCGGCGACCCCGAACCCGGGCTGGAACACCTCGAACAGGATCATGCCGAGGCCGACCACCAGCAGCAGGTAGATGAACGGGGCCGTGGTCGCGGCGTGCAGCAGCCGGCGCACCAGGCCCAGCGAGTGGAACCGCACCTCGACCTCGTCGGCCCGGATCCGCAGCGTGGTCTCGCCCTGGCCGGTGTCCACGGTGCGGCCGTCGAGCTCGACCAGCAACGGCTCCAGGCCCTGCGCGGTCAGACTCACCGCGCCGGCGTCGACCAGTGCCTCGGCGTCGACGGATTCGTTCAGCAGCCGGTCGGTGAGGCCCTCGTCGGCTCCGATGGCCTGGACGAAGGCGGCGGTGCGCTGCGCGACGGGGTAGTCACCGGCGGTGTCGGCGAGGTCGGCGGGGTCGAGCGGACCGACGCTCGCATCGATGGCCACCGCCCGGATGTCGGCCCCCAACCAGACCAGGCCCGCGGCCCCGACCGCCTCGGCACCGGACCCGATCGGGCCCAGCAGCACGGCGATCGGCACGGGCGAATCGGCCATGACCCGCAGCAACTCGTCGGTGTCGGCCGACACGCCGCCCGGGGCCGAGTACTGCAGCACGACCAGCTCGGAGCCCTGCGCCTCCGCGAGCTCGATCACGTCACGCATCTGCGCGGCGACCGGCGGGTCCAGGAATCCGGACCGCAGGGCCAGGATCTCCACCACGTGGTCGCCGAGATCCTCGTCGACCTCCTGGGCCAGCGGCGGGGCGGTGCCGTCGTCGGGCGTCTGGGCCGACGCGAGCGCCGCCGTCATCGTCAGCACGAGGGCGCTGATCACGGCCAGAGTGGTCAAGCGGCGAGCGGCCGCGAACATCGAAGTCATGTCCCGAGCGTACCGGCGCGCCGTCGACGCTCCGCCCGGGTGGGCGTCGCGCCCGGACGGCCACCGACCGGGAACGAAGCCCGCGCGACCGACGCCTAGGATCGCTGTCGATGCCACCTCCAGACGACCCGCTCGCCGACCCCGCCACCGCGGGGTTCGACGGGCTGTTCGCGAGCAACGTCCTGATCGTGACCGGCAAGGGCGGGGTCGGCAAGACGACCGGTGCCGCCGCGCTGGCACTCGCCGCCGTGGCCTCGGGCCGCCGCACCCTGCTGGTCGAAGTCGAGGGCCGCCAGGGGTTCAGTCGGACGTTCGGCACCAGCCCGTGGGACTACACCGAGCGCGAATTCCGGCCCGGGCTGTGGGGCGCGTCGTTGGACGCGGCCGAGTCGGTGTACGAGTACCTGGAGTTGTTCTACGGCCTGAAACGGATGCAGTGGGTCATGGAGCGCTCCAACGCGCTCGACTTCGTCACCACCGCCGCACCGGGTCTGCGTGACCTGCTGCTGATCGGCAAGATCTACGAGATCGAGGGGCGACGTCGGGCGGACGGTCGCCGCGCCTACGACACCATCGTGGTGGACGCCCCGCCCACCGGGCGCATCATCCCGTTCCTGCAGGCACCCGAGGGGGTGACCGAGATCGTGCGGATGGGGCCGATCCGCCGCCAGGCCGGGCAGATCAAGGAGATGCTCACGGACCCCAACCGGGTGCGCAGCGTCATCGTCACCCTGCTCGAGGAGATGCCGATCCGCGAGACGACCGAGGGCGTGCTGGCACTGCGTGAGGCCGGCGTCGCGGCCGGTCCGGTCATCGCCAACCAGGTGGTCATGCCCCGGCTCGGTGGGGCCGAACTCGCCGCCCTGCAGGGGGCCGGCGCGGAACGGGTGCGCGCGCTGATCGAGGGCACCGGCGCGCGCATCTCCGGGCGGACCACCCAGCTCAGCCTCGATCTCGCCGACGCCCACGTCGACCGGGTCGCCTACCAGCAGCAGCTGCGCGCCGGCCTCGCCACGGATGCCGACGTGCCCGTGCTCACCCTGCCGTTGATGACCGGACGGACCTTCGAGGCGGGCGAACTCGACGTGCTGGCCGACGTGCTCGCCCTCCAGGTCGGCGAGGACGGCCCCCACGCCCACGACGCGCTCGACGAACGCACCGTCGCCGCACTCACCGGCGAGTACGAGGTCGACCGATGAGCCGCGCCAGCCTGGACGAGGCCCGCGGGCGCAACCTCGACGACTCGATCCGACACGCCCACGTCCTGGTCACCACCGGGGCCGGCGGGGTCGGCAAGACCACCACTGCCGCGGCGATCGGGGTGGCCGCCGCACGCGCCGGCCGGCGCACGCTGGTCCTGACCATCGACCCGGCCCGACGACTCGCCCAGGCGATGGGCCTCGACCACCTCGACGACGAGCCCGCCCGGGTCGCACTCGACACCGGCGAGGTCGCCGACGGCGGTGAGCTGTGGGCGATGATGCTCGACATGCAGACCACCTTCGACCGACTGATCGACCGCCACGCCCGCACCGATGACGAGGCGGGCTCGATCAAGCAGAACCGCATCTACCGCACGCTGTCGTCGACCCTGTCGGGCACGCAGGAGTACATGGCGATGGAGCGGCTGCACGAGCTGCACGAGTCCGGCGACTGGGACCTGCTGGTCATCGACACGCCGCCGACCCGCTCGGCACTGGACTTCCTCGATGCCCCCAAGCGGATGACCTCGTTCCTCGAGGGCCGGCTGCTCAAACTCTTGCTCAAACCCGGCGTGGCCGCCGGCCGCGGCGTCGGTCGGGTCGTGGGTGCCGGTGCGACGGCGTTCATGCGGGTCGCGGGTCGGGTCACCGGCATGGACCTGCTCGAGGACCTCGCGAACTTCTTCCGCGACTTCGAGGGCATGTACGAGGGCTTCAAGGAACGCGCCGAGCAGGTGCTCGAGCTCCTGCGCGACCCGAGCTCACAGTTCGTCGTGGTCACCGCTGCGGAACCGCCCCCCCTGCGCGAAGCGCGTTTCTTCCTCGAACGCCTCGAGCAGGAGGGCCTGCACGCCGCCGGGGTCGTGGTCAACCGGGTCCGCCCGGAGGTCCCACGCGATCCCTCCGATGCCTCCCTGCGCCGGGCCGTCGACGCACTCGCCGATGGCGACGAGGTGGCACGGGCGTCGGCGCGGGTGCTGGAACTGCTCGCCGACGGACGCAACCTCGCCGACCGCCAACGTCGCGACGTCGCCGCCGCGCTGTCCGCCGTCCGGGTGCCGGCACTCATCGAGGTGCCGCTGCTCGGCGGGGACGTGCACGATCTCGACGGACTCGATGCCATCGCCACGACCCTCGTCGACGGGACCAGCTGATGACCCCCGCCCCTGAGCCGACCCCCGAGCCTGAACCGACCCCCGATCCTGCACCGACCACCGCCTCCGAGGCGGTCACCGGACAGACGGATCCGGACACCGCCGCGCCGGACGTGCCCGGCGCGCCCGATCGTGGGCTCGCCCAGGTGGCACGCCCCGGCGGGCACGGGGCCACCCCACCGAGCCCACCCCGGCGTACCGGGATCTTCGTCGATGCCGAGGAGCTGCGCGGCCACGTGGGCGGGCTGTTGCGGGTCATCCTGGGGGGCTACGAGGTCGATGCGTTCGGCAACGTCACCGTCACCCCCGAGGACGCCCGGGTGTTCGTCACGATCGGTGCGACCCCGATCGGCCCGCAGGTCGGCGTGTTCAGCGTGACCAACCTGGACGTCGAGCTGACGCCCGAGCTGTCGGCGTTCCTGCTGACGCGTAACCACACGATGGCGTTCGGCGCCTTCAGCTACGACCCGGGCAACCAGGCCGTGTGGCTGCGCCACACCCTGCTCGGCACGACCCTGGACCTGCCCGAGTTGCAGGCCGCGATGGCCGCGATCGCCACGACGGCCGCCAGCGTGGACGACGGGATCCGGGAGCGGTTCGGCGGTCGGACCTTCCAGGAGGCACCGAGCGAGGTCCAACGGCGCATGGAGCCGCCCGAGCCGGACCAGGACACCGACGCACCCGGGGTGACCGGCTACCTGTGAGCCGGTCACGCCGGTCAGCCGATCCACGCGGTCGGGATGATCGCCGCGGGCGCTCGATACCCTGCCGTGCCCGGGCGCGTCGCGCGTCACCGGGTCGACGCGTCGAGGTGGCTGCATGAGTTCGCGATCACTTCCCGTGCGGGCGCTCAGCCGGCTCGGGGCGATATCGGGCCGGCTCGTGTTGTTGGTGGTGATCGCCGGTGCCACCGGCGTCCTGCTCGGGGCGCTGATCCTGCCGGCCGCGATGGCCACCAACGACATCATGGCCTCGATCCGCAATGACGTGCTCGACGTGCCGCCACTGGGGGAGGCCGACACCCCGCCGCAGAACTCCTACGTGTACGCCTCCGACGGCATGGAACTCGCCGAGCTCACCTTCGAGGAGAACCGGGTCCCCGTCGCTCTGGCCGACATCCCCCAGGACGTCGTCAACGCCGTGCTGGCCACGGAGGACGCGAACTTCTACGAACACGAGGGCGTCAACCACGCCGCCATCGTGCGCGCGGCCGCCGTCAACTTCAGTGCCGGTGGCATCGAGTCGGGGGCCTCGACCATCACCCAGCAGTACGTGAAGATGACCTTCCTCACCCCCGAGCAGACCCTGGGCCGCAAGGTCGAGGAGGCGCTCTACGCCCTGCAGTTGGAGCGGGAGCTCGACAAGGACGAGATCCTCGAGCGCTACCTCAACCGCAGCTACTTCGGGGCCGGGACCTACGGGATCGGCACGGCGGCCGAGCGCTACTTCTCCAAGGGGATCGGCGAACTCACGCTCGGCGAGGGTGCGATGCTGGCCGGGCTCCTGCGCGCGCCCGAGGCCAACAACCCGATCAACAACATCGAGAACGCCACCGACCGTCGCGACATCGTGCTGCGCCAGATGGCCGCGGCCGGGTTCGTCAGTCCGCCGCAGGCGCAGGCCGTGATCGACCAGGAACTCCAGATCGCCATCTCCGAGCCGGCCGCCCCCCTGAACCCGTTCTGGAGTCGCTGGGTCTCCCAGCTGCTGATCAACGAGGACTTCGCGGCGGCGCTCGGAACCCAGGAGTCGGCCCTGCGGGCGGTCGGCAGCACCAGCGACGAGCGGCGACGGACCGTGTTCCAGTCCGGGCTGCGGATCCACACCACACTGGATCCCGAGATGCAGGAGGTCGCCGAACGGACCCTGCGCGAGAACCTGACCTACGAGGGCGAGCCGGCCGCCGAGGTCGCCCAGGAACCCTTCGGCGCCCTCGTCAGCGTGGAGCCGGGCACCGGTGCCATCCGCACGATGGCCATCGGCCCGCGGGAGTTCGGCGGCTGCCTCAATGACGGCAGCTGGGTCGGCCAACTCGACGACGGCCAACTGCTGTGCGATCGCACGGAGGTCAACGTCGCGGTGCCGGGCAGCGGCGGCAGCGGCCGTCAGCCGGGCTCGGCCTTCAAGCCGGTGGTCACGGCGGCGGCGCTCGAGGACGGGCTGTCACCCGGCCTGGTCCTCGACGCCCGGGGCCCACAGCCGATCGAGGGCTGCCCGAGCACGGACACCGCCAGCGGCCTGTGGGAGCCGCGCAACGCCGGTGGCGACGACATCCTGGACATGTACGAGGCCATGGCCCGGTCCAGCAACATCTACCACGGTCTGCTCATCGCCGACGTGACGCCCGCGGGCGTCGCAGACATGAGTGAGCGGCTCAGCGGCTTCCCGGTCGACGACAACGAGGTCGTCTGCCCGATGGCGCTGGGGACCAACACGGTCACCCCGCTGGAGATGGCGACGATGTACGCCACGCTGGCCAACCGCGGCGAGTACTGCGCGCCGTTCCCGATCGACCGGATCGAGGACGCCAACGGCCGGCTGATCTGGCAGCACGATCCCGACTGTCGCCAGGTGATCGACACGGAGGTCGCCGACCGGGTCGTCGACATCCTCGAGGGACCGGTGCTCGACGGCGGCACCGCGCCGGGTGCCAACCTCTCCCCCTACCCGACCCGCGGCAAGACCGGCTCGACCAACGACGCGGTCGACGCCTGGTTCGTCGGTTTCGTCCGGCAGATGGCGACGGCGGCGTGGGTCGGCTACCCGCAGGAAGCGCGGGTCTACGAGACCAACGAGCAGGCGGTCGCGGTGTGCGGCACCCGGGCGGGGGAGGGTGTCATCTGTCCCGCGACCACCCAGACGATGCAGAACACGACCATCGCGGGCCAGAGCTACAGCCAGGTCTTCGGTGGCACGATCCCCGCCCCACTGTGGACCGACTACATGCGCGAGGTCGTCCAGCGCTTCGAGCCCGAAGGCTTCCCCGACCCGGGTCCGATCCCGACGGCCCAGGTCCCCGACCTGCTGCAGGCCAGCTCCCAGGAGGAGGCCGAGGAGATCGCGCTCGCGGCCGGCTTCCGCCTGGACTTCGCGACGGTCAGCGACTGGCGGCCCGCCGGCACCTTCATCGACCAGACACCGGTGGCGGGCACCGATCTGGCGCTCGGTGCCCGCATCACGCTGGACGTGTCGGATGGGACCGGCGAGTTCCCGGCGCTGCCCGACGTGCTCGGTCTCACCCTTGGCCAGGCCGCTGATCTGCTGTTCGAGGCCGGCTACGCCAACGTCTTCGAGCAGCCGATCGAGACCGACGACCCCGAACTCATCGGACGGGTCGTCGCCACGAGCCCCGGTCCCGGCAGCCGGATCGCACCGGACAGCCCCGACGGGGTGGTGCTCCAGATCGGCATCGAGCCCGAGGAGCCGGAGGAGCCCGAGGAGCCCGAGGAGCCGGACGGCGACGGTGACAACGGGGACACCGGGAGCGGCTCCGGGTCCGGGTCCGGCAGCGGCTCCGGATCGGGCAGCGGCTCCGGATCGGGCAGCGGCTCCGGATCAGGCAGCGGCTCCGGATCAGGCAGCGGCTCCGGATCAGGCAGCGGTTCCGGATCGGGTGGCGGCGATGACTGACCGGAACCGACGCGGGCCATGGGACTGATCCGCCGCACGCTGGGTGGCGCGGCGCTGGCCGCCGCCGGCTGCGTCGCCTACGGCACCGTCGTCGAACGTCGCTGGTACCGCCTGCAGCGACTGACCGTGCCCGGCGTCCTGCGTCGGCCCGGTCGACTCCGCATCCTGCACGTCACGGATCTGCATCTCGTGCCGGGCCAGGACCACCGGATCGACTTCCTCCGTGAACTGCGGGGGCTGCAGCACGACCTGGTCGTGGCGACCGGCGACCTGCTCGGTGCCCCGGACGCCGAGGACCTGACCGCGGACGCCCTGGCCCCACTGGCCCGGCGCGCACCCGGGCTCGCCGTCCTCGGCAGCAACGACTTCTTCGGCCCGGTGCTCAAGTCCCCCCTGGCCTACTTCCTGGAACCGCAACGCCGCACGACCGGGGTTCCGCTCGACACGGATCGACTCGTCGACCGGCTCGCGTTCCACGGCTACCGGACGCTGCGTGGCGAAGCCGCGATCATCGACACGGTCGCCGGTCCCATCGCGGTCGGGGGCTTCGACGATCCCCACCTCGACCCCACCTCCCTGCCCGATCCGCGCGTGGTGACCCCACCCGACGCCGACGACGTCCTGCTCAGCGTCGGGCTCGTCCACGCCCCCTACCTCGGAGCCCTCGACGTGCTGACCGAGGCCGGGCACGACCTGTTGCTGGCCGGGCACACGCACGGCGGTCAGGTCCGCCTGCCGGGTGTCGGGGCGTTGACGGCCAACTGCGACCTGCCGCTGAAGCAGGCCCGGGGACTGTCCACCCACCGGGGGCGCATGCTGCACGTCTCGGCCGGCCTCGGCCACAGTCGCTATGCCCCGTTCCGGTTCGCCTGTCGTCCCGAGGCCACCCTGCTCGAGCTCACCGGCTGAGCGGCCCCGGGACCACGGCACGCCGGACCGCCAACGGCCGTGCGGCGCGGCAGTGCCGGTTCGCAGCGCCTGCCCGGCCGGGGTAGTCTCCCGCGCGCCCCTCGGGGCGACCCCAACGGCGGGATGTAGCGCAGCTTGGTTAGCGCGCCTCGTTCGGGACGAGGAGGCCGGCGGTTCGAATCCGCCCATCCCGACCACCCGCAAGGGTCACGGACGCGCGGCACCTGGCAACCCCGGGGCCGCGCGTCCGTCGTCGTGGCGGACGCCACCACCGCCGGGTCACGCGAGGGGCATCGATGGACATCGCCGCACTGCAGACGCTGATCCGCGCGACCTACGGTGCGCAGGACCGCGCCCGTGGGGTCGATGCCACGTTCGGGTGGTTCGTCGAGGAGGTCGGTGAACTGTCCCGGGCGATCCGACGCCAGGGCGAGGCGGAACGCATCGAGGAGTTCACCGACGTCCTCGCCTGGCTGGTCACCCTGGCCGACCTGTGCGACATCGATCTGGACGCGGCGATGACGGAGCGGTACGGCGACGGGTGCCCGAGCTGCGCGGCGACGCCATGCCGCTGCGCGGAACTCGACCCGTCCCGACCCTGACCGCTCCTGACCACACGCGGGCCGACGAGCGACCCTCACGGTGGTCAGGTGCGCTCGGCGGCGACCAGTTCGGCCAACGCGACGGCGTTCAGGGCCGCACCCTTGAGCAGGTTGTCGCCCACGACGAACAGGTTCAGGCTGTGGGGGTCGCCCAGATCCTCACGGACCCGTCCCACGAACACCTCGTCGCGGCCGGCGGAGGCCAACGGGGTCGGGTAGGCCAGTGGCTCGCCGTCCTGCCCGGTGCCGTCCTCGACGACCAGGCCAGGGGCCGCGTGCAGGACCTCCATCGCCGCATGCCGCTCGACCGGCGTCGCGAAGGTCAGCCGTGCCGCGATCGCGTGACCGACGACGACCGGCACCCGGACACACGTCGGGGACATGCGCAGCGCCGGCAGGCCCAGGATCTTGCGCGACTCGTGGACGAGCTTCCACTCCTCGTCGGTGTAGCGCTCGTCGGCGAACGACCCACAGTGGGCGAGCACGTTGAACGCGATGGCCTTGGAGAACGACGAGCTGTCGAGGTCGGCCTCCAGCCCCGCGCCGGCCTCGACGAGCCGCTGCTCCTCACCGACGAGCTTGGCCGTCTGACCGAGCAGTTCGGTGATCCCGGACTGCCCGGCACCGCCGGCCGCCTGGTAGCTGGTCGCCACGGCCTGGGTCAGTCCGAACGCGTCGTGCAGCGGCTTGGCGGCCACCATCAACACCATCGTGGTGCAGTTCGGGTTCGCGACGATGCCCTTGGGCCGGTGTGCGAGGGCCTCGGGGTTGACCTCGCTGACGACCAGCGGCACCTCGTCGTCCATCCGGAAGGCCGAGGAGTTGTCGATGACCACCGCACCACGCTCAACCGCCACCGATGCCCACTGCTTGGAGCGGTCACCACCGGCGGAGAACAGGGCGATGTCGATGCCGTCGAACGCCTCGGCGCTGATGGCCTGCACCTCGACCTCACCGTCCTTGAACGGCAGCCGGGTCCCGGCCGAGCGCTCGGAGGCGAGGAAGACCGGGTCACCCTCGATCGGGAAGTCACGCTCGGCGAGCAGCCGCCGCATCTGCTGACCGACGGCACCGGTGGCCCCGACGACGGCGATGCGCGGGCTCATACGGTCACCGCCTCGTTGGCCGGGGCGTCGTCACCGAGCCCGAACACGGCGTGAACCGCCTGCACGGCGGTCTCCACGTCGTCCTTGGACACCACGACCGACACCCGGATCGTCGAGGTGGAGATCATCTCGATGTTGACGCCGGCCGCCGACAGCGCACCGAACATCTTCGCGGCGACCCCCGGGTGGGTCTTCATGCCCGCGCCGACGAGCGACACCTTGGCGATGTCGGTGTCGACGAGCACGCCGGCGGCACCGACCTCGTCGGCCAGCGGCTCGAGCACGGCGCGTGCCTTGTCGGTCTCGCCCCGCGGGAGTGTGAAGGAGATGTCGGTCCGGCCGTCGGCCGAGACGTTCTGGACGATCATGTCGATGTTGATCGACTCCTCGGCCAGCGTCGAGAACAGTCGCGCCGCGACACCGGGACGGTCCGGAACCGCCTGGACCGTGAGCTTGGCTTCCGAGGTGTCGTGGGCGACACCGGAGATGATCGCGTCCTCCACCTTGTCCTCCTCTGGACCAACCCAGGTCCCGTTCGTGTAGCTGAACGAGGAACGCACGTGGATGCGTACCCCGTGGTTGCGCCCGAACTCGACGGATCGGACCATGAGCACCTTGGCACCCTGGGCCGCGAGTTCGAGCATCTCCTCGTAGCTGACGTGCTCCAACTTGCGCGCAGCCGGGACGATCCTCGGATCGGCCGTGAACACCCCGTCGACATCCGTGTAGATCTCGCACACGTCCGCGCCGAGCGCGGCGGCCAGCGCCACCGCGGTGGTATCGGACCCGCCGCGGCCGAGCGTGGTGATGTCCTTGGTGTCCTGGCTGACACCCTGGAAGCCGGCGACGATGACGACGTTGCCGCCATCGAGCGCCTCCTGGACACGGCCGGGGGTGATGTCGAGAATCCGCGCCTTGCCGTGCACCGCATCGGTGATGATCCCGGCCTGGGAACCGGTGAACGACTTCGCGGCGACACCGCGATCCTGCAGCGCCATGGCCAGGAGCGACATGGAGATGCGCTCGCCGGAGGTGAGCAGGATGTCGAGTTCCCGCTCGGGCGGTCGCTCGCTGATGCGTTGCGCCATGGTGACCAGATCGTCGGTGGTCTTGCCCATGGCGGAGACCACCACGACGACCTGGTTGCCGTCCCGGTGCGTCCGGGCGATGCGATCGGCGACCCGCTTCATCCGGTCGACGTCACCGACGGAGGTGCCGCCGTACTTCT
>CAYTLZ010000046.1:0-21768 GCA_964438785.1 uncultured Actinomycetota bacterium | reverse complement strand
GTCGGGGTGGCTGATGATCGCGAAGGTCCGGCGGCGGGCCGCCTCCACGTGCACAGCGGACACGGCGCATCACTCCAGGGTCGGGGACGTCGTAGCGGGGACGCGTGAGGATCGACCGTCACCACCGCACGAACGACGACGCCGCCCGGTCGGAACCAAGCGGCACGAATCACGACGTTACCCGCTCCGTCACCACCGCCGCCGGACGGACGTCCGCATCGCACACCCGATGCCGACGCGGCGTCGGACCCGGGTACGGCCATCCGGGCGAGGTGGCACCCGGCGGAGCTCCTACCCTGCAAGCCCCTGCGGATCCGGCGCGCGGCCCTCGGGCCGGGAACGCCGCCCGGACCACACCGTCCGGCCCGCATCCCACGAACACGACTGGAGGTCGGGTGTCGTCGACCGAGCAGGACACCCGAGCGGAGACCGGGCAGGCACCGTCGGGGCTGCGCCGCCTCTGGCAGCGCTGGCACCGGGTGATCACCGTCGTCGCCGGTCTCGTCGTGCTCGCACTGCTGGTGCTCGCCGGGGTGATCATCAACATCGACCGCTCGATCGACCGCGTCGAGGTCGACGGGCTCGCCGACAGCGGACCGACCGACGACGGGCCGACCGACGCCATCGGTGAGCCGAGCGCCGGTGGCGCTGCCGAGGACGACGAGGCACCAGCCACCACCGACGACCGCGAGGTCACCGTCGACTTCAACGTCGACCCGGTGACCGTGCTCGTGCTGGGCTCGGACACCCGTCAGACGCTCACCGCCGAGGAGCGGGTCGAACTCGCTACCGGCAACGCCTTCGGGGAACGGACGGAGGTCGTGGCGCTGGTGCGGTTCGACCCCAACGCCGACGAGCTGCGGATGCTCAACGTGCCCCGGGACACGCTGGTGACCCGGTGCAACGGCAGTCGCGGCCGGATCAACGCCGCCTACACCATCGGTGAGAACATGGGTGTGGGCGGGATGAGCTGTGTGGTCTCGACCCTGACGGACTGGAGCGGCCTGTCGATCGACCACGCCATGAAGGTCGACTTCCGCGGGTTCGTGGACATCGTCGACGCGCTCGGTGGCGTCGAGTTCCACCTCGACGAGCCCCTGCAGGACGACAACGCCAACCTCGATCTCCGTGCCGGCTGCCAGCGACTCGACGGTGCCGACGCCCTGGCCTTCGCCCGCGCCCGGGGGATCGACAACGACTTCGGCCGGATCGCCCGCCAGCAGCGGCTCATCGCCGAGATCCGGGCCGAACTCGGCGAGGCCGGTGTCCTGACCGACTCGGTCCGGCTCATCCGGACCGCCGAGGCGATCGCCAGCGCCGTCGAACTCGATGACCGGCTCACGCTCAACCGCATCCGACAGCTGGTCACCGCCCACCGATCGACCCTGCGGGCCGACATCGACGCCCGCACCGTTCCCGGCGAACGCGCGGCCAACACCGAGGCGTGGTTGCTGCGCCCCGACGCCGAGGCGGCCGACGATCTGTTCACCTGGCTCGAACGCGGCGATCCGGCGAGCACCTCCGCCATGGACGACGGCGGGACGGCCGACGACTCGGCAACAGCCGGGTCGGGGGACGACAGCCGGGGCGCGGCGGTGGCCGGACAGGACGACCCCCCGGCGGGTTCCACGCCGCAACGCTGCGGCTGAACGGCCCGGTCGTGGGGCCCGGGTCACGCGGCCCGGTCGAGTTGCGCTCAACCGAGCCCGGTCACCAGCACCACGGCGGCCAGCAGCCACACGTAGATCGAGAACGCCCGGAACCGGGCCGCCTCCAGCAGGCGGAGGACGAGCCACAGGGCCGCCGTGCCGACCACGGCCGCGACGACGAACCCGACCGCCATCGCCGCCCAGCTGATGGTGCCGAACCCGTCGCCCAGCACGACGAGCAGCGCCTGGGCCCCGGTCGCGGCCAGGATCGTCGGGATCGCGATGTAGAACGAGTACCGGGCGGCGAGCGTGCGCTGCATCCCGAGCAGCAGGGCCGCGAAGATGGTGGTGCCACTGCGCGAGATGCCCGGGGCCAGCGCGACGGCCTGGGCGAGGCCGATGAGGACGGCCACCGACACGGTGACCTGGGTCGGGCCCCGCCAGCCGAACCGCAGTCGTCGCCCGCTGCGCGCCGGGGTCATCGCATCGGTCCACCACAGCAGGGCACCGGTGACGATCAGCGCACCGGCGACCAGAGCGGGTGCGCCGAACAGCCCCGTGAGCACCTCCTGGAAGATCAGGCCCAGGACCCCGGTCACGGCGACCGACAGCACCATGAGCCCCACGAGTCGGATCGAGGCTCCGTCACCCAGCGTGGCCGGACCGTCCACCAGGGACGGGGCCCGCGTCACGCCCCGACGGCGTGCGCCGACATCGGCCCGCACGCCGTGCCACAACTCCTGCAGGCCGTCGCCCATGACGATGACGACGGACACCAGCGTGCCCACGTGCACCACCAGGTCGAACAGGATCAGCTCCGGGCTGTCCGGTGACGGCAGCGCGACGCCCCGATCGCGCAGCAGTGTCTGCGTGAGCACCAGATGGCTGGTGGACGACACCGGGACGAACATGAACACGCCCTGCACGATGCCGAGCACGAGCGCGACGAGCAGTCCCACGGCCAGCTCCTCGTGCGGGCGGCTTCCGTCCGGACGGGCAGGCTAGGCTCCGCGACGGTGGCGATGGTGCCCGCCCTCGACCGCCCGGACACTCGCCGTCGATGCCCGCCACGGGTACCGACATCGAGCGCCCGAGCTGATGGCGCCTACCTCGAACGAGTCACACGGTTCGATCCGTGTGGCCCGGTCCGGGTGGGCGCGACCCTCCGGACCGCCCGCCGGCCGGAGGAGCGCCCATCGTGTCCGTCCACCGCTGTCCCCGCTGCGACCGGATCGCCGACGACGACCGGTGCCCGGGCTGCGACCGCCCGTTCACGCCGGCCGACGTGGTGGGCCGCGGATCGGCCCGCACGCTGCTGACCCTGCTCCGTGATCTGGTGCGGGTGGATGTGCGGGAACATCTCGCGCTCGGGAGCTACCTGGTGCGCGGGATCGTGCTCGGCAGCGTGGTCGGGACGCTCGCCGGGGTGTCGTCCGCGGTGTTCCTGTGGGGGCTGCAGGTGGTCACCGAGACCCGGATCGACAACCCGTGGCTGCTCGCGCTGCTCCCCGTCGGCGGTCTGGTCGTCGGCCTGCTCTACCACTATCTCGGTGACCGCTCCGCCGGTGGCAACAACCTGATCCTCGATCAGATCCACGGACTCGAACCGGCCATGGCCGGTGACGGCCCCCGGGACCCGGCTGCGGTCCGGACCTACGTCCCGCGACGGCTGGCCGGCCTGGTGCTCGTCGGAACCTGGGTCACGCACCTGTTCGGCGGTTCCGCGGGCCGGGAGGGCACGGCCATCCAGATGTCCGGCTCCCTGACGGACGGCTTCTGCCGCCTGGCCCGGATCCCGTCACCCGACCGACGCCTGCTGCTCGTCGCCGCGGTGTCCGGCGGCTTCGCCGCCGTGTTCGGCGTGCCGATGGCCGGGTTCGTGTTCGGGCTGGAGGTGCGCTCGATTGGCCGGATCCGCTACGACGCGATCGTGCCGGCCGCGACCGCGGCGCTCACGGGCCATCTGGTGTTCCAGTGGCTGGATCTGCCCCACGACGTGACCCCGGCGTTCGAGCTGCCCGAGACCGCCCTGAGCCTCGCGCTGCTCGGCGCGGTCGCCGTCGCCGGTCTGGTGTTCGCGCTGGCGGCGGTGCTGTTCGCGGAGTTGACCGCCGGGATCACCCGTCTGTACCGGGTCACCCTGGCGTGGCCGCCCCTGCGACCGTTCGTTGGTGGGCTCGTGGTCGCCGGCGTGGCGCTGGCCCTGCCCGACGGCGAGCGGTACCTGGGCCTGTCGTTGCCGCTGATCGGTGACGCCCTGTCGGGCACGTCGGTGGTCTGGTACGCGTTCGCCGCCAAGTTGCTACTGACCAGCCTGACGCTCGGGGCCGGCTTCCAGGGCGGCGAGGTGACCCCGCTGTTCGCGATCGGCGCGACCCTCGGCGCGGTGCTCGCCGGCCCGCTCGGTGTCCCACCGGCGCTGCTGGCCTCGATCGGGTTCGTGGCCGTGTTCGCCGCCGCCACCAACACGCCACTGGCCTGCACGATCATGGGCCTCGAGCTGTTCGGGATCGGGGCCTTCCCCTACCTCGCCGTCGGCTGTGTCGTCGCCTACGTGTTCGCGTCGCATCGGGGCATCTACGGCGCGCAGCGCATCGATTCGCCCAAGCACCCGCTGCGCGACGGCGACCTGCACGGCACGACACTGCGCGGGCTGATGTCGCGTGCCCCGGGTGCGCGACGTGGTGCCGCCGACGGCGATCGGCGTGGCTGACACCCCGAACGGGGGCTCAGACGGCGGCGGGTGCCGCGACGGTCTGACGGGCGAGCCGGACCGGGATCCGCTCGGAGCCGGTGATCAGGTGGGCGGCGAGTTCGTGGTGGCGACCGACCACGTGCAGCAGCCCGCGGTGGTGCACCACGTCGACCAGCCGGCTGTCGAGCGGCCGCACCGTCGCCCGCTCGGCCAGCCACGTGACGCGGGCGGGATCGATGACGACCTCACGGCTGCGCAGCTCCAGGCCGTAGCGCGGCACCTCCGTGCGAACCCCGGTGGTGAGGTCCAGTTCGGGCACGTCCCACAGCTCCTCGGGCACGACGAACACACGCCCGGGCAGATAGTCGGCCAGGGAGGCGGGGAGCGTGGCGGGGAGCGGAGCGCGCATGGGAGTAGCTTCGGCGTCGACGTCGTCGAGTCAAGGTCTCGGTGACGTTCGGCGCAACAGGCGCACGGGAGCACACGCGGTTGCGGACGCGGATGGGAGTCGACGTACGGTATCGCGACACGTCCCGGTGTGGGACGCATCGCGGGGCGATCGGCGGACCGTTCGGCCCCCGCCGGCGGTGGTCAGCGGCCCGCGGTCGTCGCGTCGGAACCGGCCGCCACGAAGGTGGTCGCGCCCTGCGGGTGGCCGTCCGCCCGCCACGAGCTCGTGTAGACGAAGCGTTGACCCCGGATCAGGGTGACGCGGCACTCGACGGGCCGGTCCCCGCTACGGCCCAGTCGCCGCACCCGGAACAGCGCCTCGTCGGCATGCAGCTGCAACAGGTGCCGGTGCAGCGCATCGGGGACGATCGGCTCGAGCGACTCCTCCACCGCGGTGATCCGGGTGTCGACCCGCTGCGCGAGTTGGTCGTAGAGCGCCGTGCGGGACAGGTCGACGCCGAACAGGGGCTGGCCGATGTCCAGCGGCAGGAACACCACGTCGACGGCGAGGGGGTCCTCGCCGGCGAACCGCAGCCGCTCGAGCCGGACCAGCTCGGCCCCGGCGTCGAGGTCGAGTCGGGCCGCGGCATCGGCATCGGTGACGACGTCGAGGTCCAGCACCTCGGAGCGCTGCTCGAGCCCCTGCTCCTCCACCGCCCGGAACAACGAGTACAACCCCCCGAGCGGCTGGGTGAGCCGTTCGCTGTTGAGCACACTGCCCCGGCCACGGTGACGATCGACCAGCCCACGGGTCCGCAGCCGCCGCACCGCTTCGCGCACGGTGTGCCGACTGACGCCGTAGCGATCGGTCAGCTCCCGGTCGGTGGGGAAGCGGTCGGTGATGTCGCCGTCGGCGATGCGCTGCTCGAGGTCGTCGAGCACCTGCTGCCACAGGGGCGGTTCACCCTTCCCACCCTGCAGTGGTGGCGGGGTGGGGTCCGTGGCCATCAACGCTGTCCTCTCGCGACGGGGACAGCGTAGATGGCGGCCGTGGTCCCGGGTGTGCGTGGTGTCAGGTGGTGACGATCTCCATCGCCAGCTCGGCCATCCGATTGGCGTCGTCGTCGACCAGGACCGGACGCCGACCGGCCCGCGCGACGATGGATGCCGCGATGCCGGCCCGGTACCCGGACTGGCAGTGCACCCAGATGTCGCCGTCGGAGGGCAGCTCGTCGACGCGCGTGACCAGCTCGTGCAGCGGGATGTGGATGGAGCCGGCCAGGCCACCACCGGCACGTTCACCATCGCGACGGACGTCCAGCACGTGGACCCCGTCGCCGTCGGCGAGACGCTTCGCCAGTGCCTCGAAGTCCGCGGTGCGGTAGCTGCCCTGCTCCAGGCCGATGCCGTAGGTGTCGACGCCGCCCGTGGCCTGCGCCGCGGGGCGGTCGATCCCGACCCGGACGAGCTGACGCTGGGCCTCGCCGACCTCGTCCTGGGTGTCGCCGACCAACGTGACCGGTGTTCCCCAGGGGATGATCCAGGCGAGGTAGGTGATGAACGAGTTCCCGACCTCGACGTTGACGGTCCCGGTGACGTGTCCCGCGGCGAAGGCGGTCCGCGTGCGCAGATCCACGATCCACTCACCCGCGTGCATGCGACGGGCGAGTTCGGTCGGGTCGGCCTCCGTGGCGGGCGACAGGTCGACACCCGACGGTCCGACCTTGTTGCGCCCGGCCATGTGCGCGTAGTAGCGCGGGTAGGCGTCGAGCCCGCTGATCAGCAGCTCGACGAACTCCTGCTCGTCGGTGATCGTCAGCGCGACGTTGGCGCGCTTCTGATCGGCGATCGTGGAGGTCTCGACCCCGTACTTCGCGTCGACGGTGGCGGTCTGCTCGTCGGCCGCGGCCGAGGAACAGAAGCTACCGAACCCGTGCGTGGGCAGCACCGTGGTGTCGTCGGGCAGCTCGGTCGCCAACCGCTGGGCGGTGGCGAACTGGGCGCGGGTGAGCTCCTCGGTCGCAGCCTTGGAGATCAGGTCGGTCCGACCGACCGAGCCGTAGAGCAGCGACCCGCCGGTGAAGACGGCCTGTTGGTCACCGTCGGTGGCGACATAGGACATGTGGGTCGGCGTGTGGCCGGGCGTGTGCATGGCCCGGATGGTGATCGCGCCGACGGTCAGCTCGTCACCGTCCTCGACGCCATGGACGTCGATCAGCATGTCCTCGGCGGCCGACATGACATAGCGCGCACCGGTGAGCCGCGCGAGCTCCACACCGCCCGTGACGTAGTCGTTGTGGTTGTGGGTCTCGAGCACGTGGGTGACCTGCAGCCCATGCTGCTCGACCAGTGCCAGGACGCGGTCGATGTCCCGCTGCGGATCGATGACGGCGGCCGTGCCGGCGTCGTCGTGGACGATGTAGCTGCGGTCGCCGAGCGACGGCGTCTCGATGGTGTGGATCTTCATGCTGCACCTCGTGGTGACGTATCGGTCATGGTCGTGGGGTCGTTCACGCTCGTCCAAGGGAACGCGTCAAATTGTCCGGACATTCCGCGTCGCAGGCGCCCGGCGAAACGCGCGTCGAGGTGGGCCCGACACAGCGGATCGAGGACCCCGGGACGCAGCCCGTCCAGGAGCAGCTCGACATCAGCCGCTCGGCACGCCTCGTCGATCGTCGCCAGGGCGTGCACGCCCGAGCTGTCGGCGCTCGGCACCCCGGACAGCTCCAGGACCAGCACCTCGAGTCCGTCGCCGTGGGCGGTGAGGTGGGCGTCGACGTGTTCCAGCAGCCGGATCCCGCTGGCGGGGAGCAGGTCGCCCTCGACGTGCAGCAGGTGCCGTGCCGGGTCGTCGCCGCTGTCGCCGAGCGCGACGCGGGGCACGCCGACCCGCCACAACGACAGCACCAGACTCGCGGCGATCCCGATGCCGATCCCGAGTTCCACCCCGATCAGCAGGGTGGCCAGGAAGGTGATGGCCAGCGCCAACCCGTCGGTGCGCTCGACCTGCCAGGCGTGGATCGCCTCGCGCACGTCGACGAGCTTGGCGACCGCGACCAGCACGACGGCGGCGAGCACCACCTGCGGCAGGGTCGTGAACAGCGGGGCGAGCACCAGCAGGGCCAGCAGCACCCCGGCCGCGGTGACGATGCTGGCCAGCGGCGTGCGCGCCCCCGCGGCGTGGTTGACCGCGGTGCGGGAGAAGCCGCCGGCGACGGGGAAGGCCTGCACGACACTCGCGGCCAGGTTGGCGGCACCGGAGGCGATCAGCTCCTGATCGGGATCGATGCGGTCGCGGGTCCGGCTCGCGATCGCACGGGCCACGCTGATGCCTTCGAGATAGGACAGCAACGCGATGATGATCGCGCCGGGCAGCAACGCCAGGATCGCTTCCAGGGGCGCGGCCGGCAACGCCGGGACCGGGAAGCCCCCGGGGACCTCGCCGAGCACGGCCACCCCGCGCGATTCGAGATCGAACAGTGGCACGGCCGCCGTGGCGAGCACGACCACGAGCAGGGGCGTCGGAACCCGGTTGCCCAGCCGCCTGCCCACCACGAGCAGCGCGATGGCTGCGACACCCACCGCCAGGGTGAGCAGATGCGTGCCGTCCAACCCGGTGAGGATCGCGCCGATACGCGGCAACCAACCGTCGACCTCGCCGAGTCGGAGGCCGAACAACTTGTCGAGCTGGCTGGTCGCGATCACGATGGCGGCCGCGGAGGTGAACCCGCTGATCACCGGGTGGGAGAGCAGCGTCGTCAACCGTCCGGCGCGCAGCAGGCCGAGGGTCAGCTGGATGGCACCGACCATGGCGGCCAGCATGCCGGCGAGCGCCACGTACCGGGTCGGATCGCCGTCCGCGACGGGTGCCAGGGTGGAGGCGGTCAGCAGCGACACGATCGCGACCGGACCGACCGCGAGCTGGCCGGAGGTCCCGAGCAGGGCGTAGACGACCAGCGGCACCGTGGCGGCGTACAGCCCCGTCACCGGCGGCATCCCGGCCAGTGCGGCGTAGGCCATCCCCTGGGGGACCAGCATCGCCGCGACCGTCAGCCCCGCCAGCAGGTCGGACCGGTACGAACCGGCGTCCGCCTCACGCAGCCAGCGCAGCAGGGGCACCCGGCGCTCCACCCAGCTCGGCAGGGCGGAGCGGCGGGAACCCGGGGGTGACGCGTCCGTTCGTGACATCGTCGTGGCTCTCAGGCCCCGCGCGGGCGGTTGTAGGGCAGCTTGGCGAGCAGCAGGGCCATCGTGCACGTGTTCGTGACCGCGGAGAAGACCAACCCGGCACCGATCGCCCCGGCCACGTACTGGGCTCCCGGGACCACGACACTCGCGGCGACCGCGGTCACGACGAGCCCGCCCGCCACGAGCCGGACCTGGCGGTTCATGTCCCAGCGCATGACGTCCACGACCACGTCGCGACCCTCGTTGCGCCAACCCTCGACACCGCCGGTCAGGACATCGGCGCGGATCCCGGCTTCGGCGAGCTTGGCCTGGGCCTGCGTCGCACGGTTGCCGGACTGACAGACGAGCACGACCTGACGGCCCTGGTCGTGCAGTCCGCGCAACTCGTCGACGTGGTCGTCGAGCTGGTCGAGCGGTCGGTTCGCGGAGTGCGGCAACCGGCTCGACTCGAACTCGCCGGGCGTGCGGACGTCGATGAGCTCGTACGAGCGCAGGTCGCCCGTCAGCTCGCTGGGTACGACACAGGAGGTCGTCTGATTCATCGTTGGTTCCTCGGATCGTCACGTGGGTCGTTCGGTGGCGCAAATGTACGGACAAATTGTCCAGCCTGCAAATGCCTGCTGACGATGGGCATCACCCCACGAGCAGGACCATCGGCGTGGCCACCGCCAGGAACACCACGCTCATGACCGTGCCGGCCCGCAGGAAGTCGCGCACCCGGTAGCCCCCCGGCCCCATCAGCAGGGCGTTGACCTGGTGGGTGGGCAACAGGAAGGCGTTGGAGGCGGCGATGGCGATCATCAGTCCGAACATGGCCGGGTCGGCGTCGAGACCCACCGCGACGTTCACGGCCAGAGGCACCAGCAACACGGTCGCGCCGACGTTGGAGACCACCAGGGTGAACGCGGTGCCGAGTGCGCCGACCACCAGCAGGATCCCCCAGACCGGGAGGCCGGCGCTCGCACTAATCACCCCGTCGGCCAACCAGGCGGCGGTGCCGGTCTGTTCGACCGCCCGCCCCAGCGGAATCAGGGCAGCCAGCAGGAAGACCGTCTTCCAGGACACCGCGCCGTAGGCCTCGTCAGGGGTGAGCACACCGCTGAGCAGAACCCCGATGGCCCCGACCATCAGCGCCAACGACAGCTGCAGGTCGGTGGCGATCACGAGTCCCAGTGCGACGGCGAATGCCGCCAGCGCCCACCAACGTTTGCCCGTTCGGGGCGGCTCGCGCAACTCGTCGTCGAACAGCACCAGCTCCGGACCGTCGAGCGCCCGCAGGGCGTCGAACGACCCCGACAGCACCAGGACGTCCCCGCCCACCAGCCGACGGTCACGGAGCCGCGATCCGGTGACCTCCCCCTGGTGGTGCAGCGCCAGCAGGGTGAGACGACGCTGGGCACGCAGCCGCAGATCCCGCACGACCGCCCCGTCGGCCGGGCCACCGGGCCGCACGACCGCCTCCACGGTCATCCGGTCCTCACCGTCCACGACGGCGTCGATGGCCGCATC
Organism: uncultured Actinomycetota bacterium; assembly: GCA_964438785.1. GTDB lineage: Bacteria > Actinomycetota > Nitriliruptoria > Nitriliruptorales > Nitriliruptoraceae > PWLR01. The sequence goes on along the minus strand of CAYTLZ010000046.1, from coordinate 11,337 downwards.
CTCGTGCGACTGCAACCCGAAGCGGGACACGAAGGCATCGAGGTCGTCCGGCGTCGCCCGCAGCCCGAGCACCGCGCCCGGCTCGATGACCACCTCGCGGGCGGGACCGACCTGCAGCCCCTGCGCAGCTCGGATGGCCGTGACGAGCACCCCTTCCTCGGTGGCCTCCGTCGCCTCGACGGTCTGCCCGACCAACGGCGAGGCAGCGGGAACCGTCGCACAGCGGTGGGTGGCCTGCAGCCCGTAGCGCTCGCCGATCCCGGCCAGTTCCTCCGATGCCGTCGGGACCACACCCCCGGGCAGCAACCACCGTCCGCCGACCGCGAACACCGCGATTCCCGCAGCGAGCAGCGCGAGCCCCACCGGCAGCGGCGCGAAGAGGCCGTAGGGCTCGATCTCCACGCCCAGCGACTCGGCGGAGGTGGCGAGCAAGTCGTTGAGCAGGATCAGGGGACCCGACGCGACCAGGGTCAACGTCCCGCCAAGGATCGCGGCGAACCCCATCGGCATCAACAGCCGCGACACGGCCACGCCGGTCCGCTCGCCGATCCGTTCGACGACGGGGAGGAACAGGGCGGCCGCCCCGATGTTCTGCATGAAGGCGCTGATGACGCCCACCGCCGTCGCGATCGACGTCGTGATCCGCCGTTCCGTGGTCCCGGAGACGCGCAGGATCCCCGCCGCGACGCTGCGCATCACCCCGACGCGATCGAGGCCCGCACCGAGGATCATGACGGCGATGATGGAGATGACCGCGTTGGACGCGAAGCCGGCGAAGACCTGCTCCCGCGGGACCAGCCCGAGCAGCCCGACGACGACCATGATGAGGATCGCCGCGACGTCGATGCGCACGATCTCCGTCACGAACAACGCGATCGCGCCGGTCAGCACGGCGAGCACGAGCAGCATGTCGGGCGTCAGTGCGTCCATCGCGATGACCTTCCTGCCACGTGGTCGACCGGCGGAGCCGATCGTCGAACACCCCACCGTAGCAAATGTCCGGACATATGGTCGCGATGGCTGTGGTCCGGTGACTACCGTTCACTCGCCGGCCGAACGCCGACACGATCTCGACCCCGGAGCGACCATGCGTGCCGTGCAGGTGACCCGACTCGACGGCCCCGACGCCGTCGAGATCAACGACATCGACGAGCCCACCGGCGAGGGGGTGATCGTCGACGTCCACGCCGCCGGCATCTGCTTCCCCGACGTGCTGGTGACCCGCGGGCAATACCAGATCAAGCCCGACCCGCCGTTCGTGCCGGGCTCCGAGGTCGCCGGGATCGTGCGCTCCGCTCCTGCGGGTGCCGGCGTCAACGTGGGTGACCGGGTCGTGGCCTTCCCCGTGTTCGGTGGGTTCGCCGAGGTCGTGCAGGTGGGCACCAATCTGGTGTTCCCGCTCCCCGACGCGGTACCGCTCGACGTCGGTGCGGGGCTGCCCATGAATCTGTTGACGGTCCAGTTCGCGCTCATCCGCCGCGGGCGGCTGCGGGCCGGTGAGACGGTGCTCGTCCACGGTGCCGCCGGTGGCATCGGCGTCGCCGCCATCCAGCTGGCGTCCGCGCTCGGTGCCCGCGTCATCGCCGTCACCTCGACACCGGCGAAGGCCGAGGTCGCCCGGGCCGCCGGGGCCGACGAGGTCGTGGCCGTCGACGGGTTCAAGGACGCGGTGGCCGAACTGACCGGCGGGCGCGGCGTCGACGTCGTGGTCGACCCCGTCGGCGGCGACCGGATGACGGACTCGCTGCGCAGCCTGGCCGTCGAGGGCCGCCTGCTGGTCATCGGGTTCACGGCCGGCGACATCCCCACGGTGAAGGTCAATCGTCTGCTGCTCAACAACATCGAGGTGGTGGGCGTCGGCTGGGGGGCGTTCTGGCAGAGCGACCTCGCCTATCCACACACGCAGTGGAGCGCCCTCCTGCCCCACCTCGAGGCCGGGTTGCTCCAACCGCCCATCGGGGGTCGCTTCCCGCTGGAGCGGGCCGCCGAGGCGCTGACGGCGATCGACGAGCGCCGGGCGACGGGCAAGTTGGTGCTGACGGTTCGGTGACGGCCGTTCGGCCAGCTGTTCGCACGACCCGTGCGCGCCGGTGGACGCGTCCCGGGCGATGACCGATGGTGGGTCCAACGACGATCCGACCCTGCGCGGATCCCGACGGGGGTCGGATCATGGACCTGCGCCAAGCCTGGTGCATCGGCTTCAGCGTGGCCATCACGCTCGCGGCGGTCGGCTCGATCGCGACGATGACCAGCGGCTCGATGGACGTGGTCATGGCCGACGAACCCGATGGCGACCCCGCGGTGCTCGCCCAGGGCTCCGGGGCACCGACCTTCAGCCCGGCCATCGAGCTCCCCGACGTCCTGCAGGCCGGCTCCACGACCAGCATGACCATCGGACTCGTCGGCGGCGACGTCGGCCGCGGGACGCGGACGATGATCCAGGTCGAGCTCGCCCTCGAGCTGGTACCCGCCGCGCGCGGCTGGATCCAGCTCCCCCGGCAACGTCATCTGCTCGCCGTCGAGGACCTGGACCGTCGCAGCTTCGCGCTGCGGGTCGCGCCGGCCGCACCCTGCGGCACCATCCCCGGTCGCATCACGGTGACCATCACCGCAGCGGACGGTGAGGGCCGGACGGGGCAGACCCGACGCCTCCTGCCTCCCGTCGCCTGCGATCAGCTACCACCCGACGCCCCGGCCAGCCTGCACGCACCCGCCGACAGCTGCTTCGCCTTCGACGACGACCGACCGCTGGCCGCCGCCGTGGTCGAGCCACCGGGGTGCGGCCAGCCGTCCCCGTCGCGTTCCCCGCGCCCGTCCGTGACATCGCCCGAGCCGCTCGACGAATCCGACGGCACCGGTGCCGATGACGATCCCGCCGACGACGACGCGCCCGAGGATCTCGACGCGGCGGACGACGCCGACGACGACGACGCTCCCACCCCGCCGGACGCGGATGACGGGAGCGGGGGTGACGCTCCCCGCGACGGCGACACTCCCCGCGATGGCGACACGTCGCGCGATGACGGTGCCGACGACAACGGGAGCGCCGGCAACGGTGACACGACGGACACGGACGGCAGGACCGAGCCTGGCGACGCCTCGACCTCGGGCTCGTCCCGCGACGCGACGGACGGCGACGACGACAACGACGCCGACCGCATCGACTCCTGACGAGACCGGGCGGCACCCGGCCCCGACGGGCAGGTCCGGACACAGGCCGATCGGCGGCCCGTGTGGGCCGCCGATCGGTGTCGGTGCTCGCCGGTTGCCCGGCTGGTCCTCAGGCCAGGATGGCCGAGGTCTTGCGCAGCTGCAGGACCACGTACCCGAGACCCATCAGCACGATCCCGACCACCAGGGCGAAGGCGGAGAAGGCGTAGGCCAGGATGCCCATGCCGAGCACCGTGGTCAGCGCGGTCGCGTCGATCCAGGACAGTCGGACGTCGTTGTTGACCATGACCGGCTCGCCGGCTTCGTCGAGCACCACGGCCCCGTTCTCGTCGACCTGCGGAACCAGCCGCTCCATCTCCGCGTAGCGCAGACCTTCGGTCCGGTCGAGCTGGTGCTGGGTGATGATGTCGGACTGCGCCCACATCGTCAGCGGGCCCCGGACCGGTGCGTCTGCGATGACGGCGTCACCGGGGGTGTTGATGTTCTCGACCGCTGCGGACTGGTAGGTGTAGATCGCCCCGCCGATGCCGCCGAGCGCGGAGAACGCGCCGACCACGATCGCTGCGAGTGCGATGGCCGCGAACAGTCGTGCCTTGCCTGCGTGCCCCTCGATCGCGGGGGCGTCGATCTTCTCGATGGTGCGCTCTGTGGTGGTAGCCATACCCGATCACCTCATTGTGTGGGCTCGTGAGGCCAGCTCATCCGACCTCGGTGCGAAGCCTGCTGACCTGGGTTCCACGACCTGCCGGGGCGGTTGCGGGGCCCCTTGCTTCGTTGACTGCATGATGCTCGGTCCGCAAGGCCCTGCCACGAGCCACAAGCCACCAGACGATCGCCGAGAGTCCCGCCCTCGGTGGTCCCTTCGCCGGCCGCCCCGACCGGCCGGGGGGCGGTCGTGCGCGACCGACCGACGTCGCCCGACACGGGGGGGTGTGGGGCGACGTCGTCGATGGGCCGGGGGGTCAGCGCATCCAGGGATCCTCGGCGGGGATCCGGTAGTCGATGATCACGTTGCCGTCGTCATCCCCGGTCCGCGCATCGATGCACGGTGCCCCGGTCTCCTCGGTGCACGGGCCCAGCAGCACCGGCCCGAACAGCGCCGTGCCCTGGAGCGGTGGCAGGCCGGTCAGGGATCCGACCTCGGACTTCTCCCCTGCGAAGCACACGCCATAGGCGTCCGCGGACCAGTAGGCGGCCTTCGCCGAGATCGCGGTGCGGGCGTCGCCGATGGTCGCGGTCCCCGCGAGGATCCGTTCGACCCACAACGCGTCCGAGTCGGGTTCGGCGGGAAGGCCGCGGTTGGTACGGATCTGTTGGAGCCGCTCGAGGATCTGCTCGGGCGTCACGAAGGCCACGTCCGCGTCGGTCTCGCCGACCTGCAGGTCCCCCGTCGGCACCGTCGACCAGTCGGCAGCCTGTTGGACAGCAGCGGCCGGGATCAGGGTCGAGACCTCGATCTCGTCACCCGGCGCGAAGCCGGTCGGGTCGATGACCACCACGTTGGGTGCCTGACGGACGAGACCGTCGACCTCGTCGACGAGCACGTCGCACGCCGCGATCACGGCGGCGTCGGTGGCCAGATCCTCGTCGGGACCGAACGCGATCCGGATGTCACCGGTGGCCGGACCGGACGCCGTGACCGTCTGACCGTTGCGCTCCTGCACGACCTGTTGGTCACCAAGCACCTGGGTGTCCGGGGTGATCACCGCCGGAGGTGATCCGGCAGGCGGAGCCTGGTCGTCCGACTCGTCGCCGGACTCCCCGCCCGTCTCCTCCCCGCTGCCGGTGTCCGCTGCATCGTCGACCAGGAACAGCACACACACGAAGCCGCCCCCCTCCAGGTTCGGCGGCACCGAGATGATCTCGAGGTTGTCCGCGTTGCGCGCATCGTCGTAGCACTGCAGCGCGCCGAACAGCGTCTCCTGCGGCACGACCGCCCGGATCTCCAGATTCAACTCGCCCACGCCCCGGGACGGATCGAAGAACGCCCCGGTCGTGATGCGACTCACACCGAGATGGTCATCCCGGTGGAGCCCCTCCGTGTCGTCGGACAGGACGAACTCGTCGGACCCCAGGGTCAAACGGAAGTCGACGACGTCCGGCTCGAAGTGGCAGCCGTCCGGCGCGGAGGGCAACAGTTCGATCGGCAGCTCACGGTCTTCGACGGGGGCACCGACGTCCGCGCCGTCCCGGGCGGTGTCGTCCGGTCCACTCCCGGCGCGATTCCCACGGACCGATCCGTAGTCCGCGCAGACGACCGTCTGGAAGGCCATGACGCGCGCGGCGTTCGCCGCGGCGCTGCTCGTCTGCAACCCCGCATCGACCGCGTCGACGTCGGCCGCGGCCGGTGCGGCCGCCAGGGCGAGCGCCAGCGCCATGACCCCGACCAGCGGGATCCGTCCCGCGCGTCGTGTGCGACTGTTCATGCCCACTCCTGTCCGCGGCCGGTGACCACGCCGAGGAGGCGCAGCAACCGATTGCCCCGTGATCGTCCTGCCCCGCGTCGACCGACGGTCGACCAGCGCAGGACGGTAACCCCCGCCGACCACGTTGCGGTAGCTGATCGGTGACGATCTCACGGATCCGGCAGATCAGTGACTCCACGCACCTGAGCGCCTACGGTCCGTCGGCCAATGCGTGCGTCACCCGCTCTGGGAGCCGGCCAAGGCGCGCGTTCGTGGTCCATGGGGTCGCGCGGAACCAGCACGCGTCCGGCCGTGGCGGACCCGGGGTTCGTCCGGGATGTGCGTCGACCGCCGGGGCGTCGTCCACGGGCGAGGCGTACGGGGCGCACGCCGGCGCGAAGCTCCGAGGGACCCGCCCATCGACCGAGGATCGCCCGATGCCACCGGACCAGCAGCCGTTTCGCACGCTCGAGGAGGCCGTGGCCGAACCCCGTGCCCATCGCGACATGGATCTCGCGATGGAGCCGATGCCCAACTACAGCTCGACCCCCGACGGCCCCCATGGGCAGCCGATCGGGTTCTGGGCCGCCTGGGAACTGGCCGACCGCCCCCGGCGCATCGCGCTGCTGGTCGACGACTGCCAGGAGGAGTACCGGCCCTACGCCGAGCCGATCCTGCCCAACCTCGAACAGCTGGTCGAGGCGTTCCGGGCGGTCCGCGCGGGCAACGATGGCGTCGCCATCGCCTGGAGTGCCTGGAGCCGGATGTTCGACGATGGCATCTCGAACGCGATGGACCGGTGGTACGGCCCCCGGGGTCTGCGCCCCGAGCAGCCCGAGAACGCGGCCTACGTGTTCACCGGTGCGGCCGGGCTCGAACCCCTGCGCGAGATCGCCCCGACCCACCAGGAGCGGGCGGACGGCTGGTTCTACCTCGGCAAGCACCTCGACATGTTCTGGACCTTCGACGAACACGGCGACTCCTACCTCGACGGCAAGCTCAAGGCCCTGGACATCGACACGATCGTCATCGTCGGGTTGTGGACCGACGAATGCGTCCTCAGTACGGCCTACGCCGGCAGCTCGCGGGGTTACGACGTCGTGGTCGTCGAGGACGCGGTCGCCACGGCCACCTCCCACCACGAGTCGGCCCTGACCGTGGCCAACGGCACGGTCGCCAAGGTGCTGTCGACCCGGCAGGTGCTCGACTACCTGCGGGAGGACTTCGTCGTCGGCGAACCCGGCGCGGTGAAGGGCACCGCGCACCCGGACGGGCGCAGGGTCGGCTGACGCGCACACCGACGCCGGACCCCGGGGACCGGCCGTCACACCCCGGCCCTAGTTTCGCCACCGCGGTATCAGGGGCCCGTCGACGTACCCTCGACAGGCCGGTCAGCGGTGCACACGGACGGGACGTCGAGATGGCCACAGCACGGACGCGCCACCGCGCCGCGGAGTTCTTCGCCGGGGCCGGCCTGGCGCGTCTGGGCCTGGAAGCGACCGGACGCTTCGACGTCACCTGGGCCAACGACATCGATGCCGACAAGGCCCGTCTGTACCGGGCCAGATTCGGCACCGGCCCGGCCGACCATCTGCTCGTGCGGGACGTCGACGAGATCGACCCGACCGAACTGCCGACCGGCGTCGATCTCGCCTGGGCCTCCTTTCCGTGCACGGACGTGTCGTTGGCGGGGGACCGCGAGGGTCTGGCCGGCGCGGAATCCGGCACGTGGTGGGCATTCATCGACCGGCTCCGTGCCCTCGACGAGCTGCCCCGGGTCGTCGTCGCCGAGAACGTCCTGGGTCTCGCGACCTCCAATCAGGGGCGCGACCTCGAGGCGCTGCTGCACAGCCTCGACGAACTCGACTACCTCGTCGACGTGCTCGCGATCGACGGGCGTCACTTCGTCGCCCAGTCACGACCGCGGCTGTTCATCGTCGCCACCCGTGCGACCAACGGGCTGCTGGAGTCCGGCGACGGGCACCCGGCACGCCCGACCTGGCTGACCGACCGGCTCGAGCGTCTCGACGTCAAGATCTTCCGACCCGATCTGCCCGCCCTACCCGACGGGCCCGACACCCTCGTGGGCGCGGTCGAACAGCTCGCGGGTGACGACCCCCGCTGGTGGCCGCGCGGACGGGTCGCACGCTTCGAGCGGGAGCTGTCCGCCATCCAGCAACGGCGGCTCGAGGCGATGCGCACGGCCCCGGGGTTGTCCTGGCGCACCGCCTACCGGCGCAGCCGTGCGGGGCGGCCGGCGTGGGAGATCCGTGCCGACGAGATCGCCGGCTGCCTGCGCACGGTGCGGGGTGGATCCTCCAAGCAGGCGGTCGTCGAGGCCGGTGCGGGGCAGGTGCGGGTGCGCTGGATGACCCCCGGTGAATACGCCGCGCTGATGGGGGCCGCCGACTACCCGATCGACGGCTTCCGGGACAACCAGATCTACTTCGGCTTCGGTGATGCCGTCGTGGTGCCCGCCGTCAGCTGGCTCGCCACCCACTACCTCGACCGGCTGCTGACCCGACCGGCTGCCGACCCGGGCCGCGGGTCATGAGCCTGGGCCCACCACCCGAGGTCCAGGCGCTGTACACGAACATCGGTGCCGCGCTCGACGCCGTCGACGACGAGGGTCGTCGGTGGGGTGACGCCAGGTTCGGCGTCTACTGCTTCTACGACTTCGACGGTGAGCCGATCTACGTCGGCCAGACGCGCGAGCAGCTACGCACCCGGATCCGGCGTCATCTCACGAACCAGCGCACCGACGCCGTCGCCATGTTCGTGCTCGATCCCTTCGAGGTCCACAGCGTGCGGATGTGGCCGTTCTGGGCACTGGAAACACGCCCGGCCGGTGATGGAGACGCGAAGGCCCACCTCAACCGGGCCGAATGGACCGTCTACGAGGACGCGGTCCGCGCCTCACGCTTCGAGGCGGTGCTCAACGAGGGCGACATCCACCCCATGGACCGCGTCGAGCTGCCCCCGTCCCACCGCCACGTCATCGCCCCGGCGGGCTGGGCGGGGCGCAACGAACACCCCGACGTCCGACTCGCGCGCCGCGCCCAGACGATCTGGCAGCTGTCCAAGGTCGCCTCGGAGCGCAAGGTGTCGAAGGGGCTGCGACGCACGCTCGTCGTGCAGGCCCAGCGCCTGCTCCACCTCGCGGAAGAGCGCTACGCGGACGCCGGTGGTGACGACCTGCAGCTGGAGTTGGACACGACACCGCTGGGCGACACCGTGCCGGACGCCGCCGGCGAACCGGATGCCGGCACGGACATCGAGGCCTGAGCGAGTGCTGTGCGGACCGGACGCATCGACCGCGATCAGCTGGTCAAGGTCGGCGTCCGTCCGCCCCCACCACCTCGGTCGACGCACACGCAGGGCGATCTACGTTCGTCGATTGGACGAGGTACTGCGCCACCATCACCCGGTGCTCCGAGCCTCCGGGGATGTGGCGACAGGTGCGTCGTCCCGACGGGGAGCGACGTGACCGAGAAGCCGGGCATGGGATCCACGCGAGACCAGGACGAGGCGCTGACCGGCCCCCCGGCCCCGGAGCAGTCCAAGCTGTGGCAGGCGGGGCGTACCAGCTGGTCGGTGACCGGCATCCTGGTGCTCGCGGTGGCCGTGGCGTTGGCGCTGTCCCAGATCCCGCTGGTCGTCATCCCGCTGCTGCTCGCGCTGTTCCCGGCCACGCTGCTGATCCCGGTCGCACGGTTCCTGGAACGTCGGGGGACGCCGGCCGCCGCGGCGTCGATCACGACCATCCTGGCGGCGATCGTGCTGGTGCTCGGCACGTTGGCGATCATCGCGACGCTGGTCGTGGCGCAACTACCTGAGCTCACCGCGTCCGCGAGCGAGGGGCTCGAGCAGATCGAGGGCATCCTCGAGGACGACCCCCTGGGCATCGGCCTGACCGGGTTCGCCGACGTCGTGGATGCGGTCGGCGAACAGGTGGGGGAGGCCGGCGAGCTGGCACCGCAGGCGTTCGCGGCCGCGGTCCTGGCCTTCGAGTTCGTGGCCGGGCTGCTCATCCTGCTCGTCGTGCTCTTCTTCTACCTCAAGGACGGCAGCCGGCTCGGTGCGGGCGTGCTCTCGGTAGTGCCCTCGCGGTTCCGCGAGCGGACGCGCGCGATCGGGCTGCGGGCCTGGGACACGATCGGCTCCTACTTCCGGGGCCAACTGCTGGTCGCCCTGGTCGACGCGTTGGTGATCGGCGTCGGCCTCCTGATCCTGGGCGTGCCCCTCGCGATCCCACTGGCCGTGCTGATCTTCTTCGGCGGCCTGTTCCCCATCGTCGGGGCGGTGACGACGGGAGCGCTCGCGGTGCTGGTCGCGCTGGCCGATGGCGGGTTGACCACCGGCCTGATCGTGTTCGGGCTGGTCCTGGCCGTCCAGCAGCTCGAGGGCAACGTGTTGGAGCCGCTGATCCTCGGCCACGCCATCAACCTGCATCCACTGGTCGTGCTGCTCGCGATCACCACCGGTGCGGTCACGCTGGGCATCCTCGGTGCCTTCCTCGCCGTCCCGGTCGCCGCGGTGATCGGCGAGGCGATCGACGAGCTGCGCAGCGACGGACCGTCAGCTCCGCCCCCCGATCAGGACCTCGAGGCGGACGTCGAGGTACCGGCCGCCGAAACCGCCTCAGGCGGCGCATGAGCGGGGTGCGACGTCCATCGCCGGGATCGGGGTGACGGGCCGGCTCCCTACGGTCGACCGGATCAGGCCGTCCAGCGCTCCACCCCGCCTCGCCCGTACCCGCGGAGCAGCAGCGCGCGCGTCGGGTGAACGGCCATGAAGCCGGTGCCCGGCGAGTCGTCGGGACCACCCGGCGCGAAGGCATCGAGGTCGTAGTCGAACACCCCGTTCCAGAGGCGACGCTTGGTGTCGCGGTCATCGACGACCTCGGCGGTCCCCCATACCTCGACGCCGTCACCGACCTCGGTGACCTGCCAATGCAGGGCGACCCGGGGATTGTCGGCGACGTTGCGGGCCTTGACCGAGCTGGTCCCGCACATGATCCACAACACGTCCCCGTCCCAGCACGGATGCACCGGCGTGACGTCGGGCTCATCGTCGGCACCGACCGTGGCCAGGTGCGCCCAAGGGCTCAGGTGGGCCGCGAAGCTCTTGATGTCATCGAGTGTCGTCATGCCCCCGAAGCCTAGATGCGAGCAGGCGAGCCGCGTCGGTGCCCGTGTCACCGGCGCTCGGTGCTTCCGCGGAAGCACCGAGCGACTGCCCGCGCGGACACCCCCGTTCGGTGCGGCGCGTCGAGTACGAAGTCTCGCCCCGAAACTGCGTCCCAGCCCTCGTTGTTCGGGCGCCGTTCGCCGCCCCGTGACACACCCATGTACCCGTTGCCGAGCCATCACTACGATGTGCGCGGCACGGCTGGGGAGGTCCGGTGCGCCCGATCTGGTTCGCGGGGTTCTGCGCCGGCGCGCTCGTGCTGCTGACCATCGTCGGCGAGCGAACCCTGCCGCTGTTCGGCGGCGATGTCGCACTGGCGGAACGCACCTACAAGACCCTGTACATGGTGTTGATCACCAGCGTCGTCGCCGGGGTGATCCCGTGGATGTACGCGCGGGTGGCCCGTTTTGCGCGATTCCGCCTCAAGGAGACCGGCCAGCGCCCGACCACGGGGCCCATGATGGTGCGCTTCTTCGAGACCGCCGGACCGTGGTTCGCGGCGCTGGTCGGCGTGGGAGGGCTCGGGCTGGCGGCCTACATCTGGTTCTTCGACGCATGACCGCGTCTGCCA
>CAYTLZ010000045.1:0-22029 GCA_964438785.1 uncultured Actinomycetota bacterium | reverse complement strand
GATCGACGGGGGCTGGATACCGACCGGGCCGTGGGGCTGCCGGCGCGGCTCCTGCTCGGCTGCCCGCGGTGCGCGCACACCATGGGGGCCGCCGTTGGTGTGCGCGCGGGTGGGAATCGCCGGGGTCATCGCCTTCGCCGCCGTCGGCCTGCCGCTGATCGAGATGAGTGGCCCCGACGACCTGGAGGTCGCCGACCAGCCGCCTGCGGTGAGCGAACCCGTGCCCGATGCCGTACCTGATGAGCCCGACCGCCTACCCGGTGCGCTCGACTGGGCGGACGTCGTCGGCCCACCGGCGGCTACGCACTCGGGATCCGGGTACGCGACGGGTTCGCACCGCTGCTGTGGGCCACCGACGGTGACCTGCTGTCCTCCGCGCCGCTCCCGGACGGCTGGATCGGGCTGTGTCTCGAGTACACCCACCCCGAGGCAGGGCGCGTCTCCGGGCTGTTCCCCCACGGCACCACCAGCGGACCCACCGAGCCGACGAACCCATGACCGGCGACCCGACCGGCCGGCCGATGCCCCCGCATCATCAGCCTCAGCCGCCGACACCGAGCCGGGTTCCGCTCCATCGCGCCCCGACGCGGGCGTTTCTCGCGAGTTCTGGGCTCCAGGGTGGTCACCGGGCATACTGTGCGGAGCAGGTGATCGAGCATCGCAACGGGGGGTGTGGTCGTGTCGTCGGTGAATCTCGGGGGCTACGCGATCCTCGCGGTCATGGGGTTGTCGCTCCTCGCTGCGACCGGGGCCGTTCTGGTCGGCTTCCGGGCACATGGCAACACTGCCGCCGGAGCAGCGTCCGTGCCGGGCTGGCAACTGGCCGCGCTGACGGCGATCGTCGTGGTGCTGTGGATCGTCGCGCTCGGCAACATGCGCGCGTTCGTGCTGTGACGCGCGATCATCGGGTTGCTGCCGGCACCGCAGGTCACGATCGGCAACGGGGACCGATGAGCATGACGCTCGCCGTTGCGTTGGCGGCGTCGCTGTTCGTCGCGGGTTGTTCACCGACGACGGCGGGCAGCGACGACTTCGCGCGCGAGGACGCCGTCGACTGTCGTGAACTCGGCGGCGGCTGGGTCTTCGTCCGCTACGAGCAGGGGGACGTCGCCATGCAGGGCGTCCGGCTCGGGGTTCCGACCAGCGATGAGAGCCTGCTCGCCGAGCCCGAGGTCAGCGAGGACGAGTTCGAGGAGGCGACGGACCGACGCGTCGCCCGCGGGTGGGATGACGGCTCGGTGTCACAACTGCAGGGACCGGATGTTCCGGACGAGCTCACGGCGCGGCTGGCCGACATGCCCTCCTGCCTCGAACGACTGCAGTCGCCGCATTGATCGGCCGGACCCGCTGGTGAGCCATCGTCGCGCGTCACGGCCTGCGGGTCCCGGGAGGACGTCCGCGTACCGTCACGAGCGACTCGCACCGCCGGCCGACTGCACGCCGTGCGCGCAACGAGCCGACGCCCACCGGCTGTAGCCCGCCTCGGCGAAGCGGCGCACCACCGGGCGTTCCGTTCGCAGCTGAATGCGATCTCCTCCCCGTCGTTCGCCTCGACCGCTGCCACTCCCGCCCATGAGCCTGGCATCGAGGTGCCAGGCTGCAGATGACCACCGCTGCGGCGAGCGGTCGCGGGGTTGAAGCCCAGCGCACATCGCAACGCTGCCGCCGGGTGGCGACACGGAGCGCTCGCTCGGCCAGCGCGTGCGCCTGGACGCACATCTCGTCACCGGTCCGCCCTGGCGTGCGCCACATCGATGCGCACGCGTGGGGATCAGTGGCGCATCAGGCGCTCGGCCAGCCCCCGGCCGCTGGGTGGCCGGCCCGTGCGCGCCGCACGGTCGTCGATCCGGCGCAGCGCCGACTGCAGGTAACGGGCACCGAGCCAGCGCAACGGCTCGGGCTCCCACCGCCGCGAACGATGACCGACCATGGGTAGGTCGCGGTGCGGGGTCTCCCCGTGGACGATCAGATCGGCCAGGACGCGACCACCGAGATTGCTCGTGCCGACGCCCTGCCCGGTGTAGCCCAGTGTCTGGGCGATGCCGGTCGTCGGATCGTGGTGGAACGAGGGCAACCAGTCCCGGGGCATGGCGAGCGGACCACCCCAGGCGTGGGAGAACCCCACGTCCGCCAGCGCCGGGAACCACGAGGCCAACTGCTCCCGCAGCAGCGCGTGGGTCGCCTCGTGCCGATCGAAGCGGTCCGCGATACGCGAACCGAGGTGGTAGGGGGCACCACGCCCGCCGAACAGCACCCGCCCGTCCACCGTGCGCGACAGGTAGTCGACCGTGTAGCGGTGGGAGGACAGCAGCTCGTGACCGTCCCAACCGATGGCTGCCCAGGTGGCGTCGTCGAGCGGCTCCGTCAGCACGATCAGGGAGTACAGCGGCAGGACGCTGCGACGCCGTCCGGGGAGTTGGCTGGTGTAGGCCTCGGTCGCCAGCACGATCGTGTCGGCCCGGACCCGTCCTGCGTCGGTCTCCAACCAGGCGTCGCGGTCGCGGTGGCGCGGGTGCAGCCGGCGGACGGGCGTGCGTTCGTAGATGGGTGCACCGCGCCGTTCGACGGCGCGGGCGAGACCCCGGACCAGCCGCCCGGGGTGGATCGCGGCGGCATGCGGATCGAACAGTGCTCCCCGGGCATCGTCGATGCGGATCCGGCCGGCGAGTTCGTCGGGCCCGAGGACCTGCAGTCCGTCGTCGATCCCGAGGTCCCGCGCGGTGGTCATGGCGGCGTCCAGCGCGGCCCGCTCGTGCCCGCCACGCGCCACCCGCAGCAGTCCGCTTCGACGCGCCTCGGCGTCGATGCCCTCCGCCTCGGCGGCACGGAGGACCTCGTCGACCGTCGCGCGCATCGTCGTGGTGACCGCACGCACGCTCGCCGGGCCGTGACGGCGGGCCAACTCGGCGGGGGACACGGCGATGCCCGCGCTCAGCCAGGCCCCGTTGCGGCCCGACGCCCCGAAGCCGGCGATCTCCGCCTCGAACACCGCCACACGCCGTGTCGGGTCGCGCACCAGGATCTCCCGGGCGGTCCACAGCCCGGAGTAGCCTGCACCGACGACGGCGACATCCACCTCGAGGTCGCCGGGTTGCCCCGGCCGCGGCGTGAGGTCGTCGTCCGCGGTCTGCAGCCAGAAGCTCACGTCGGCGGGCGAGGCCCTCATCGGTCGTCTCGGTCCAGCAGGGCGAGGGCGAGACCGAACTCCATCAGGTGCTCCCCGGCGCGCGGGTCACGCCCGGTCAGTTCCCGGATCCGCTCGAGCCGGTAGGCCAGCGTGTGGCGGTGGACGCACAACTCGTCGGCGGCGGGCCCGGGCCGACACCCGTGGGCGAAATAGGCGCGCAGCGACCGGATCAGCGGACCGTCGTCGGCATCGTGGTCGAGGACCGGTCCGAGCACGTGGGCGACGAAGTCACCGGCACCGAGCTCGTCGCGGATACCGGCGAGCAGTCCCGACAGCCCGAGTTCGTCGACGTCCACGATGCGCTCCGGCCGGTCGAGGTTGAGCGCGACGACGGACTCGCGCAGGGCAGCGCGCAGTGCGTCGAGTTCGGTCTTGATCCGGCTGCGCCCGATCCGGAGGTCGGCCCACCCGCGGCGGTCGGCCGCCGCGAGGATGCGCGCCGCCGCCTCGTCGTCGGCCCCGACGACGGCGTGCACCGTGCCGGCGAGTCGTCCCACGACGGGGGTGCCGAGGTCGATCAGTGCGTCCTCGACCAGCGCACCGACGGCGTGGTCGGCCCGCCCGGCGGTGTGGATGGCCAGGACCCGCAGCTGGTGCAGGGGCTTGGCTCCGAGCCGTTGCAGGGTCCGCTCGATGGCGGCACTGCTGACCCGGCCGTCCGCGACCTCCTCGAGCAGCTCGTCGACCCGCTGGCGGTGGGCGTCACGGACGGACTGGGCGCGGGCCAGGTCGAGGTGGACACCGGCGACCCCCTGCTCGAACAGCAGGGACTGGTGCTCGGCCAGTGGGGCGGCGCTCACCGCGATGACCATCGCCTCCAGGCTCCCCCCCAGCGCCACGGCCGACCAGGTCACGGTGCGCCCGGCGAGCGCCGTGGTCCCGCGGCCCCGCGGGTGGGGCACCGCCTGCCACAGCGCGCGCGTGTCGAGGTCGGTCGCGATCCCGCCGGGGTCGACCCGGGCGAGTGGCTGTCCGGCGAAGTCGACGACGAGCAGCGCCACCTCGGGCATCGCCCGGGCGATGGTGGCGAGCACCTCGTCGAGCCCGGCGTCCGAGGTGACCGCGGCCAGGACGTGACGCTGCAGCGCGACGGCCCCGTGGAGCATCGCGTCGCGCTGCTCGAACAGGTGGTGGGCGACCCGGCGGGTGACCGCGATGAACGGGATCTCGTAGGGGAGGGTGAACAGCGGTAGATCGTGGTCGTCGCAGGCCGCGAGCATCGCCTGAGGCACGGTCGGCATCGACACCCCGAGTGCGAAGCCCAGTGCCACGATGCCACGGTCGGCGACACCGCCGACGAAGCGGCGCTGCAGCTCCGGGTCGTCGCGCACCCCCAGGCCGGTGGTCAGCAGCAGTTCCCCGCCCTCGAGCCACGGCGTCGGGTCGGGGAGCTCCGAGATGTGCGCCCAGCGGATCGGGCCGCGCCGGTCGAGCCCGGCACCGCCGGCGACGATCGCCGCCCCGAGCGCGGGATCGGCCAACAGGTCCGACAGTCGCAGAGGCATGACGTTCCCGCGTTCGACGTTCGGCCCAGGATAGGCCCGCGGCTGCTCCGGCGGTGCGCCGATCGGCGGTTCGGTGCGGGCCATGGCAGCCTGTCCACGACGGTGGCCGGACCCGTGTCCGACCGGACGTGGACCGTAGAGGGCGCGCGTCAGGTGGGCTTCGGCCCGTCGACCAGCGGGCGCACCATGGTTCTCGACATCTGGCCAGTCACCGCGCATCATGCGCCAACTGGCCAATGCGCGCCAGGCGGGACGCGCCAAGCGTCCAGCGACAGCCGATGGTCGGCGCTCGTAGGGTCACCCCCGGCCCGCGGGTGCACGGGCCACGTCGAGCAGGTGGGTGCCGCGTCGCCCGGGAGGTCAACGAACATCATGGAGCAGACCAGCAACCTCATCGGTGGCGAGCTGAAGCCCGCCGCGTCCGGTGCCACGATGGATCTGACCGATCCCAGCACCGGCAAGGTCTACGCCACGGCCCCGCGTTCGGGCGAGCAGGACATCGACGAGGCCTGCCGGGCAGCCGCGGGCGCGTTCCCGGGCTGGCGCGATGCCACGCCCGCGACCCGCAGCCGTGCCCTGCTGCACATCGCGGACGCATTCGAGGCCCGCGGCGAGGAACTGATCCGCATCGAGTGCGCCAACACCGGCAAGCCGTTCCAGCTGACGGTCGAGGAGGAGCTCAGCGCGTCGATCGACCAGATCCGCTTCTTCGCCGGTGCGGCCCGGGTGCTCGAGGGACGTTCCGCCGGGGAGTACATGGCGAACCACACCTCCATGATCCGCCGCGAGCCCGTCGGGGTCTGCGGTCAGGTGACCCCGTGGAACTACCCGATGATGATGGCGGTGTGGAAGTTCGCCCCCGCGATCGCCGCCGGCAACACGGTCGTGCTCAAGCCGTCCGACACGACCCCGATGTCGACGGTGTTCATGGCGGAGCTCATGCAGGAGTTCCTCCCCGCCGGTGTGATGAACGTCGTGTGTGGTGACCGCGACGCCGGCCGGGCGCTGGTGGCCCACGAGGTGCCCCAGATGGTGTCGATCACCGGATCCGTGCGTGCCGGCATGGAGGTCGCCGAGGCCGCGGGGCGCGACCTGAAGCGCACCCACCTGGAACTCGGTGGCAAGGCACCGGTGGTCGTGTTCGACGACGCCGACATCGAGGCCACCGCCGCGGGCATCGCGGGGGCCGGCTATTTCAACGCCGGGCAGGACTGCACGGCCGCGACCCGCGTACTCGCCGGGCCGAAGATCCACGACGAGCTGGTCGCGGCCCTGGCCGAGCAGGCCGCCGCCACCTCCACCGCCGCGCCCTTCGACGACGGCGACGAACCCGACTACGGCCCGCTGAACAACGCCGCCCAGCACGAGCGGGTCCGTGGGTTCTTCGAGCGCGCCCCGGGCCACGTCGAGGTGGTCGCCGGCGGCCACCCGCTGGCGCGCGACGGCTTCTTCTTCGAACCGACGGTGGTCGCCGGGCTCGAGCAGACCGACGAGATGATCCAGACCGAGATCTTCGGCCCCGTCGTCACCGTGCAGCGCTTCAGCGACGAGGCCCAGGCGCTTCAGTGGGCCAACGGGGTCAAGTACGGCCTGGCCTCCAGCGTCTGGACCCGGGACCACAGCCGCGCGATGCGCATGGCCAAGGGGCTCGACTTCGGCACCGTGTGGATCAACAGCCACATCCCGATCGTGGCGGAGATGCCCCACGGCGGGTTCAAGCACTCGGGCCACGGCAAGGACCTGTCGATGTACGGCCTCGAGGACTACACCCGGATCAAGCACGTCATGAGCGACATCAGCTACTGAGCCCCACCGGCGCGTGCCCGAGGCACCCCAGACCGAAAGCGACACGATGACCGCGAACGCCCAGCTCGCCGACGGCAACCTGTGGTTGCACTTCACCCGGACCTCCGACTGGATCGGCGACACCCCGTCGATCGCCGTGCTCGATCGTGGTGAGGGCTGCTACGTCTGGGACAGCGACGGCAAGCGCTACTTCGACGGCCTGTCCGCGTTGTTCTGTGCCCAGATCGGCTACGGCCGTCAGGAGCTCGTGGACGCGGCGACCAAACAGATGCAGCAGCTGCCGTTCGCGACCAACTGGTCGTGGGCGCATCAGCCGGCCGTGGACCTGGCCGGCAAGCTCGCGGAACGCTTTCCCGGCGACCTCGACCATTTCTTCTTCGTCAACTCCGGCTCGGAGGCCGTCGAGTCGGCCATGAAACTCGCGATCCAGTACCACCGGATGCGCGGTGAGGACCGCTGGAAGTTCATCTCGCGCAACTACGCCTACCACGGCACCACGTTCGGGGCGTTGGGTCTGACGGGGCTGCCCGGGCTGCGCAAGATGTTCGAGCCGCTGCGTCCAGGGCATTTCCACGCGGCCAACACCAACGAGTACCGCTGCAAGATCTCGCAGGCCTGCCCGCCGTGCGACCTGACCTGTGCACGCTCGTTCGAGCAGATCATCCAGGCGGAGGGTCCCGACCAGATCGCGGCCATCTTCGTCGAGCCCGTCCAGAACGCCGGGGGCTGCTTCACGCCGCCCGAGGGCTACATGGAGGAGGTCCGGGCGATCTGCGACAAGTACGGGATCCTGATGGTCTCCGACGAGGTCATCTGCGCCTTCGGGCGGCTCGGGTACTGGACCGGCGCGGAGAAGTACGGCTACCAGCCGGACATGATCACCTTCGCCAAGGGCGTCACCTCCGCCTACCAGCCGCTCGGCGGCGTCGCCTTCCGCCGCCACATCGGCGACGTCCTGGCCGAGGACACGACCTCGATGTACCTGCACGGCTCGACCTGGGGCGGCCACCCGGTCGCCGCCGCGGTCGCGCTCGCCAACATCGAGGTGTTCGAGTCCGAGCACATCCTGGAGAACGTGCGCGAGAACGGCGACTGGTTCGGCGAGCAGCTGCACAGCCTCTACGACAAGCACGAGATCATCGGTGACGTGCGCGGGACCGGGTATTTCTGGGCGCTGGAGCTCGTCAAGGACCGCGACAACAAGGTCGGCTTCGACGACGAGGAGACCGAGCGGTTGCTCCGTGGCTTCCTGTCGAACCGGCTGATGGAGCTCGGGCTGATCTGCCGGGCCGACGATCGCGACGAACCGGTCATCCAACTGTCCCCGCCGCTGATCGCGACCCAGGAGGAGCTCGGCGAGGTCATCGCGGTCCTCGACCAGGTCCTGACCGAGGCCGCCAAGAAGATGGAGGACTGACATGCCGACCTCGACGCTGGCCGTCGGCCTGCCCGCCGAGACCAAGGACCGGGAACGTCGGGTCGCGCTCACGCCGTCCGCCGTCAACCTCGTCGTCGAGCAGGGTCACCGGGTGCTGGTCCAGACCGGTGCCGGTCTCGGGGCTGGCTTCGCCGACGAGGACTACAAGGCCGCCGGCGCCGAGCTCGTCGCCGACGCGGCGGAGGTCTGGGGCGCGGACCTGGTCGTCAAGGTCAAGGAACCGCAGGAGAGCGAACACGAGCACTTCCGCCGCGACCTCACGCTGTTCGCCTACCTGCACCTCGCGGCTGAGCCGGGGCTGACCCGCGCCCTGCTGGACGCAGGCGTCCACGCCTACGCGTTCGAGACGCTCAGCGACCGCAACGGCCTGCCGCTGCTGGCACCGATGTCGGAGATCGCCGGTCGCGCGGCCGCGATCGTCGGCGCGGCCGAGCTCTCCTCGGCGTCGGGAGGATCGGGGACCCTGATGGGTGGCGCGGCCGGCGTCCCGCCGGCCAAGGTGGTCGTCCTCGGCATGGGCGTCGCGGGCACGATGGCGGCGCGCGGTGCCCGTGGGCTCGACGCGCACGTGACCGGCGTCGACGTGGACCTGCACCGGCTGTACGAACACCACCTCGCCGGCACCATCGATGCGACCCAGGTCAGCGAACCGAAGCTGGTCGGCGAACACGTCCGCGAGGCGGACCTGGTCATCGGTGCCGCGCTCGTCCCGGGAGCCCGGGCACCGACGGTCGTGACCGAGGAGCAGGTCGCCAGCATGCGGCCCGGGTCGGTCGTCGTCGATCTCGCCATCGACCAGGGCGGGTGCATCGCCACCGCCCGGCCGACGTCGCTGTCCGAGCCGACCTACGTCGAGCACGGGGTCGTGCACTACTGCGTGACCAACGTGCCGGGCCAGTTCCCCCGGACCGCATCCAAGGCCCTGTCGGCGGCCATCGCGCCCCGGCTGCTGCGACTGGCCGACGACCTGGTGCACGGTCGTGCGGGCACGGATGCGGAGCACCCCATGCTGACCGGGGCGCGCAACGTCGACGACGGGGCGATCCAGCATGCTGCGGTCGCCGCCGCGTTCCCGGACCTGCCCGCCGGCGAGACCGTCGTGGTGCCGAGCGAGCGCGGGTGACGATGCGGGCGCTGACGATCTGGCAGGAGCGCACCGGCGACGGCCATGCGCCGTTCCGGGGGCGTGGACCGGCCGACGTCGTCATCGTCGGTGGTGGCTTCACCGGGCTGTGGACCGCCTGCCAGCTGCTCGAGCGGGATCCGTCGTTGGACGTCGTCGTGCTCGAGGCGGCGCGCATCGCCCATGGGGCGACGGGGCGCAACGGGGGGTTCGTGGATCCCTCGCTGACGCACGGGATCCACAACGGGCTGGCGCACTTCGGCGACGAGATCGACGACCTCGTGCGGCTCGGCCGCGAGAACCTGGCGGAGCTGACCGCCTTCGTCCGCACCCACGACATCGCCTGTGACCTGGAGCTGACCGGGGCCGTGGACGTCGCGACCGAACCCTGGCAGCTCGAGGAGCTGGAGCAGGGTGCCGCCGCCTACGACCGGGCCCACGAACGCATCGCCCTGCTCGATGCCGACCAGGTCCGCAAGGAACTGGACTCCCCGACCTACCTCGGCGCGCTGGCGCGGCCCGATGGCGGCGGGATCGTCGATCCGGGTGCCCTGGCGGCCGGGCTGGCCCGTGTGGCGGGCACCTACGGGGCAGACGTCCACGAACACAGCCCCGTGACCGCCCTGATCCCACGGTCCGACGGGGTCCGCGTGACCACCGACGCGGGCAGCGTCGACGCCGGACATGTCGTGCTCGCCACCAACGCCTACAGCCACACGCTGCTCCCGCGCACCGGCCGGTGGTTCGTGCCGGTGCACGACTACGTGCTCGTGACCGCACCGCTCACCGCCGCCCAACGCGCCCGGATCGGCTGGGAACGCCGGCAGGGGTTCGCGGATGCGGCCAACCAGTTCCACTACTACCGCCTGACCCCCGACGACCGGATCCTGTGGGGCGGCTACGACGCGATCACCCACCCCGGTGGTGGCGTGGGTCCGCGCCACGACCACCGCCGCGCGACCTACGATCTGCTGGCGCGACACTTCCGCACCACCTTCCCGCAGCTGGCCGACGTGCGCTTCGAGCGGTGGTGGGGCGGCCCGATCGCCACGACCTCGCGGTTCACGATGGCCTTCGGTGACGAGCTCGACGGCCGGGTCTCGTGGGCGCTCGGCTACACCGGACTCGGGGTGGCGGCCTCACGGTTCGCCGCCCGGGTGCTGACCGACCGGTTGCTCGCGCCCGACTCGCCGCTGCTCGAACTCGAGCTCGTCGCCCGCAAGCCCGTTCCGTTCCCACCGGAGCCGCTGCGCTCGATCGGTGTCGGTCTGACGCGGCGCGCCATCCAGCGCGCCGATCGACGGCAGGGACGGCGCGGGCCGTGGCTCAAGGCGCTGGATGCCGTCGGCATCGGCTTCGACTCGTGAGCGCACGGACCGACCGACCGAGGGAGGCATCGATGGGCACCCACGCGGACCTGCACGCCCGGCACCGGGCGGTGCTGCCGTCGTGGCTGGCGCTGTACTACGACGAGCCGATCGAACTGGTGTCGGGTGTGGGCCGCCACGTCGTGGACGCCGAGGGTCGGCGCTACCTCGATCTGTTCGGCGGCATCCTGACGACGATGACCGCGCACGCCCTGCCCGCGGTCGTCGAGGCGGTCCAGGCACAGGCCGCGAGGATGCTGCACACCTCGACGCTGTACCTGATCCGCTCGCAGGTCGAGCTCGCGGAGGAGATCGCCAGGCTCGCTCCGATGGACGATGCGAAGGTCTTCTTCACGACCTCGGGTTCCGAGGCCAACGAGGCGGCCCTGCTGCTCGCGACCACGGTGCGCCGTTCGCATCAGGTGCTCGCGATGCGCAACAGCTACCACGGCCGGTCGTTCGCGACCATGGCGATCACCGGCAACCGCGGGTGGTCCGCATCCGCGCTGTCGCCGGTCGACGTCAAGTACGTCCACGGCAGCTACCCCTACCGCTCGCCGTTCCACCACCTCGACGACGACGCGTACATCGCGGCGTGCGTGGATGACCTGCGCGATGTCATCCTCACGCAGACCGCCGGCGACGTGGCCTGCCTCATCGCCGAGCCGATCCAGGGGGTGGGCGGCTTCGCGACC
This sequence comes from uncultured Actinomycetota bacterium, assembly GCA_964438785.1. Lineage (GTDB taxonomy): Bacteria > Actinomycetota > Nitriliruptoria > Nitriliruptorales > Nitriliruptoraceae > PWLR01. Next base: position 10,908 of record CAYTLZ010000045.1, on the reverse strand, counting down.
CCGCCCGACGGGCTGTTCGGCGCGCTCAAGGCCGTGTGCGACGAGTACGGGATCCTGTTCGTCACCGACGAGGTGCAGACCGGCTGGGGCCGCACCGGCGAGCACTTCTGGGGGATCGAGGCGCACGGCGTCCGCCCCGACATCCTGACCTTCGCCAAGGGCCTCGGCAACGGGCTGACGCTGGCGGGGGTCGTGGCACCCGCCGCCCTGATGGACAGCGTCGCGGCCAACTCGATCGCGACGTTCGGCGGCAACCCGTTGTCCACGGCCGGTGCGTTGGCCAACCTGCGCCATCTGCTGGCCAACGACCTGCAGGCCAACGCCGCCAAGATCGGCGCGCAGCTGTTCGGCGCGCTCGCGGATGCCCCCGAGCGCTGGCCGGCGATCGGCGAGGTCCGGGGCAAGGGCCTGATGCTGGGCATCGAACTGGTCCGCCCCGGGAGCCGGGAGCCGGATGCCCACGCCGCGGCGAGGGTCCTGGAGGCGACCCGGGAGGCCGGCGTCCTGATCGGCAAGGGTGGCCTGCACGGCAACGTGCTGCGGATCGCGCCGCCCCTGAGCATCACCGCCGCGGAAGCCGACGAGGGGCTCGCAGCGCTGATCGCCGCCTTCGACGGCCTGGACCGGGCATGATGACATCTTCTGTCCGTGTGGAGCGGACCACGGTGCGTCACAAGGAGCGTCCATGAGTGAGGTGTCCACGGCGGCGCAGTCCGCGACCGGTCATGCCCCCGCAGCATCCGCGCCGGGCGGCGTCGCGACCTCCACGCCGGGCGCGTCGGACTCGGCGGTGGGGGTCGCCGGCGTCACCAAGCGCTTCCCCGGCCCCAAGGGCTCGGAGCCGGTGGTCGCGGTCGACGACCTGCACCTCGACATCCGGGACGGCGAGTTCTTCTCGCTGCTCGGCCCGTCGGGCTGCGGCAAGACGACCACGCTGCGGATGATCGCCGGCTTCGAGTACCCGTCGGCGGGCAGCATCCGCATCTTCGGTGAGGAGGTCGGGCTCGAACCGCCGAACAAGCGGCCGGTGAACACCGTGTTCCAGTCGTATGCGCTGTTCCCGCACATGACCATCGAGCAGAACATCGCGTTCGGGCTCGAGATGCAGGACCTGCCGCGCAACGAGATCAAGCGGCGCACCGGCGAGGTCATCGAACTGGTGCAGATGCAGGGCCGGGAGAAGCGCAAGCCCAAGCAGCTCTCCGGTGGTCAGCAGCAGCGGGTCGCGCTGGCCCGGGCGCTGGTCAACCACCCCAAGGTGCTGCTGCTCGACGAGCCGCTCGGCGCGCTGGACCTGAAGCTGCGCCAGGCGATGCAGCTCGAGCTCAAGCGCATCCAGGAGCAGGTCGGGATCACCTTCGTCTACGTCACCCACGACCAGGAGGAGGCCCTGACGATGTCCGACCGCATCGCGGTGATGCACGACGGCGTGCTGCTCCAGGTCGGCGCGCCGGAGGCGATCTACGACCGGCCGCGCACCCGTTTCGTCGCCGACTTCATCGGCGACACCAACCTGATCGAGGCATCGGTCACCGACGACGGCCACGTGGTCTTCCCCGACGGCAGCACCATCCGGGTGTCGAGCGCGGCCACGGCCGGCGGGACGGTGACCGTGGCGCTGCGGCCCGAGGCACTCGGTCTGCGCCGTCCCGACGCCGAGCGCGATCCGGCGCTCGACGCGGTGCACGGTCGGGTCGAACGGATCATCTTCCTGGGCAACGCGATCCGCTACGAGGTCGCACTCGGCACCGGCGACGCTCGGGCGACGCTGGACGTCCGGCAGGGCAACGCCCCGGGGATCGAGCACTTCGAGGTCGGTGACGAGGTACGGGTCCGCTGGTCACCGACCAGCGCCACCGTGCTCGAGGACTGACGGACGATGGCCACCACCCTGCAGCCACCGGATCTCGACGCCGACGACGCCCTCGCCGCCGACGTCCACGGACTCGAGCGGGACGCGGAGCGAGCCGCCTCCCGGCGTGGGTTCCTGATCGGTGCGCCCGCCTACGTCTACCTGCTGCTGTTCTTCGCCCTGCCGCTGGTCATCGTGGTCGTCTACTCGTTCGCGACGCGGTCGGTGACCGGGCTGACGGTGCTCGGCGACTTCAACCTGCGCTCCTACGGCCGGCTGACCGACGACCTGGTGCTCGCCATCGCGTGGCGGTCGCTGTGGATCGCCACCGCCACCACGATCATCTGTCTGCTGCTGAGCTACCCGTTCGCCTACTACATCGCGACACGCACCCCCCGGGTGCGGGCCCTGCTGCTCGTGCTCGTCATGATCCCGTTCTGGTCCAACTTCCTGGTGCGGACCTTCGCCTGGCGGCTGCTGCTGTCGACCGACGGCCCGTTCGTGCGGGTGCTGGAGTTCCTGGGTTTCACCGACGTGCGGCTGCTGTTCACGCCGACCGCGGTCATGCTGGGGCTGGTCTACGGCTACATGCCGTTCATGATCCTGCCGCTGTACGCCACCCTCGAGCGGCTCGACCACTCGCTGGTCGAGGCGGCGCGCGACCTGTACGCCTCCGGCTGGCAGGCGTTCCGCAAGGTGACCTGGCCCCTGTCACGTCCCGGCGTGATCGCCGGGTCGATCCTGGTGTTCATCCCGTCGTTCGGTGCGTACGTCACCCCGGAGATCCTCGGTGGGACCGGCACCACGATGCTCGGCAGCTACATCCAACGCCAGTTCGTCGGTACGGCCAGCGACTGGCCGTTCGGTTCGGCGCTCAGCGTCGCGATCCTGGTCGTGATGATGGTCGCGGCGACCTTCTACTTCCGCTCCGGAGGCAAGGACCTGTGAGCATCCGTCTCGAGGCAGCGGCCCACCGCACGGTCGGTGCGCCATGAGCATCATCGACGCCGGGTCGGACGCACCGGCGATCAACGAGGACTCCGTCGCGCGCCCGCGCCGCACGGTCGATCGGCTGCTGGCCGGCAACGCCTGGCTGGTGTTCGCGTTCCTCTACCTGCCGATCCTGGTATTGGTCGTGCTGTCGTTCAACGACAACGAACGCGTCGGCATCTGGACCGAGTTCTCGCTGCGCTGGTACGGCGAGATGTTCGCCAACAGCCAGGTGATGGGCGCGTTGCGGACCTCGATCCTGGTGGCGGTGCTGTCGACCGCGGTGTCGACGGTGCTCGGCACGGCGGCGGCACTGTCGCTGGAACGCTTCCGCTACCGGGGCCAGCGCGCCTTCGACGGGCTGCTCTACCTACCGGTGATCATCCCCGACATCACCATGGCCGTGATGCTGCTGCTGTTCTTCGTGCAGGCGTTCGACATCATCCTGTTGACGACGGGGGTCGGTCTCGCGCGCGGGGTGGGCACCATCACCCTGGCGCACATCGCCTTCAACATCTCCTTCGTGGCGCTGGTCGTCCGGGCCCGACTCAACGGACTCGACGACCGCCTCGAGGAGGCGGCAGCCGACCTCTACGCCTCGCGCTGGCAGGCGTTCCGGCGGGTCACGCTGCCGCTGATCGCTCCCGGCGTGGCCGGGGGAGCACTGTTGGCACTGACGTTGTCGCTCGACGACGTCGTGATCGCCGAGTTCGTGTCCGGTGCCGGGTCGACGACCCTGCCCGTGTACGTGTTCGGTGCCCTGCGGCGAGGGGTGTCGCCGTTGATCAATGCGGTGTCCGTGCTGATGCTCGCGGGTTCGATCCTGCTGGTTCTGGGATCGCTCGCCGTCACACGGGGACGGAGGACCACGGGCGGATGACATCGAGGCAGCGGTGGCGGGCGGTGGGAACGACCGGTACCGGGAACCACGACCGAGCACGACTCTTCCGAGTACGGCTCTTCCGAAAACGACGAGAGGTGGCACACGTGAGACGGCGATGGATGGTGGCAGGACTGGCCCTGGCTCTGACCCTGGTGGCCTGTGGTGGGGGCACGGACACCGGTGGCGATGTCGCGGCCGGCTGTGAGGTCGACGAGATCGACGGCGACCTGTTGCTCTACAACTGGTCGGAGTACATGAACCCGGAGCTCATCGACCTGTTCGAGGAGACCTACGACGTCAGCGTCACGGAGGACTTCTACACCTCCAACGAGGCGCTGCTGGCGCAGATCCGTGCCGGTGGCGCCGACTTCGACGTCATCGTCCCGTCCGACTACATGGTGGAGATCATGATCGGGGAGGACCTGCTGCTCGAGCTCGACCAGGACGCGATCCCCAACAGCGCCAACGTCGACGCGGCGTTCGCCGAGCCGCCGTATGACCCGGGTCTGGCGTTCACCATGCCCTACCAGTGGGGCACCACCGGTCTGGGGCTCGACACCGAGGCCGTCGGCGACGACCCGGCCGCCTCGTGGGCGTGGCTGTTCGACCCGGAGGTCGCCGGTGAGCTGCCGGGGCCGGTGAGCATCCTCGACGACCCGCGTGAGAGCATGGGTGCCGCGCTGTACTGGCTCGGCTACGACCCGAACACCACCGACGAGGGCGAACTCGAGGAGGCCGCCGAGGTCATCACGCAGGCGCGTGAGTGGACGGCGACCTACACCTCGGATCAGTACTCGGAGCTGTTGCTCACCGGGGAGACGGTGGTCGGGCACGGCTACAGCGGCAACTTCCTGGACAGCTTCTTCGGTGCCGACGATCCCGACCGGTTCACCTACGTGATCCCTGAGGAGGGGGCCACGATCTGGACCGACAACATGGGCATCCTGGCCGATGCGGCGCACCCGTGCACCGCGCACACGTTCATCAACTTCATCCTCGACGCGAACAACGGCGCCGAGTTGACCAACTGGACGTACTACGCCTCGCCCAACGCCGCCGCGACGGAGTTCATCGAGGAGGAGATCACCTCCGACCCGACGATCTACCCGACCGACGAGGTGCGTGAGAACCTCTTCTTCCTGGAGAACACCGGGGAGGCGGAGATCCTCTACACCGACCTGTTCACCCGCGCGCAGGGCTGAGTCAGCTCGTCGCACGGCCATCGGGGCCACCACGCGTGCACCACGTCGTGGTGGCCCCGACGTCGGTCGATGCCGGCCGCGTCGCCTGTCCGTCCTGCCCGTGCCCACGACCAACGTCTTCAGGAGCACCACCATGACCACACCGGTCCGACTCGGCCACAGCATCGCCGGTACCCGCGTCGACGATCCGGGTGCCCCGACCACCGAGGTGTTCGATCCCTCGACCGGGTCGGTCACGGCGCTGGTGGAGGCCGCGGATGCGGGCGTCGTCGACCGCGCGGTCGCCGCCGCCCGTGCCGCGTTCCCGTCGTGGCGGGATGCGTCACTGAGCCGCCGCAGTCAGGTGCTGTTCGCCTTCCGCGAGCTGCTCGCGGCCCAGCGCGACGAACTCGCGGCCGTGGTCAGCGCCGAGCACGGCAAGGTCATCGACGACGCGATCGGTGAGGTCCAGCGCGGGCTCGAGGTCGTCGAGTTCGCCTGCGGTGTCCCGCAGCTGCTCAAGGGCGCGTACTCGGAGAACGTCTCCAGCCAGGTCGACAGCTACACGCTGCGTCAGCCGGTCGGCGTGGTCGCGGGGATCACACCGTTCAACTTCCCCGCGATGGTGCCGATGTGGATGTTCCCGTTGGCGATCGCCTGTGGGAACACCTTCATCCTCAAGCCCTCCGAGAAGGACCCGTCGGTCGCGCTGCGGCTCGCGGAGCTGTGGTCGGAGGCCGGGCTCCCCGGCGGCGTCTTCAACGTCGTCAACGGTGGCCGCGACGCGGTCGACGCCCTGCTCCGTCACCCGGATGTGGCCGCGGTGTCGTTCGTGGGCTCCACGCCCGTCGCCCGTCACGTGCACACGACGGTCAGCGACCGGGGGGCGCGGGTCCAGGCCCTCGGGGGGGCCAAGAACCACATGGTGGTGCTGCCGGACGCCGACATCGACACGGCCGCGGACGCCGCGGTGTCCGCCGCGTACGGCTCGGCCGGCGAACGCTGCATGGCCATCTCGGCGCTCGTCTGTGTCGGCGACGTCGGCGACCGGCTGGTCCCGGCCATCGCCGATCGCATCGCGCGTCTGCGGATCGGCCCCGGTGACGACGCCGACAACGAGATGGGTCCGCTGATCACCGCCGCGCACCGTGATCGGATCGCGGGCCACCTCGGCGCTGCCGGGGCGGCCGGAGCGACGGTGGTCGTGGACGGCCGCGATCTCCCGGTGCCCGCCGGTCACGAGGACGGGTTCTGGCTCGGGCCCAGTCTGCTCGACCACGTGAGCACCGACATGGACGTCTACACCGAGGAGCTGTTCGGGCCGGTGCTGGTGGTCCTGCGGGTGCCGAGCTTCGACGCGGCCATCGAACTGGTGAACGCCAACCCGTACGGCAACGGCACCGCGGTATTCACCGACGACGGGGGTGCGGCCCGCCGGTTCCAGCACGAGATCGAGGTCGGCATGGTCGGCATCAACGTGCCGATCCCCGTGCCGATGGCCTACCACTCGTTCGGGGGGTGGAAGGACTCGCTGTTCGGCGACAGCCATGTGCACGGCATGGACGGCGTCCACTTCTACACCCGGGCCAAGGTCGTCACCTCGCGGTGGCGTGACCCGGCCGAGCGCAGCCGGGTCGACCTCGGGTTCCCGACCCAGTCCTGACCGACGACGAGCGCCGTCGCCCGACCACCTCGGCCCGAGCCGGCACCACCCGAGGCCCCGGACCGCCACCGCCCGACCACGCCCGACCACCGACGAGGACCTCCGTGACCGACGACCTGCCCCGATCCGTCTCGCCCGAGGGCAACGTCGGCCCCGTGGACGCGACCCGGGTCCCGCGCTACGGCGGCCCGGCCACGTTCGCGCGGCTGCCCCGGCTCGACGAGGTGGAACGCTGCGACGTCGCGATCCTCGGCGTGCCGTTCGACACCGGCGTCTCCTACCGGCCGGGTGCCCGGTTCGGTCCGGCGCACGTGCGCCAGTCTTCGCGGCTGCTGCGTCCCTACCACCCCGCGCTCGACGTGCACCCGTTCGGTGACCAGCAGGTGGCCGATGCCGGCGACCTCGGGGTCAATCCGTTCGACCTCGACGAGGCCATCCGCTCGATCGAACGTGACGCTGCCGCGTTGGTCGCGGCGACCGGCGCGACGCTGCTCACCATCGGCGGCGACCACACCATCGCCCTGCCGCTGCTGCGGGTCATGCACGCGCAGCACGGGCCGGTGGCGGTGCTGCACTTCGATGCCCACCTCGACACGTGGGACACCTACTTCGGCGCGCCCTACACCCACGGCACCCCCTTCCGTCGCGCGGCGGAGGAGGGGCTGATCGACCGCACGGCCTCGTGCCATGTCGGGATTCGCGGGCCGCTCTACAGCCGGCAGGATCTGACCGACGACGCGGGCTTCGGTTTCCTGCCGATCCACGCCGACGATTTCGAGACCCTCGGTGTCGCCGGGGTGGTCGAGCAGGTTCGCGCGCGGCTCGGGACCGCGCCCGTCTACGTCTCCATCGACATCGACGTGCTCGACCCGGCGCACGCCCCGGGGACGGGGACGCCCGAGGCCGGTGGGCTGACGTCCCGTGAACTGCTGGGCGTCCTGCGGGGTCTGGGTGGGCTGCACATCGTCGGTGCCGACATCGTCGAGGTGGCTCCCGCCTACGACCATGCGGAGCTGACCGGGATCGCCGCGGCGCACGTGGCCTACGACCTGCTCGGGCTGTTGACCCTGACGCCGTGAGCGCGACGCCGACCTCGATCTCGATCTCGATCTCGACCAGGAGCGTGACCATGACCGACCGCCCCATGCTGATCGCCGGTGAGCACGTGACCGCTGCCTCGGGGCAGTGGATCGACAGCGAGGACCCGGCGACCGAGCAGGTCATCGGCCGGGTTCCCGCCGGTGGTGCGCCGGAGGTGGAGCGGGCCGTCGCCGCCGCGCGGGCGGCCGCCGACGGCTGGCGTCGGACCGCCGCCAACGACCGCGCGGAACTGCTGCACGAGGCGGTGACCAGGAGCCTGGCGATCAACGACGAGCTCGTCGAGCTGCTGACCCGCGAGCAGGGCAAGGCTCGACCGGAGAACGCCGAGGAAGCCGAGTGGGCGCTCACGTCGTTGCGCTACTACGCGGAGCTCGCCCGCAACGGGCTCGGCCGGGTCGTACCGTCCGCCGAACCGGACAACCAGCTCAACCTGGTGCTCAAGGAGCCCTATGGCGTGGTCGGCGCGATCGTGCCGTGGAACTTCCCCCTGCTGCTGCTGAGCTGGAAACTCGCCCCGGCGCTCGCTGCCGGGAACACGGTCGTGATCAAGCCCTCCGAGCTGACCTCGCTGGTGACCCTCGAGTGGATCGAACGGTGCTTCGACCACTTCCCGACCGGCGTGATCAACGTCGTCACCGGCACGGGGCAGGAGGCGGGTGAGGCCCTGGTCGCCCACCCGGACGTGCAGGTCATCGCCATGACCGGGTCGGTGCAGACCGGGCAGCGCATCGCGTCGGTCGCCGCGCCGATGATGAAGCACCTGCACCTCGAACTCGGGGGCAAGGACGCGTTCGTCGTCGGGCCGGACGCGGAGCTCGAGTCCGCGGCGGACGCGCTGGCGTATGCGGCGTTGTTCAACGCCGGGCAGGTCTGCACCTCCTCCGAGCGGATCTACGTGCCCACCGCCCGACGTGACGACTTCGCGGAGGCGGTGCGGGCCAAGGTCGCGACGCTGCGCCTCGGACCGGGCCTGTCGAGCGACACCGACATCGGCCCGATGGCCGCCGACCGGTTCCGCGACAAGGTCGACACCCACGTCCGTGAGGCCGTCGATCGCGGGGCCCGGGTCGTGATCGGTGACGGGCGACCGGACCGCACCGGCTTCTTCTACGAGCCCACGGTGCTCGTCGACGTCGACGACGCGATGCTGATCATGCGCGACGAGACCTTCGGCCCCGTGATCCCGATCGCGACCTACGACGATGTCGACGAGGTCATCGATCGGGTCAACGTGCACCCGATGGGGCTGGGGGCCTGCCTGCGCTCGTCGGATCCACTGCTCATCAAGCGGTTCTACGAGCGGGTCAAGGCCGGGACGATCTGGATCAACGACCCGCTCACCGACAACTACGCGGGGCCGTTCGGTGGGATGAAGCTGACCGGTGGCGGACGTGAGCTCGGACCGGAGGGGCTCGAGACGTTCCTGGAGACCAAGCACGTGCACTGGGATTTCAGCCAGGAACCCAAGGACTGGTGGTATCCGTACTGAGCCCCCTGTCGTTCGGGTCGCCCTGCGGTGCGTCGATCCCGGTCCGTGCGGGATGACGACCTAGACTCCGCCCGTGACGTCCGGCCACCATCGATCAAGGATCCGCCCGTGTCCTCGCTGAGTCTGCCCCGTCCGGTCCTGGTCGACGCGATCCCCGGTGGTCGCGTCCGTGACGCGCTGCTGGTCACGGGCGGCACGCTGTTCGTCGCCGCGACCGCGCAGATCGCGATCCCGCTGGGGTTCACGCCCGTGCCGCTGAGCCTGCAGACCTTCGGGGTCCTGCTCATCGCCGCGTCGTTCGGTCCGGCCCGGGCGGGCGCGTCGATGGCGCTCTACCTGGTCATCGGCATGGCGGGCGCACCCTGGTTCGCGGAGCAGAACTCCGGCTGGCAGTTCGCCTCCTTCGGCTACATCGTCGGCTTCCTGCTGGCGGCGGTCCTGGTCGGTGCGCTCGCCCGTCGGGGGGCGGACCGCACGGTCGTGCGCTCCGTGGGCCTGATGGTCGCGGGCAACCTCGCCATCTATGCGGTCGGCGTGCCCGGGCTGATGCTGTTCGCCGGCGTGGATCTGGGTACCGCCCTGACGCTGGGGGTCCTGCCGTTCCTGTTCGGCGATGCGATCAAGATCGCGCTCGCCGCGGGTCTGCTACCCGCGGCGTGGAAGCTCGTCGGCGAGGACCGCGCGACCCGCTGACGCTCGCCGGGCCTCGCCCGACTCAGTCCTCGTCGTCGTCGGCGTGGGGGTCGACGAGCTTGCTCGGATCGATGAGACCACCGGCGGCCGCCAGGGCACCGGCGGTGTGCACGGCCCGGTCGTAGACGGCCCGGAAGTAGTGGCCCGCGACGTGTTCCTGTCCCGGCAGGGGTGGTGTGCCCAGCGAGCGGGGGACCGCGGCCGGATCGTCGGTCAGACGCAGGTCGGTCTGGACGTCGGGGAGGTCCGCCACGCGGCCCCAGAACTCGGCCGGCGCGGGGCCGGTCGACTTGGGTCGGTTGCCGGCGCGACGATTGCCGCCCTGGTTGCGCCGACCGGACTGCTGATTGCGGTTGTTGCCCTTGTTGCCCTTGTTGCCGCCCTGCGAGCCGCGCTTGGCACCGCCCTTGTCGGGGCCGGAGCCCTTGCCGGACGATCGGTTGGACGCCCCGTTGCCACCGTTGGGCGTGGCGTCCGCGTTCTTCTTGTTGGGTCGTGCCCGTCGACGTGACCTCATGCGGCATCCCCCTCGCCGGCACCGGCGCCGGCCATCTCGAACTCGTCGGTCAACAGCAGGTCGGGGTCGATACCCAGCGCCCGGCGCAGCTGTTCGGTGTCGAGGTCGCCGACCGAGCTGGACTTGGGCAGGGCCAGATCGGCGATCCGACGCTTGCCGGCCACGACCTCCTCGACCCGCTCGTCGACCGTGCCCGGGCACACCAGTCGATGGGCGACCACCGTCTTGGTCTGGCCGATGCGCCACACCCGATCCCGGGCCTGGTCCTCGACCGCCGGGTTCCACCAGCGGTCGTAGAGCACCACGTGGCTGGCGGCGGTGAGGTTCAGCCCGGTTCCTCCGGCCTTCAGTGACAGCACCAGGGCACCAGGACCCTCGCCGGTCTGGAACCGTTCGATCATGCGGTCGCGCGCGCCGCGGGCGAGTCCACCGTGGTAGCAGTCGACCTGCTGGCCGGTGCGCTCGGTCAGGTGGGTCGCCAGCTTCTCGCCCCAGGTGGCGAAGTGCGTGAAGATCAGCATCCGTTCGCCGGACTCGAA
>CAYTLZ010000044.1:17458-22064 GCA_964438785.1 uncultured Actinomycetota bacterium | reverse complement strand
TCGGCTGAACTGGGGCGGCGCGCCCTGCCGGCGAACGTCGTTCCAAATTGCGGGGCACCGTCGCGGCGACGACGGCGGCGAGCACGGCCGCGCCGATGAACGACGGCCGCCATCCGAACTGCGATGGGATCAGGGGCAGCGAGGCACCGGCCAACAACGACGCCATCGGGATGCTGGCCTCTTTCACACCGAACGCCATGCCATGGCGATCGGACGTGACGGCGGCGGCCAGCGTGCGGGCACCTCCCGGATCGAGCAGCGACAAGGCGAAGCCGGCCAGGCCGAGGGTGAGCACGAGCGAGACGATGCCCTGACCGAATGTCGCCGCGAGGCTCGTCGCCACGACCGTGATGACCAACCCGAGTTGCAGCGCCCGGCGCGAACCGAGTCGGTCGGCGGTGCGGCCGCCCGGGATGGAACCGATCGCGGCGGCGAGGAAGAAGGCGGCGACCACGACCCCGGTCCCCCGGGTGCCGATCCCGAGATCCGCGTCGATCCGCGGTGCCAGCGCGGCGATGAGGAACATCGGCAGCGATCCGGCGACGAGCCCCGCGGCGACGATCGCGATCGCCGCGCGCGGCGTCGCGGTGTCACGGCCCGTCGCGGTGTCACGGCCCGTTGCGGCGTCACGGCCCGTCGAAGTGTCACGACCTGTTGCGGCGTCACGACCCGTGACCGCGTCACCAGGCACACCGCGGTCGCGGCGCACCTCTCCCCCGGATGCCTCGTCGTCTGCCGGTGAGGTCATGATCAGGTCATCGCGCGGTAACGGCGCACCGCGAGCGGGATGACGACGGCCAGCAGGGTGATGCACCACGCGAGCGTCAGCAGCAGCGGCTCCGCGACCGGTCCCCCGATCGACAGCGCCCGGGCCGTGTCCGCGGTGTGGGTCAGCGGACTCTGGGCGGCGATGGCGGCCAGCCATCCCGGCATCGTCTCGAGCGGCACGAAGATGGAGCTCGCGAACACCAGCGGGAAGATGACCACGAAACCGGCCGTCTGTGCCGCCTCGGCACCGGGAACGAGCAGCGCGAGGTAGCAGAACAGCCAGCTCATCACGAGCGAGAACAGACCGACCACGAGCACGGCACCGATGGCTGCGACGAACCCCTCGGTGAACCGGAAGCCGATGGCGAAACCGACCAGGATCATCAGCACGATGACCGCGAGTGACCGCACGAGGTCGGCCAGCGTCCGTCCGGCGAGCACCGCGGTCCGCGACATCGGCATGGAGCGGAACCGGTCGACGACGCCACGCTCGAGGTCCTCGGCCAGGCCGACCGCGGTCTGGGTGGACCGGAACGCCGCGGACTGCACGAAGATCCCCGGCAGGAGGAAGTCGATGTACTCGACCCCCGCTGGCAGGGCGACGCCGGCGACCCCGCCGAACACGAACGAGAACAGGACCACGAACATGACCGGCTGGATCGTGGAGAACACCAGCAGGCGGGGCTGGCGCAGGAAATGCCGCAGGTTGCGCTTGGTGACCGTCAGCGTGTCACGCATCTGCCAGTAGGCACGCTCACCGAAGCTCGGATCGTGTTCGGCGTCGCGCATGGTGGTCGGGCCGTCGGCCCCCGGTCCCGATGCGGCGGTGGTCGCACTCATGCCGATACCTCCACGCTGTCGTCCTGGCCGTCGTCGTCGCTGGCGGTGGCTCCGGGGTCGTCGCCCGCCGGCTCATCGCGGTCCGGTGGTGCCGTGTCGGTCAGCGTGAGGAACACGTCGTCGAGGGTGGGACGGCGAAGCCCCAGGTCGCGGACCTCGAGCCCGGCGTCGTGGAGCTGACCGGCCACCTCGCCGACCGCCTGCAGCGACCGGCCGGCCTCGACCGCGACTCGCAGCGAGCGCGCGTCACCGAGCTGCTCGGATCCGGGCACCGCGACCAGCGCGGCATCGATGTCGGCCGCGTTGCTCAACATGATGTCCACGACCTGGCCGCCCACCTCGTCCTTGAGCTGATCACCCGTGCCCTCGGCGATGATGCGGCCGTGGTCGATGACCGCGATCCGGTCGGCGAGTTGATCGGCCTCCTCGAGATACTGCGTGGTGAGCAGCAGGGTGGTGCCCTCGGCGACGAGCTCCCGGGTCACCTCCCAGATGGCGTTCCGCGAGCGCGGGTCGAGTCCGGTGGTCGGCTCGTCGAGGAACAGCAGCCGTGGCCGGACCAGCAGGCTCGACGCCAGGTCGAGTCGGCGGCGCATCCCACCCGAGTAGGTCTTGGCGGGGCGGTCGGCCGCGTCGACGAGGTCGAAGCGTTCGAGCAGTTCGTCGGCGCGCTGACGGGCGTCGCGCGCGCGTAGGTGGAACAACTCCCCGAACATGCGCAGGTTCTCGCGTCCCGACAGCAGTTCGTCGACCGCCGCGTACTGCCCGGTCAGTCCGATCATGCGCCGGACCCTGCCGCCCTCACGCACCACGTCGTGGCCGAAGATGGTCGCCGAACCACCATCGGGCTGCAGCAGCGTCGCCAGCACCCGCACGAGCGTGGTCTTGCCTGCACCGTTGGGGCCGAGGAGCGCCAGCACCTCGCCCTCGGCGACCTCCAGATCGACCCCGGAGAGCGCTTCGGTCGACCCGAAACGTTTGCGGACGTGGCTGACGCTGACTGCGGGCACGGTTGCCTCCGAGAGCGGCGGGTGACCGGGGTGTGGGAGCGGTCATCGGTGCCGTCGGGTCGAACGGGACGGGGTCGGGGTCGCCGGTGGCCGACGTCGAGGTTGAGGACATCGCAACGGCGCGGTGTACGTGGAGGCGTCCGGCACCGCTCGGCGGGGCTCGGACCCTACGGGTACTCGATCAGCAGGACCGCCCGCGTGCCGTCGTCGCACGGCTCGTAGCGGTGCTGGACGTCGCCGCTGAACGTGGCGAGATCACCGGCCTGTAGTTCGAACATGGCCTCGGTCGGCCCGACCCGCAGACGTCCGGCGGTGACCAGGACGTGCTCGACGGTCCCCTGGGTGTGCGGCGCCGCATCACGGACGGGTCCGAGGTCGAACTCGAGGTGGTAGAGCTCCACCCGGGCGGCGTGCCCGGTCGAGGCGAGCAGCCGGGCCCGCATCGTGGCGTCCTCGCTGGTCACCTGCGGCCCCTCCCCCGCACGCACCACCCGGACCGCGGGAGCAGGCGGATCGAGGAGTTGTCCGAAGGGGACGCCGAGCGCCCGTGCCAGGGCCCACAGCGTCTCGATGCCGGGGTTGGCATCACCGGACTCGATGGCGTGGAGGGTCGACTTGGCGATGCCGGCACTCGCGGCGAGTTCGGCCAGGCTCCGGCCGGAGCGGGCCCGCAGGCCCCGCACCGTCGCGGCGACCTGCGCGCGCAGTGCCGCGGCGTCCGGGCTCGTGGGTGCGTCGGTCTGCACGGCGGTCTCTCCGTCGGATGGCAGTGGAAGGTGATGCGGGGCAGCAGGAACGGTGTGCGCGGCTGTTCGTGCGTCGTGGTGGTCCCAGCGCGTCGAGCTGGTGTCCATGAACCACGCTCGGTGCCGCGGCGGCTGACCGGAGCGGTGATCGGCTACCTCGGGGGCGACGTGAGCGGCCGATCCGCGAACGAACTGGGCGGCGGCCGGCGGCGGTGATCGCGGCGCGGATCACGCAGGCGTCGCCACGGGCCCCGTGAGCTGCTGATGCTGCCTCGATGCGTGCAGCGTACCGGACGGATCGTTCGCTTCACCGGACTCGCCGATGGGCTCAGCCGCCGGGGACGCTCGTCAGAGATGCTCGCGCGCCCAGGCGGTGGCGAGCGAATCCGCATACTCGTTCCACCGGTTGCCGGCGTGTGCCTTGATCCAGACCAGTTCGATCTCGGGCCGGGCCTCGATCGCCTCGAACAGCGGCTGCACCAGATCCAGGTTCTCGACCGGACCGGTCTTGCGCTTCCACCCGCGTTTGCGCCACCCGGGAGCCCACTCGGTCAGGGTCTTCACCGCCAGGTTCGAGTCGGTGTAGATGCGCACGGCGGTGCCCGGTTCGACCAGCTCCAGCGCCGCCTGCAGGGCACGCAGCTCCATGCGGTTGTTGGTCGTGTCCGGATCGTGGCCATGATCCTGGGCGACGACCTCGCCGTCGCGGACGTGGACCGCGCCCCAACCGCCGGGCCCCGGGTTCGGGATCGACGACCCGTCGGTGAACACGCCATTGTCGGGCCCGTCGTGGTACCGCTCGAGCACGTCGGCGAGCGTGAGGTGCTCCTCGGCGCTCGGCCGACGTCCCGAGCCCGCCGATCTCCCGCCCGAGCGCGACGCGGAGGCGGACCGTCGCCCGGCACCGGACGACGAACCCGTGCGGCGTGACGAGGACGATCGTGGCGTCGCAGCGCCACCCGCACGCCGTGAGGAGGCGTAACAAGACGGGCATGCACGCGGCGTCCAACCCGGATAGCGCGCCAGCAGGGCGGGATCGGGGGTGAACGTGGTGCCGCAGGAGGCGCAGGTCGACGTCGTCATGGCGTGCAGGCTAACCGTGGATCCGGCGACGTTCCTGCACGGGTGCACCCGCGATGACCGCTGGACGATCGGGTCGGCCGGGCATACAGGCCCGCGGTACGTCGGGCCTCACGCGCCGGTCAGACGGTACGAGCAGGCCAGGCGGAACATCCAGGCCGG
>CAYTLZ010000044.1:15991-17358 GCA_964438785.1 uncultured Actinomycetota bacterium | reverse complement strand
CGCTCGAACCAGCCGGACGTGGCAGGCCGGGTGGACCTCAGGGCAGTCGGATCTCGGCGGGCAGCAGACGGCTGCCGAAGAGTTCCTTCGAGTACAGCCCGGGCGCGCCGCGGTCGATCATGAACTCGGCGGGATCAGCCTCGAGGTCGAAGCCGACGACGAGCTCGCACCGGTCGCAGCGGTACTTGCCCAACCCCGACGACTGACCGACGAGATGTTGGTCGCCGTCGCAACGCGTGCAGCTACGCCGCGTCGGCACATCGGCGAGGGCGGTGGATCCGGGGCTTGTGGTTTCGTCCATGGGTGAACTGTACCCGGCGCTCCGCGGATCCGATGCGACTTGCGTCCGAGCGACTCCCCCGTCGGCCCACGCAGACCCGCCCCACGCCGTGCCGCCGCGCCGTCCGACGCCGTGGCGACGTGCGCCGCCCCTCGCCGTGGCGACGTGCGCCGCCCCTCGCCGTGGCGACGTGCGCCGCGCCTCGCCGACCGGACGGTCACCAGCCGTGCCAGCCAGCCGCATCGTCGGTGATGATCGCGACGCTGTCGTCGTCGCGTCGCACGAGCTCGATCCGGATCCCGTGCGGACCCCGCGGTGGTCGACCGATGTCCCGCCAGAAGGGCGTCGGATCCACACGGACCCCGTGCGTCACGATCTCGACCGGGCCGACATCGTGCTCCCGGAGCCAGGCGCGGACCGCCCCGGGCCGGGCCCGGATGACGGCGAGGACCGGACGTGCCCGGACCCAGGGATCACGCGGCAGCTCGTCACCGCTCAACAGCGCCCGATGGGCCGCGAGGCGGTGGAGGCCGAGCCGCTCGCCGATGTCGTCATGCAGGCGCGCACGGATGGCGGCGGGTGCGACCTCGACCAGCACGTCGCCCACCGGCCCGATGGGACGCCGCGGTCCGCGCGCGCCGCGGCGCACCAGCCGGTGGATCTCGCCGTCGCCGGCGCCCGGGCCGTCGGGTCGGGGCAGCAACGTGGCACTGGCCCGGGCGGTGCCGTCACGCAGCACCCCGGTCCACGCGACCGCCTCGATGAGTGTCCCACCGAGCTGGACGTACTCGACCTCGATGCCGCCATCGGGCATCGCGCCGACGCCCGCGGTCCCATCATCTCCGGCGGGACTGGCCCCCACGTCGCGGTCCCGGCCCGCGCCGCGCAGCGCCGGATGATCCGCATCGACACCGGGCGCGAGCACGATGCCCATGCCCGCCGCGCCCCGATGTCGCGCCAGCAGGGCATCCACCGGGGGCTGCGTCAGCATCGGATCCTGGGTGCGTCGATCGCCGACCCGCCGGCCCGGATCGACGTGCACGAGCCGGTCGTCGGTCCGGAAGTCACTCCGCGGCCCGCCGCCGGA
>CAYTLZ010000044.1:3851-15891 GCA_964438785.1 uncultured Actinomycetota bacterium | reverse complement strand
CCGCCGGACGCCCCCGGCTGTCCGGCAGCCACCGTCGGTGCGTCGTCGAGGGGGCGCACGCCCGCGACAGCCAAAGCGTCACCGACCCCGACGCGAACCCGGCCATCCCCGGTGGTCCGGGCCGGGGTCCCAACATCCAACCGACGGGCCGCGACCGCGAGGTTGTGACGCGCCAACACGGCCCGTCCCTCGTCGCGCTCGACGGTCACCAGTTCGCGCGCGGTGGCCAGCAGCGCCGCCGCGTCCCCGCCGACGCCGCTGCACAGGTCGACCACCACCGCATCGAGGTAGCGGCGAGCACGCCAGGACGACACGGTGGGGTCGCTGGCCTGTTCCAACGCCTCGCGCGTGAACAACCACTCGTCGGCATCGAGGTGGCGCTCGCGGGCCCGGCGACGGGCGACCCCCGCCGCGACGGCAGCAGCCAGACGCTCGGGGTCCGACGCGGCCCGTCGCACGGTGCCGTCGGTGCTGATGGCGAGGACGTCACGGCCGGCGTCGAGCGCCGCGGTGATGCGGCGGACGAGTTCCCGCCCGGGCTCGCTCACCAGCCACCTCGCCGTCGTCGCGGTGAGCTCGGGCGGCATCTCAGGGGATGGGGATGGCACCGGCGTCCTGTCATCAGGTGCTATGCGTGACCCACGGGCTTCTCTACAGTCGGGCCGCGGGTACCGCCACAGGGTGGTACGGCACCCAATGGGAGGCTCGTACATCATGGCAGCAGCGAAGAAGTCGACGAAGAAGGCCACCAAGAAGGCCACGGCCAGCGCACCGCGGAAAGCGACCGCGAAGAAGGCCACCAAGAAGGCCACGAAGAAGGCGACCAAGAAGGCGACCGCCAAGAAGGCCACGAAGAAGGCCACGAAGAAGGCGACCGCCAAGAAGGCCACGAAGAAGACGACCGCGGCGACGACCGCCGGCAGTACCGGCAACGTGGTGGTCGCATCCAAGGTCAAGGAGGCGGTCAAGTCCTCCGGCGTGCGCATGTCCGGCGACTTCCCCGAGGCCCTCAACGCCGAGGTGGCGGCCGTCATCGACAAGGCCGTCAAGCGCGCGCAGGACAACGGCCGCTCCACCGTGCGCCCGAGCGACCTCTAGCAGCCACCACTCAAAGCGTGCCGCAGGGGGATCCCGAAGGCGCGTCGTGCTCCAAGTGCGTCGTACCCCCGGCGCGTCGTGCCTCAGGTACGTCGTGCCCCCGGCGCGTCGTACCCCCGGCGTGTCGTACCCCGGTGCGTCGTGCCCGCGCGGATCGTGATCCGGCCGCCACGGGCTCATCAGCCGTGGCGGCCTGGATCGGTGGCCTACGTCGACCCGACGCAGGCCTCCGAGGACGTCGGCACGGGCGTGGGTACCGTTGTCTCATGAACCTCTTCACACTCGACCGTACGCTGCCCGAGCTCGGCGAGGACCCCGTCCTCATCGTGGCCTTCGACGGCTGGACCGACGCGGGCGAAGGCGGGTCACTGGCCGCTGCGGCGCTGCGTGACGCCTTCGAGCCCGAACGCCTCGGCGCGTTCCCCTCGGACGCGCTCTACGACTACCGCGACCGGCGGCCCGCGTTGGAGATCAAGCGTGGGGTGCTCGGCGACCTCGACTGGCCCGAGCTGGCCCTGGAGTTGCTGACCCCGCCGTCCGGCCCCCCGCTGCTGCTGCTCACCGGTCCCGAGCCCGACTTCAACTGGCGGACGATCGGCTCCGACCTGCTGCAGCTGTGTGCGCAGACCGGCGTGCGGCGGTATGTCGGTCTGGGTGCCGTGCCCGGTCCGATCCCGCACACCCGCCCGGCGCAGTTGATCGCCACCTCCTCGGATCCGGAACTGATGGAGCGGATCGGCCACCCGCATGAGGAGGTGGTCGTCCCCGCGTCCTGTCAGGTCGCACTCGAGGCGATCCTGCGTGACGCCGGCATCGCCACGCTCGGGCTGTGGGTGCGTATCCCCCACTATGTGGCGGGTGAGTATCCGGAGGCGGCGCGCACCCTGCTCGAACAGGTGTCGTCGCAGCTCGGCACCCCCGTGGAGCTGAGTTCGTTCGACGAGGACATCGCCGAACACCGGGCACGGCTCGACGTCGCCGCGCAGGGCTCGGACGACGTCCGCGATCACGTCGCGCAGCTCGAGCGGATCTTCGACGCCGAGGCCGAGGCCCAGCGGATCACCGAGGAACAGGGCATCGAGCGCGAGCCGGCGATCACCGAGGAGCAGGTGCCCTCCGCCGACGACCTCGCGGCCGAGATCGAACGGTTCCTGCAGGGCCGGGGCGGCTGACGAGGCCGCCGTCGGTTCCGTCGCCGGTTCCTGCAGGGCCGGGGCGGCTGACACGGCCGCCGCCGCTTCCGTCGCCGCGACTGCCGACGGTTACGCTCCCGGCCCAACCGTCGCCCGTCCCAAGGCCGCACCGTGCGTATCGCCGTCACCGGATCGATCGCCACCGACTATCTGATGACCTTCCCCGGAAGGTTCTCCGAGCAGCTCGTGGCCGACCAGCTCGACCGGGTCAGCCTGTCGTTCCTGGTCGATGAGCTCGAGGTCCGCCGCGGCGGCGTGGCCGCCAACATCTCGTTCGGGCTCGGGCAGCTCGGCCTGCGTCCTCTGCTCGTCGGCGCAGTCGGCGAGGACTTCGACGCCGACTACCGCTCGTGGCTCAACCGCCACGGCGTGGACACCTCGACGGTGCGTGTGTCGGAGTTGAAGCACACCGCCCGGTTCATGTGCACCACCGACCTCGACCAGAACCAGATGGCATCGTTCTACACCGGCGCGATGGAAGAGGCCCGGTTCATCGAGCTGCAACCGATCGCCGACCGGATCGGCGCGCTCGACCTCGTGGTCGTCTCCCCCAACGACCCGGACGCCATGGTGCGCCACACCGTCGAGTGCCGGCAGCTCGGTCTGCCGTTCATGGCCGACCCGGGTCAGCAGCTCGCACGCATGGAGGGACCCCAGGTCCGCAAGCTGGTGGACGACGCCGCCTATCTCATCACCAACGACTACGAGCGGGCGTTGCTCGAGACCAAGACGGGCTGGTCGTCCGACGAGGTCATGAGCCGGGTCGGCACGCGCATCACCACACTCGGCGCGAAGGGTTGCATCATCGAGACCGCCGACGGTGTGGTGTGCGAGGTCCCCGCCGCACCCGAGCAGGAACGTGTCGATCCGACCGGCGTCGGCGACGCGTTCCGAGCCGGCTTTCTCGCGGGCCTGTCCTGGCAGCTGTCGTTGGAGCGCAGCGCGCAGGTCGGGTCCATGGTCGCCACCTACGTGCTCGAACACGTCGGCACGCAGGAGTACGAACTGGACGCCGACGAGTTCCTCGCCCGGCTGGGCAGCGTCTACGGCGACGACGCCTCCACCGAGGTCGGCAGCGGCCTGCGCTGACCAGCCGCCCGACGCCGGACCCGCATCAACCGCCGAGGCGCTCCACGACCCAGTCGACACACGCGGTGTAGGCCTCCACGTCGGCCGCGTCGACCGCCGGGAACATCCCGACCCGGATCTGGTTGCGACCCAGCTTGCGGTACGCGTCGGTGTCCAGCACCCCGTTGGCGCGCAGAACGCCATTGACCTCGTCCGCGCTCACGTCGTCGTCGAGGTCGATGGTGCCCACGACCAGCGACCGGGCGTCCGCATCGGTCACGAACGGGGTCGCGTACGACGCCGCCGTCGCCCAGTCGTACAGCGAGGCGGCCTTCGACCGCTGTGCGGCGACGACCCCGTCGAGGTCACCGAACGTGGCGAGCATCCAGTCGACCTGTTCGGCACCGAGGAAGACGGTGGAGACCGACGGCGTGTTGTAGGTCTGGTGTTTGCGGCTGTTGTCGACCACGGTGGCGAGGTCGAAGAAGGCCGGGACGTAGCGGTCCGTGGCGGCGATCGCCTCGATACGGGCGAGCGCGGCCGGTGACACGATCGCCACGGTCAACCCGCCCTCCGAGGCGAACCCCTTCTGCAGGCTGAAGTAGTACACGTCCACGTCGGCGAGATCCACCGGGAGCCCACCGGCACCGGAGGTGGCATCGACCATCACCAGCGCGTCGTCGATACGGGCCGGTGCCTGCATGACCCCGGTCGAGGTCTCGTTGTGGGTGAACGCCTGCACGTCGCAGCCGGGCGCGGCGGTGGCCACCGGCAGTGAGCCCGGGTCGACGCTGACCACCTCGGGGTCATCGAGCCAGGGTGCCGCAGCGGTCGCCTTCGCGAACTTGCCGCTGAACTCGCCGAAGACGTAGTGGCGTGCGCGTCGTTCGACCAGCCCGAAGGCCGCGGCGTCCCAGAACGCCGTCGCACCGCCGACCGTCACGAGCACCTCGTAGCCCTCGGGCAGACCGAACAGGGCACCGATGCCCTCCTGCAGGCGCCGGACCTGGTCCTTGACCCGCGGTTGGCGGTGCGAGGTGCCGAGCAGTTCGCCCGCGACGGACCGCAGACGCTCGACCGCCTCGGGCCGCACCTTGCTGGGGCCGCAGCCGAAACGGCCGTCACGGGGAAGCAGCTCGGTGGGTAGGACCAGGTCGGACACGGGGCACCTCGGCGTGGGATCGGTGGTCACGAGCGGCGACCACGGGTACCGAGTCAACCCTGCTGCGGGCACCGGTGCCAACCGCGACCGTGGCACACCCGGTGCACCCCGGGCCGACCCGTCCCCGGCCGCCCGGGGGAAGCCACCGACGCGTCGCGCCCGCATCGCACCCGACGCACGGCCGACCTGCTGCTCCGTGGCCACCGCATGGCCGACGTCATCGCACGGCCGACCCGCTGCTCCGTGGCCACCGCACGGTGGCTCGACCGCAGCCGACGCGGCGACCGTCGACGGCCCCACGGCTACGCTTGCGGCCGTGTCCCGTCCCCGTGCCAACGATCGACCAAGCGAGTCCTCCCGTGTCCCTCGCCCGCCGCATCCTCGAGATGGAAGAGTCCCCGACCATGGCCGTGACGGCCAAGGCCAAGGCGTTGAAGGCCGCGGGGGAACCCGTCATCGGGTTCGGCGCCGGCGAGCCCGACTTCGCCACCCCCGACCACATCGTCGAGGCAGCACGTGCCGCCGCGCTCGACCCGGCCAGCCACCGCTACACCCCGGCCGGGGGCACCCCGGCGCTGCGCACCGCGATCGCGGAGCAGACCACGGCCTACACCGGTGTCGACTACACGGCCGACAACGTCATCGTCGCCAACGGTGGCAAGCACGCGCTCTACGACATCTTCCAGGCGCTGGTCGACGACGGTGACGAGGTCCTCATTCCCGCGCCGTACTGGGTCAGCTATCCCGAGCAGGTCAAGCTCGCGCAGGGGGTGCCGGTCGCGGTCCCGACGACCAAGGACACCGGGTTCCGCACCGACCCTGCGCAGCTCGAGACCTACCGCACCGCCCGCACGAAGGTGCTGGTCTTCGTCTCCCCGTCGAACCCGACCGGCGCGGTGTACGCACCGGACGAGATCGCGGCGATCGGCCGCTGGGCCGCGGAACACGACCTGTGGGTCGTGACCGACGAGATCTACCAGCACCTCGTCTACGGCGACGCCTCGTTCGCATCCCTGCCTGCGGTCGCCCCGGAAGCCGCCGCGAAGACCGTCATCGCCCACGGGGTCGCCAAGACCTACGCCATGACGGGTTGGCGTGTCGGCTGGGCGGTCGCGCCGATCGAGGTCGCCAAGGCGATGAACAAGCTGCAGAGCCAGATGACCTCCAACGTCTGCAACGTGGCGCAGGCGGCGACGCTCGCGGCGATCACCGGCCCGCAGGACGACGTCGCCACGATGCTCGAGGCCTTCGATCGCCGTCGTCGCACCGCGGTGGATCTGCTTCGGGCGATCGACGGTGTGGAGGTCGCCGAACCGGAGGGCGCCTTCTACGTCTTCCCGTCGTTCGAGGGCGTGCTGGGCCGGACCATCGGCGGCCGCGAGGTCACCACCACGCTGGAGCTCGCTGACGTCCTGCTCGAGCAGGCCAAGGTCGCCGTCGTGCCCGGCGAGGCGTTCGGGGCCCCGGGCTATGCCCGGCTGTCCTACGCACTCGGTGACGAGGACCTCGCGGCGGGTATCGCCCGTATCGCCGAGCTGCTGGGCTGACGATGATCATCCGCAAGTCCCCCGCCGAGATCGAGTCCCTGCGAGCCGCCGGCCGGATCGTGGCCGTCGCCCACGAGCAGATGCGGGCCGCGGCCGAGGTCGGCACGACCCTGCTGGAGCTCGATGCCATCGCCGAGGCCGTGCTCACCGAACACGGTGCCACCTCGCCGTTCAAGGGCTACCAGCCGCACTTCGCCCCCACACCGTTCCCGGGCGTCATCTGCGCGTCGGTCAACGACGTCGTGGTCCACGGCATCCCGGATGCGACGCCGCTGGCCGACGGGGATCTCGTCAGCATCGACCTCGGTTCCATCCTGGACGGCTGGGTCGGCGACGCGGCCCGCAGCTTCATCGTCGGCACACCGGACCCGGCCGATCAGCGACTGATCGAGATCACGGACGCGGCGCTGGCCGCCGGTATCGAGGCGGCGCAGCCCGGTGCCCGCATCGGTGACATCGCCGCGGCGATCGGCCGGATCGGCCGGGAGGCCGGCTTCGGGATCCCCGAGGGCTGGGGCGGCCACGGCGTGGGTCGGGAGATGCACGAGGAGCCGTCGGTGCCCAACGAGGGTCAGGCCGGCCGGGGACTGAAGCTGAAGCCCGGGCTGGTCATCGCCATCGAGCCGATGTTCATGGCCGGTGGCGACGACGGCGTGGCCATCGACGCGGACGGCTGGACGATCCGCACGGTCGACGGTTCACGCGCCGCCCACAGTGAGCACACCATCGCCATCACCGCCGAGGGGCCGAGCATCCTCACCACCGTGTGAGCCGTGTGCGCCGTGTGCGCCGTGGGTGGCGGTGCGCGCGGACACCGCCGCGTTCACGTCACCGGCCCATGGACCGGGTGCCGGGACGCCGAGACGTGCGTCCGCCCCACCCGGGTCTTCTCGCGGCAGGCAGCGGTCGCGTCGATGGTCCGCCCCGCCCCGACCACCCTGCGGCGGGCAGCGGTCGCGACGCGGGACGGCACCCCACACAACCTGCTCAGAGGCCGACCGGGACCGTCGCGAACCCGCGGAACTGATACGAGCTGCGCCGAACCGGCTCGGCGGCCAGATCGAGTGCCGGTGCGCGCGCGAGCAGCCGTCCGAGTGCCTCCTGCAACTCCACCCGGGCCAGGGCGGCACCGAGGCAGAAGTGGATGCCCGCACCGAAGCCCACGTGCGGGTTGGGTGTACGCGCGACGTCGAGGGCATCGGCCGCGGCGAACGCCGCCGGATCGCGGTTCGCCGCCCCGAGCAGCAGGCCGACCGTCTGCCCGGCCGCGATGCGCAGGTCGCCGACCTCGACGTCCTCGGCGGCGAATCGCGTGAACACCGACAGGGGCGTGTCGTAGCGGATGGCCTCCTCGACGGCGGTCGGAACCAGGCCGGGATCGTCCACCAGCTGCTGCCAGTGGGAGCGTTCACCCAGCAGGTGGGCGACCGCATTGCTGAGCACGTTGACCGAGGCCTCGTGGCCGGCGTTCAACAACAGCACCGCCGTCGCCACCAGTTCGTCCTCGCTGAGCCGGTCACCGTCGTCCTGCAGGCCGACCAGCGCGCTGAACAGGTCGTCGCCCGGGTCGGACCGCCGGCGGACGATCAACTCCCGCAGGAAGGCGCTGAAGTCGGCTGCCGCATCGATGGCGGCCTGTTCGACGGCCGGATCGGTCACCGGTTCGTACAGCGCGACGATGGCGTTGGACCAGGGACGCAGCAGCGCCCGGTCGGCCGGGTCGATCCCGAGCAGTTCCCCGATCACCTCGACCGGCAGCGGCTCGGCGAGCTCGGCGACCACGTCGCCGCCACCGTCATCGAGCAGCCCGTCGAGCAGCCGGTCGGTGAGGTCCCGGATCGCGGGACGCAGGGCCTCGATGCGCCGTGGGGTGAACGCCTTGGACACCAATCGCCGCAACCGGGTGTGGTCCGGCGGCTCGAGCTCGAGCATCGCGTGCTCGTTGACGAGGTTCCAGGGGGCGAACCGCTCGTAGGGCTCGCGGGGGGTGAACACCCGCCCGAGACCACGGTGGCGCAGCAGCGCGTCGACCTCGGCGTGACGGCTGACCAGCCACCAGTCGTTCGCGGCGAAGTGCACCGGACCGGCCGCGCCGCGCAGGCGGTCGTAGACCGGATACGGGTCGCGGACGAAATGGGGGTCGCCCGGGTCGAACCCGAGCGACGCGGCGTCGATGGTCGTGGCGGTGCTCATGGGGGTACTCCTCGCCGTGACGGTGGATCCGTTGGGGGGCGCTGGCTCCCGGGGTGGGTCGCGGGGAATTCGCGAGGTGGGTTCCCGAGGTGAGTTCGTGGGTTCGTGGGCTGAGTTCGTGGGTGCGTGTGGTCGCGGCGTCGACGGACCAGCCGATCGCCCCGCGAGGCTAGGTCCGGCCGATCGCGACGTCGACGGACCAGCCGATCGCCCCGCGAGGCCCGATGCGGCCGATCACGGCGTCGACGGATCAGCCGATCAGCCGAGCTCCCCGCGACGGTAGGGCCGGCCGATCGCAGCCGGGGGTCGGAGCCGCTGGGAGAAGAACGCCAGCACCACCAGCGTCGTCAGGTACGGCGTGGTGAAGACCAGTTGCGAGGGCACGCTGTCGGTGACCAGGTAGGCCCACCCGACCACCAGTCCGGCGATCACCGGCCAGCCGTCGACCAGGGTGCGCTCGCGGTACAGCTGTGCGAGCCCGTACACGATCAGGACGATCGCGACGAACAGCAGCAGGCTGTGCACGGCCTCCCCCGAGCGCAGGTCCAGGGCGGTCGCGTAGCCGAACAGTCCGGCCCCGATGAGCACCCCGCCGGGCCGCCAGTTGCCGAAGATGAGTGCGGCCAGCGCGATGAACCCGCGGCCACCCGTCTGACCCTCCCGGTAGACCCCGGCGGCCTCGAGCACCAGCACCGCACCACCGAGCCCCGCCAGGGCACCCGAGAGGCTGACACCGAGGTACTTCATCGCGTAGACGTTGACGCCCAACGACTCGGCACCGACGGGGTGTTCGCCGACCGAGCGCAACCGCAGCCCCAGTGGCGTCTTCCACATGACCAGGAACACGATCGGGACCATCGACAGGCACAGCAGGACCAGCAGCGACACGTTGGCCGTGACGGCCAGCCCGAGCGCGCCGGTCTCGGCGATCAGCGGAACCCTGGTCGCCTCCATGAAGCCGAAGAGGTTCGGGGTGTCGTTGCCCGCCAGCTGACCGCCGGCGAGGAACGGCACCGTGATCCGGGCGATGGAGCCGGGCACACGGGCGGACTGGGTCGCACCACCACCCTGACCGGCGAAGAAGATCACCGACAGGAATCGCGCCACCCCGGCCGCCAGGATGTTAATGGCCACGCCGGAGACGATCTGGTCGATGCCGAAGGTCACGGTGGCGACGGCGTGCAGCAGCCCGCCGATGGCACCACCGAGCACGCCGATCAGCACCCCCCACCACGGCCCATAGGTCAGCGCCCCCCAGGCACCGAACCAGGTCCCGAGGATCATCATCCCCTCGAGTCCGATGTTGATGACGCCGACCCGCTCGCAGAGCAGGCCGCCCAGCCCGGCGACCAGGATCGGCACAGCGAGACGGACCGCCGCACCGAACGTGCCCGACGACGTCAGCTCGGCCGACCCGGTGAACGTGGTCACGATCGACAGCAGCGCGACACCGAGCGCCGCGAACAGCAGGGTCCGCAGCAGTCGGGCACGCCGATCCGATGCGTCCGTCGACGACGGACGGGCGGTCTTGCCCGAGGATGCGAGTTCGGGATCGATCATGCTCATGCCGACACCTCCTCAGTCGGAGCGCGGTCCTCGGCGGCCGACGCGCGGACCTGCTGGGCCTCGATGAACCGGCGGGCCAGCTCGTAGGCGATCACCACGGCCAGGATGATGACGCCCCCGATGATGACCTCGATCTCCTTGGGGATGCCCCGCAGGTCCAGGATCTGCGCCGAGCGGTTGAGGTAGGCGAACAGCAGCGCCGCGAACGCCATCCCGGCCGGCTTGTTGCGGCCCACCAGGGCCACGGCGATGCCCGTGAACCCGAGCTCCGAGGGCAGGTCGTCGGTGTAGCGGTGGGAGAAGCCGAGCACCGGTCCCATCACCACCAGCCCGGCGAACGCCCCCGACAGGCCCATGGCCGACAGGATCATGCGCTTGCGGTCGATGCCGGCCGCGGCGGCGGCGGACGGGTTGGCGCCGGAGGCGCGCAGGTCGTAGCCGAACCGGGTCCGCCAGATCAGGACGTAGTAGCCGATGCCGGCGAGGATCGCGATGAGCACGAAGCTCTGCAGATCCGACCCGGCCGGCACGGTCACCCCGAGCCCCTCGAGGACCGGGTTCAGCGACGGCATCCGGCCCGACTCGGGGATCTCGGCGGTGCGGACCTGCAGGCTGCCCTCGACCTCCTCACGGAGGTAGTTGGCCAGCAGCCACGCCCCGAGCCCGGTGGCGATGAAGTTCAGCATGATGGTCGAGATGACCTCGTGGACCCCACGGGTGGCCTTCAGGATCGCGGCGATGCTCGCCCACAGGGCACCGACGATCATCGCGATGATGATGATCACGAACACGTGCAGCACCGCCGGGAGCGCGATCGCCGCGCCCGCGTAGCCGGCGATCAGCGCCGCGATGCGGTACTGGCCCTCCACGCCGATGTTGAACAACCCCATCTGGAAACCGACGGCCACCGCCAGGGCCGACAGGTACAGCGGCACCGCCCGGTTGACGATCGAGATGGCGGAGTCGACGCGGGTGCCGTAGGAGAACATCGCCCCGAAGGCCTCCAACGGATTCACATCGACGAGCAGCAGGACGACCGCCGACACGCCGACGGCGAACGCGATCGCCCCGATCGACGCGAGCAGCCGGATGAGCATCGCACGGGACTTCATCCTGCCACCTCGCTGTTCGCACCGGTCATGTAGCTCCCAAGGTCCTCGGGGGTGAGTTTTCCGGGGTCGAGTTCGGCGACGATGCGCCCACGCAGGATCACGCCCAGCCGATCGGACAGCCCGATCAACTCGTCGAGGTCCGCGGAGAGCAACAGCACGGCCAGTCCGGCGGCACGGGCGGCCCGCAGCTCCTCCCAGATCGCGGCCTGGGCCCCGACGTCGACCCCCCGGGTCGGGTGGGCCGCGATCAGCACCTTCGGCTTCGACAGCACCTCGCGCCCGACGATGAGCTTCTGCTGGTTCCCGCCGGAGAGCGCGAAGGCGGGCACCTCCGTGCCCGGGGTGCGCACGTCATAGCCCTCGATGATCTCGCGCGTGCGCTGGCGGGCCCCCTCGGTGTCGGTCCGCCAGCCCTGGGCGAAGGGCGCACCGCGCTGGTGGCCCAGCATCACGTTCTCCCACAGCGGGGCCGACAGCAGCAGTCCACGCCCGTGCCGATCCTCCGGGATGTAGCCGATCCCGGCGTCACGACGATGGTGGGTCGGCGCGCTCGTGATGTCCTCGCCGTGCAGTTCGATGGTGCCGCCGTCGATCGGCAACAGCCCGAGCAGGGCCTCGATGAGTTCGGTCTGTCCGTTGCCCTCCACACCGGCGATGCCGAGCACCTCGCCGCCGCGGATCTCGAAGGAGACGTCGTCGACGAGCCGACGGCTGCCGCCACCACCGACGACGAGGTCGCGCACGGCCAGCTCGACGTCCTCGGTCGCGGTGGATTCCCGGATCGTCGGTGAGGGCAGCTCTGAGCCGACCATGAGCTCGGCGAGCTGGCGCGAGTTGACCTCGGAGGCCGGCACCGAGGTGATGGTGCGACCGCGACGGATCACGGTGATCGTGTCGGCGATCTGCAGGACCTCGTCGAGCTTGTGCGAGATGAAGATGACGGTCACGCCGCGGGCCGTCAGGGACCGCAACGCCGCGAACAGTTCGTCGACCTCCTGCGGGACGAGCACACCCGTGGGCTCGTCGAGGATGAGCAGGTCGGCTCCGCGGAAGAGCACCTTGAGGATCTCGACCCGCTGCTTCTCCCCCACCGACAGCGCC
>CAYTLZ010000044.1:0-3841 GCA_964438785.1 uncultured Actinomycetota bacterium | reverse complement strand
GACCTGGCGGTCCGGGTCGATCGGGACCCCCTGGGTGGTCGACAGTTCCCGGATCCGTTCACGGGCGGATCCGAAGTCGATTCGGGGACCACGGCGCGGTTCGCTGCCCAGGATGACGTTCTCGAGCACGCTCATCTGACCGGCGAGCATGAAGTGCTGGTGGACCATGCCGATCCCGGCGTCGATCGCGTCCTTGGGGCTCTTGAACTGCTGCTCGACGCCCTTGACGGTGATCGTGCCCTCGTCCGGACGCTGCATCCCGTACAGGATCTTCATCAGCGTGGACTTGCCGGCCCCGTTCTCCCCCACCAGCGCATGGATCTCCCCGGGCACGACGGAGAAGCTGATCCGGTCGTTGGCGATGACCCCGGGAAAGCGCTTGGTGATGTCGGACAGCGACACCGCCGGTGCGGTATCCGGTGGTGGCTGCTCGATGTTCGCCGCGGTGTCCACCTGGCTCCTCCTCCTACGCGGGCCCTCGCGGGCCGACCCGGCCGCCGCGCGCGGCGCGGGCCATCGGGGTCTGCCCGGACCGCCGCGATCCGAACGGCTGCGGCCCGGACGGCTGCAGTGACGCGCCTGCCGGTGCCCGTGTCGTTCGGACGACGGTCGGCGAAGCGTAGTGGGGCCCGGTTTCCCGGGCCCCACAACTGTTGCTGAACGCTCACCCGTCAGACGGGCAGGATGGTCCTACAGCGCGTTCGGGACCTCGATCTCCCCGGCCGCGATCTGCTCCTTGAGCTCCTCGAGCTCATCGACGATGTCGTCGATGAAGCCACCCGAGGTGGAGTAGCCCACGCCGTCGGCCGACAGGTCGAACTCCTGCGGACCACCGGCGAACGAACCGTCGATGTGCGCGGCGATCGTCTCGAAGACGGCCACGTCGACCCGCTTGAGCATGGAGGTGAGGATGTAGGGCTGCAGCGCCTCGTCGGCGGTCAGGTACTGGTCGGAGTCGACCCCGATGGCCCAGTGCTGGGTACCGGTGTCCTCGGAGACCTCACGGGCGGCCTCGAACAGACCCGAACCCGAACCACCGGCGGCGTGGTAGATCACGTCGGCGCCGTTGCCGTACATCCCGAGGGCGATCTCACGGCCACGTGCCGGGTCGTTGAAGCCCGAGAAGTCCGGCGGCTGCGAGATGTAGTTGCGGTCGATCTCGATGTCCGGGTCGATCGCGGCGACACCGGCGTTGAAACCGGCCTCGAAGCGCTCGATCAGCGGGTTCTCGACACCACCGATGAAGCCGACACGACCGGTCTCGGTGGTCAGCGCGGCGGCGGCACCGACGAGGAACGAACCCTCGTGCTCGGCGAAGAGCAGACCGGCGACGTTGTCCTCCTCGACCAGCGCGTCGACGATGGCGTAGTTGACGTCCGGGAAGTCCGGCGCGACGGCACCGATGGCCTCCTCGAACAGGAAGCCGACCGCGATGACGAGTTCAGCACCCTCCTGGCTGAGCAGACGGGCGAGCTCGTCGCGGTTCTCACCGGCTTCGTTCGGCTCGAGTTCGGTGACCTCGAGGTTGAACTCGGCGATGGCGTCGTCGACGCCGGCGGCGGCGGCGTCGTTGAACGACTCGTCCCCACGACCACCGAGGTCGAGCAGGAGCCCGATCGACACCGGGTCGCCCTCGGCTGCGGCGTCGTCCTCGGTGGCGTCGTCGCCCTCATCGGTCTCGTCGGTCTCGTCGGCCTCGTCGGTCTCCTCGACCTCGTCGGTCGGTTCAGCGGGCTCGGTGTCCCCGTTTCCGCCACAGGCGACGGCGACGAGACTCATCGCCGTCAACAGTGCAAGTGTCTTCCAACGCGCAACGCGCATGCCATGCCTCCTTGGATGTCGATCCCCAATGAAGGGGATCCGTTCCCACGACGTGGGCCGGGCGCCGGCCCCCGGTCGGAAGACCGTGGGTACCACGAGCGCTCCCGGCGAAATCTACCGCAGTAGTAGGTGCTCGTCACGCACCCGGCCCGACACGTGCGCTGTCAGTCGTCGGTCGGGAAGGCGTCGAGTCCGACGTCCTCGGGCGAGGCCTCCGGCAGGTCCAGCCCCGGGCAATCGGCCCGGTCGACGGCCGAGTCGGCGAGCTCGTCGTAGATCTCGTCGGTGAGCACGCCCCCCGCCTCCTCGAGCGCCTCGCGATCGACACAGGTCAGCGTCAGCGCCGTGGCGCGCGAGCGCACGCCCGGTGCATCGGTCTCGAAGCGCTCGACGGGCACGAGCACGCTCGGCGCGGGTGCACCGAGGTAGGCGGCGAGCTGGGGTGCCACCTCGTCGTCGTACTGCTCGAGGGCGGCGGTGCGCGCATCGATGGCGGCCTGCTGGGCGGTGTCACCCGCATCGGCCTCGGTCAGCGCCCGGTAGCCGGCGAGCAACCGGTCACTGCCGGCCAGCACCAGCTCGAGGCCGACCTCCAGCGAGCCGCGCAGTTCGTCGGCACCCGTGGCGACGTCCAGGTCGTCGGTGGCCTCCGAGGGGAAGGCCAGGTCGTGGCCCTCGGCGGTCGACAGCGCCGCCGTGCCGGTCCAGACGTCCAACCAGCCCCGCGCCACGAGCGCGACGGCGTCGGCGACGGGTCCCGAGGCGTCGTCGGCGTCGACGAACAGCGCCCGCAGATCCGGCTCGACCAGGTCGAGGATCGCGCGGGTCGAGGTCGCCTCGCCGATCAACTCGCCGCCGGAGGACGTCGAGGCGAAGTCGACGTCGTCGGGTGGCAGCGCAACCGGCAGATCCGGGTCGAGCGCGTCGAGCCGCTCGATGAGCGCCGCATCGCTGGTCCCGGTCGGACCGTCATCGGACTGGGCGAGGGCACCCGTCACACCGACCGCCGCGAACGCCAACGCGCCCACGATCACGAAC
Organism: uncultured Actinomycetota bacterium; assembly: GCA_964438785.1. Taxonomy (GTDB): domain Bacteria; phylum Actinomycetota; class Nitriliruptoria; order Nitriliruptorales; family Nitriliruptoraceae; genus PWLR01. The sequence goes on along the minus strand of CAYTLZ010000044.1, from coordinate 982 downwards.
GAGCCGACGGTCCGTCGGGTACGGGCCACGATGTCCTCCTCGAAACGGTGCACGAGCTGCGAACCGGTGCGGTCGCACGGACGGCACCGAGCGCACGGTGGCGCTCCTGTGTCGGTCTATCGGCAGCCCGGTGGCCCGACGTGAGCACTTTTTCGGACGCCAGCCACTTTAGCCACAGCAGCAACGCTACGTGACCGCCGCCCCACAGGAAAGCCCCGCGTCCACCCGGGTGGACGCGGGGCCGGATCCTGCGACGGTGGGTCGTGACGACCGACGGCTCAGTAGCGGTAGCTGTCTTCCTTGTACGGACCGCCGACGTCCACGCCGAGGTAGTCGGCCTGCTCGTCGGACATCACGGTCAGCTGGGCACCGATCTTCTCGAGGTGCAGGCGCGCCACCTCCTCGTCGAGGTGCTTGGGCAGGACGTAGACCTCGTCCTTGTAGTCCTCGTGGTGCTGCCACAGCTCGATCTGGGCGAGCACCTGGTTGGTGAACGACGTCGACATCACGAACGAGCTGTGCCCGGTCGCGTTGCCGAGGTTCACCAGCCGGCCCTCGGCGAGCAGGATGACGGTGCGCCCGTTGGGCAGGTGCACGAGGTCGACCTGCGGCTTGACGTTGGTCCACTCGTAGTCCCGCAGGGCCTTGGTCTCGATCTCCGTGTCGAAGTGCCCGATGTTGCACAGGATCGAGTGGTCCTTCATCCGGAGCACCATGTCGTGGGTGACCACACCCATGTTGCCGGTGGCGGTGACCACGATGTCGGCCTCGGGGATGATGGACTCCATGGTCACGACCCGGAAGCCCTCCATGGCGGCCTGCAGGGCGTTGATCGGGTCCACCTCGGTGATGTAGACCGTCGCACCCATGCCGTCGAGCGCCTGGGCGCAGCCCTTGCCGACGTCGCCGTAGCCGGCGACGACGCAGACCTTGCCGGCGATCATCACGTCGGTGCCGCGCTTGATGCCGTCGATCAGGGACT
>CAYTLZ010000043.1:0-22209 GCA_964438785.1 uncultured Actinomycetota bacterium | reverse complement strand
CCCGCACCTGACAACCGAGACGCACGGTCCTACACCACACCGCGGGACTCAATCGCGTCTGAGGTTCCCGGCACCGGCCGCGCCCCCATCGGTCCGTCTCCGGACGTCCGGGGTCGCGGGCAGATCCCGCTGCGTCGGTTCTGCCGCCGTCGCGTCCCGCGTGCAGCGGTCCGTGCCGGCTGATGCGGTCGACCTCGCGGTCGTCCACCCGGTGGTGCCGGGGTCCTTGCGGTCCCGTCACGCCCCGGCCGGCCGTCGCGTCGGCCCGTCGAGGCATCGGATCCTCGCGGATCCGCCACCTGCGCCCGACCGGGTCTGCACGACCCCGTCCGGCGTCCGGTCGAGGTCCCGCAGTGCTCGTTCCCGACCGGCGATGCAACGCTACGACGGCCGGTCGGTGGCTGTCCAGAGCTGTCCCACAACCCACAGGAAACCCACCGGTCATGCACCGTTCGTCCCCAGGATGTCCCCAGGTTCTGGGCTGCTGGGCGCACACGCACGGCGGTCTGCGCGCTGTGGACGACACCGTCGGTCGCGGCTCGGCGCGGCGGGTGACGGCGTGCGGCCGACCGTTCGGGCCCGGCATCCTCCACACAAGTTGCACAGCACGCGCGCGCAGCGTGCATGTCCGGCCCTCTGGTCGTCGGACCGGCGCGCGGTCACCGACGAACCTCGACGCGAGCTCGGCGCTCAGCGCCGGTCGGTGACGCCCGTGTCCGGGAAGCCGGCCTCGAGTTCGGCCAGGGCCCGGTCGAGCACGGGCCGCAGCTCACCCATCTCGCCCCGGACCCAGCGCAGGAACGCCGCGAGGGTCACCCCGAGTGTGGCGTAGCCCAGTGCCTGCGGGACCAGTTCGTCGCGCGCCACCTCGAGCCGGTGCGCGGCGTAGGTGGCGATCACGTCCCGCCATTCGGTGTAGCGCAGGGTCGCATGCGCCTGCAGGGTCGGGACGGACGTCAGCAGTTGCATGCGCTGGCGCAGCTCCGGCAGGTCGTCGGCGGTGAAGGAGTTGGTGGCCACCACCGCGGACCGGATCGAGCGCATGACCGGTTCGTCGGCCGGCCGTGAGGCGAGGTGATCCTGCAATCGGGTGAGTTCGCCGTCGAAGTCACCCCACACCAGATCGTTCTTGGAGGCGACGTAGCGGAACACCGTGCGCCGGCTGATGCCGGCCTCCTCGGCGATGTCGTCCACGGTGACGGCGTCGAAGCCCCGCTCGGTGAACAGGGCGAGCGCCACCGACGCGAGGTGGCCGTGCGAGGTGATCGGTGGGCGGCCGCCCCGCCGGCCGGTGTCGAACGGCTCGCCGGCCTGGGTCACGTCCCCTCCTGCCCTGCACGGTGGTCCGGCACGGGATCGGCACGATAGGGGACGTCGACGGCCGACTTCGCGGTGCGCGTCCGTCGATCACGGCGTTGCGCTGACCGCTCGGGGTACGGGCCCGGTGCCACCGGATCCGCCGGAGTGGCACCGGGTGCCATTAGCGTGGCACCGGGCCCCTCGGGAGTGGGGTCCGCGGTGCACCGACCTGCGGTCACCGGTCGCGACCGCATCCGCGCTGGCCCGATGGGCGCCGTGCGATGCCCGGGAGGAGCCATCATGGAACGCATCGACACCGACGCCACCACCGTCCGCGACGAGGACGTCGTCGACCTGGAGTTCGAGGACGAGGTCCTCATCGAGGAGGTCTCGATCGACGGCATGTGCGGGGTCTACTGAGGGTCGGGCCGTGACCGCGATGACCACCACACCAGTCGGCCTCGATCTCGATCAGGCCTACCGCCTCGCCGAGCAGGTGTCCCTGCGCCCGGAGGGCTTCGGGGCACTCGCCTACCACTTCGGCAACCGGCGGCTGACGTTCTTGACCTCACCCGCGCTGGTCCGGCTCGTCGAGTCGCTCGACGGCACCCGCCCGTTGCGTGCGGTGCTCGACGAGCGCGTCACCGACCGGTCACGTGCGGCCGTCGAGTCGGCCCTGGCCGGCCTGGCCCGCGCGGAGGTCCTCGAAGCGTGCCCGACCGCCAACCCGGCCTGAACGAAAGTCATCCCGTGCCCACACCCGCACCGACCGCGACCGTCGCGCCGCCACCACCGACCACCGGGGCGGTGTCCCGGGGACTCACCGACCGGTTCTCGGCCGGTCTCGACGCACCGATCTGCCTCACGTGGGAGTTGACCTACGCCTGCAACCTGTCCTGCGTGCACTGCCTGTCGGCCTCCGGCAAGCGGGATCCACGCGAACTCGACACCGCCGGCTGCGAGCGCGTCATCGACGAACTGCAGGCCATGCAGGTCTTCTACGTCAACATCGGTGGCGGTGAGCCCACCATCCGTCCCGACTTCTGGCACCTGGTCGACTACGCCACGAGCCACGATGTCGGGGTGAAGTTCTCCACCAACGGCACGCGCATCGGGCCGGCGGAAGCCGCGCGCATCGCCGCGAACGACTACCTCGACGTCCAGGTGTCGATCGACGGAGCCACCCCCGACGTCAACGACGCCGTCCGGGGCGAGGGCGCCTGGAAGGGTGCCGTGCAGGCGCTCGAGCACCTCGCGGAGGCCGGGGCCGACGACATCAAACTCTCCATCGTGGTCACCCGCCACAACGTGCCCCAGCTCGACGGGTTCCTCGAACTCGCCGACCGCTACGGCGCGACGCTGCGGGTCACCCGGCTGCGCCCGTCCGGGCGCGGTGCGGCCGTCTACCACGACCTGCGGCCGACCTCGTCACAGCAGCGCGAACTGCACAACTGGTTGGTCGCCAACGACGAGCGCGTGCTGACCGGTGACAGCTTCTTCCACCTCGCCGCCTACGGCGAGTCGATCTCCGGGCTGAACCTGTGCGGGGCCGGTCGGGTCGTGTGCCTGATCGATCCCATCGGCGATGTCTACGCGTGTCCGTTCACGATCCACGACGAGTTCCTCGCCGGCAACGTCACCGCGCCGGGCGGGTTCACCGACGTGTGGCGCACCTCGCCGCTGTTCACCTCGCTGCGCGAACCGCAGTCGGCCGGCGCGTGCGCCTCGTGCGACATGTGGGACGCCTGTCGCGGCGGCTGCATGGCGGCGAAGTTCTTCACCGGGCTGCCACTCGACGGCCCCGACCCGGAATGCGTCAAGGGCCACGGCGAGGAAGCGCTCGCCGCGATCGGGGGCGGGATCACGCCTGAACTGAGCGTCGACCACTCCCGCCCGTCGTCGAAGCTCGGGGTGGCCCTACCGGTGCTGTCCATGGCCGAGGCGGGGTTCACCGAGGGCGCGCGGCCGTGTGACACCCACCCCCTGGCCGGGAGCGGGATCGAACGGTGAGCTCGCCGCTCGCGGCGCTGACCACCCGTGAGGTCCCGAGCGGGGCGACCCTGGTCGTCCCCGTCGGCTCCGTCGAGCAGCACGGCCCGCACCTGCCGCTCGACACCGACCACGCCATCGCTGCGACATTGGCCAGACGGTTGTGCGCTGCGGGTGACGGGCCCGGTGTGCCCGGCGAGGCCGTCGGGCCCGGCGGGCTCCTGCTCGGCCCGGGGTTGCCCTACGGCGCCAGTGGCGAGCACGAGGGAGCGGCCGGGACGGTGTCGATCGGCACGGAGGTGCTGACACGGGTGCTGGTCGAACTCGGTCGGTCCGCATCCCGATGGGCGGCGCGCGTGCTGTTCGTCAACGGGCACGGTGGCAACCTCGATGCGCTGTGCGCCGCCGTGCCCCTGCTGCGCCACGAGGGGCGCGACGCCGCGTGGTGGAGCTGGTCACTCCCGGATGCGGACGCCCACGCCGGCGCGACCGAGACCTCGTTGCTGTTGGCGCTCGACCCCGACCGTGTCCGAAGTGACCGCATCGAGGTGGGGGACACCCGGGCCTTGGACGTGCTGCTGCCGCGGCTGCGGCGCGAGGGGGTCGTGGCGGTGAGTCCCAACGGTGTCCTCGGCGATCCCACCCGCGCGGACGCCGCCGCCGGCGGGCAGGCGTGGGCACAGCTGACGGCCGCACTGGTCGCCGCGGTGGCCGCCTGGGCACCCGACGACGACGGGCGGTTGCCATGAGAACGGCGCTCGTGACCGGCGCGGCGCGGGGCATCGGGGCGGCCTGCGTCGACGCGCTCGTCGCCGCCGGTTGGCGGGTGGTGGCGGTCGACGCCCCGGCCGGTACCGAGGTGGCCGGGGTGCCCCAGCCCCTGGCCGACCCGGCCGACCTGCGGGCACTGGTCGACCGGCACGGCGGGGCCGTGCGCGCCCACCCCGCGGATGTGCGCCACCTCGGTGCCCTGCAGGCCGCCGTCGGCATCGCACTCGACTGGACGGGCCGGCTCGACGCCGCCGTCGCGGGGGCCGCGGTCATCGGCGGCGGTCAGCCGCTGTGGGACGCCGACGACGCCCTGTACGACGCGCTGATGGACGTCGACGTCCGCGGGGTGTGGAACCTGGCACGGGCCACGGTCCCGGTGCTGCTCGACGCCCCGACGCCCGACGGTCGGTTCGTCGCGATCAGCAGCGCGGCGGGGACCACGGGCCTGTACGGACTCGGGCTCTACGGGGCGGCCAAGCACGCGGTCGTCGGCCTCGTCCGTGGGCTCGCCGCCGACCTCGTCGGGCGCGGGGTCACGGCCGTGACGGTCGCGCCCGGCTCGACCCGGACCGCGATGCTGGAGGCGACCCGGGCGCTGTACGGGCTCGACCACGTCGAGGCGTTCGCCGCCCACCAGGGAATCGGCCGGTTGCTCGAACCCGCCGAGGTGGGCGGGCTCGTCGCCTGGTTGTGCGACCCGGCGACCGCGGCCATCAACGGCTCGGTCGTCGCCGCCGACGGTGGGCTCGGTGGCTGAGGTCCCTGCGGCCACCCCCGGATGGGGGTAGCGGAGGACTGACCGGCCGGGCAGGATGCGTCCACGCGGGATTCGCCCCGTGCGTGCCGCCCTTGGGAGGGGACGGCACATCGACTTCAAGTGGGAGCGTCATGAAGACCAGAGCTGGCATGTTGCGGGACTCGGGCAAGAACTGGGAGGTCGTCGAACTCGAACTCGATCCGCCCAAGGGCAACGAGCTGTTGGTGAAGTGGGTGGCCTCCGGGCTGTGTCACTCCGATGAACACCTGCGTCACGGTGACATCGTGCCGCGCTTCCCGATCGTCGGCGGCCACGAGGGTGCCGGCATCGTCGAGGAGGTCGGGCCCGGCGTCATCGGTTGGGAGAAGGGCGACCACGTCGTGGCCTCGTTCCTGCCCGCCTGCGGCCACTGCCGCTGGTGCTCCACCGGCCGGTCGAACATCTGTGACTCGGGGGCGACCATCCTGGAAGGCTGCATGACCGACGGCAGCTTCCGGTTCCACGACAACGGCTCCGACGTGGGTGCGATGTGCATGCTGGGCACCTTCTCCCAGTACGGCGTCATCAGCACCCAGTCGGCGGTCAAGGTCGACAAGGAACTGCCCCTCGACAAGGTCTGCCTCGTCGGCTGCGGCGTCGCGACCGGCTGGGGGACCGCCGTCTACAGCGCCCCCACCGAGGTCGGTGACACGATCGCCATCTTCGGCATCGGCGGTATCGGCATCAACGCGGTGCAGGGGGCGAAGCACGCGGGTGCGACCAACATCATCGCGATCGACCCGCTCGCCAACAAGCGCGAGATGGCCGAGCAGATGGGTGCCACCCACTCGGTGTCGAACGCCGAGGAGGCGACCGCGCTCGCGCAGGAGCTGACCCGCGGCGTCGGGGCCGACAAGGCGCTCGTGACCGTGGACGTGGTCACCCCGGAGATCACCGAGGCGGCGGTCAACATCATCCGCAAGGGTGGACGCGTCGTGCTCACCGCCCTGGCCGACCCGGCCAAGGCGACCGTGCAGGTGTCGGGTTCCGTGCTGACGCTGTTCGAGAAGGAGATCGTCGGCCGGCTGTTCGGTGGCGGGAACCCGCACAACGAGATCCCGAAGCTGCTCAACCTCTACACCTCCGGGCAGCTCAAGCTCGACGAGTTGATCACCAAGACCTACACGCTCGATCAGATCAACGACGGCTACAACGACCTGATCGAGGGCAAGAACGTCCGCGGTGTCCTGATCCACGAGCACTGACGATCAGCACCGCCCACCAGCCGGAGCCGTCGGGCTCCGCCGCCGCACCCGTGGTTCCCCCGTCCGCGGGTGCGGCGGCCGCTGTCGACCCCGCCGCCCCACGGCCGGTCGGGTTCGACGTGGCCGCGCTCGTCGCGGCCGCCGAGGCCGCGACCGTCGGGCTCGGTGAGGCCGCCCAGGTCCTGGCCGTCGCGCTGTCGACCGGACGGCACGTCGTGCTGGAGGGGCCACCGGGCACCGGCAAGTCCACCCTGCTGCGGGCCGTCGCGGACGCCGCCGGACTCGGCATCGAACTGGTCGAGGGGCACGCGGAGCTGACCCCGGCGCGGCTCGTCGGCAGCCATGACCCGGCCGGCGTGCTCGACACCGGCTACAGCCGGGACACCTTCGTGCCGGGCCCGCTGGTCCGCGCGGTGCACGACGGTGGGATCCTGTACGTCGAGGAACTGAACCGGGTCCCCGACGAGACCCTGAACGTCCTGATCACCGCCCTGGCGGAGGGCGAGGTCCACGTCCCCCGGGCGGGTCGGTACGCCGCCGCCCCCGACTTCCGGCTGGTCGCGGCGATGAACCCGTTCGACGCCGTCGGCACCGCCCGGGTCGCCCAGGCGTTGTACGACCGGATGTGCCGGATCGTGGTCGACTACCTCGACGCTCCCGGTGAACAGCAGGTCGTCGCCGCCGATGCCGGCGGTGACGCCGGGCTGGCCGCCGCGTCGGTGCGGGTCGTCCGTGCGACGCGCGAGCACCCCGATCTGGGGCACGGCTCGTCGGTCCGCGGGGCCAAGGACGTCGCCGCGCTGGTCCGGGGGCTGGCCGCCGCACGGCAGGAGTCGGTCCCGAGCCGCGCCACGGTCACCGCGGCCGTCCATGCCGCACTGTCGGGACGGATCCGGGTCGACGACGGGGTGCAGCGCACCCCCGAGGACGTGCTCGACGAGCTCGTCGCCGCCCACTGGCCGGCACCCGACACCGGCGACGACACGGCCACCGACCCGCCGACCGACGACGACCACGGAGCCGATGACACCGGCGATGACGGTGGTGACGACGACCCGTCACCCGGACCACGGGAGGCGGGGCCGGGAAAAGCCTGAGCCCACCGCCCGTCAATCGCAACCGCGGGACCGGTGGGGCCAGCCGCGGGGACCAGGCGCAGCAGCAGGTCGCCGAGGAGGCCCGGCGTCGGGCGACACGCGACCAGCTCGCGCGCCGTCACGAGGCGTTCGAGCAGGTCTCACCCGAGGTGGGCGAGCTCGACGAGGACGCACTCGACGCGCTGTTCGACGCGGACGCGGAGGCGGCCGGGCAGTTGCTGGTCGACCTCGTCGGTGCGGCCGATCCGGTGCTCCGGGCCCGGGCACGCCGACTGGCCGGTCGACTCGCGCTGCGGACGGCGCGGGGGACCGTCGCCCGCGCCCGCGGGGTCGGCACGGTCGTCTCCCGTGTCGGGGCGGAGGGCGACCTCGATCTCGACGCCTCGATCGAGCGGGCCGGCGGCCGACCTCGGGATCCGGCCGAGCTGGTCGCCCGCACCTGGGCGGCACCGGATCAGGCGCTGATGCTGTGCATCGACCGCAGCGGGTCCATGCGCGGGGTGCAGGTGCTGGTCGCGGCGACCGCCGCCGCTGCGGTGCTGCTCGCCGCGGAGGGACGATCACGCGCCGGTGTGCTGGCGTTCGGCACCGATGCGCTGGTCCTGCGTGCTCCCGGGTCGCCCCGTCCGGTCGACGCCGTGGTCGACGACGTGCTGTCGCTGCGCGGCCACGGGGTCACCGACGTCGCGCTCGGGCTGACCACGGCCAGTGAGGAGCTGGCCGCCGACCACCGGGCCAGCCGTGTCGCGGTGGTGCTCTCCGACTGTCTGGCGACCTCCGGTGCCGACCCCATCACGGTGCTCGGGGGCTTCGACCGGGTGCACGTGCTGGGCACCTCCGACGACGCGGCCTCGGTCGCCGCGGGTCGACGTCTGGCGCGTGCCGGTGGCGGGCGGCACCGGGTCGTCACCGGCCTGGGCCAGTTGGCCCCGGCCCTGACCCGGCTGCTGAGCTGACACCGACGTCGTCGCGCCCGGCTCCCGACCCCCCATCCGGGGGTGGCGGTGGGGGGTGGGCCGCTTCAAGATGCACCCGGGAGTCCGTCCATCGGGCGTCGTCCATCGGGCGTCGTGCCGGGGGCGGGCGAGACATCGGGAGACGACCATGGCCGCACCCTCGTACGTGTCCGGCATCTCGGACGTGCCGCTGCTCGATCGGACGATCGGACAGGAACTCGACCGCGTCGCCGCGGAACACCCGGACACCGAGGCGGTGATCGCCCCGACGCAGGACATCCGCTGGACCTATGCCGAGCTGCACGCGGCCGCCGAGGAGGCGGCCCGGGCCCTGCTCGCGCTCGGCGTGGAGAAGGGCGATCGCGTCGGGATGTGGAGCCCGAACAACGCCGAATGGATGGTGGTGCAGTACGCGACCGCCAAGGCCGGTGTGGTGCTGGTCAACATCAACCCGGCCTACCGCACCCACGAACTCGCCTACGCACTCGAACAGTCGGGGTGCTCGGTGCTCATCGCCGCCCGCCGGTTCCGCGAGACCGACTACGTCGCGATGATCGACGAGGTCCGGCCGAAGCTGCCGGCGCTGCGTGAGGTCATCCTGCTCGGTGCCGGTCACCACGCCGGGACACGGAGTTGGGGCGATTTCCTCGACCTGGCCGGCCAGATCGACACCGCGACCCTGCGTCGTCGCGAAGCGACGCTCGACTTCGACGACGCCATCAACATCCAGTACACCTCCGGCACCACCGGGGCCCCCAAGGGTGCGACGCTCTCGCACCACAACATCCTCAACAACGGGTTCTTCACCGGCGAACGGCTCGCGCTCGAGCCCGGCGACAAGGTCGTGGTCAACGTCCCGTTCTACCACTGCTTCGGGATGGTGCTGTCGAACCTGGCGTTCCTGACGCATGCCGGTGGCGTCATCATCACCGGCGAGACGTTCGACCCGGCGGCTGCGCTCGCCGCGGCCCAGACGGAGCGCGCCACGGCGATGTACGGCGTGCCGACGATGTTCATCGGCATGCTCGACGTCCCGGACTTCGAGTCCTACGACCTCACCAGCCTGCGCACCGGGATCATGGCCGGATCACCGTGTCCGGTCGAGGTGATGAAGCAGGTCATCTCGCGCATGCACATGGACGACGTCACGATCGCCTACGGCATGACCGAGACCTCGCCGGTGTCGTTCCAGTCGACCCCCGACGACGACCTGGAGCACCGGGTGTCCACGGTGGGGGCCATCCACCCGTTCGTGGAGGTCAAGATCGTCGACCCCGTCAGCGGCCACGTCGTGCCCCGCGGTGAACGTGGCGAGCTGTGCACCCGCGGCTACCTCGTCATGCTCGGCTACTGGAACAACGACGAGGCGACCCGGGCCGCCATCGACGCGGCGCGGTGGATGCACACCGGCGACCTCGCCGTCATGCAGGACGACGGCTACGTCAACATCGTCGGTCGCATCAAGGACATGATCATCCGCGGGGGCGAGAACGTCTACCCACGTGAGATCGAGGAGTTCCTCTACACGCATCCGGACATCACCGACGTGCAGGTCATCGGCGTGCCCGATGCGAAGTACGGCGAGGCGGTGGCCGCCTGGGTCGTGCGCCGTGCGGGCTCGGATCTCGACGCCGACGGGCTGCGGGCGTTCTGCAAGGGCACGATCGCGAGCTACAAGATCCCGGCGCACGTCCGGTTCGTCGACGAGTTCCCGATGACGGTGACCGGCAAGATCCAGAAGTTCAAGATGCGTGACGTGATGATCGAGGACCTCGGCCTCGAGCAGACCCGCACCGCCTGAGCGGCGTGACCCTCAGAGCAGGCCGGCCTCGCGGGCCCGGATGATCGCCTCGACCCGGTTGCGGGCGTCGAGCTTGCCGAAGGCCGACTGCAGGTAGCTCTTGACCGTGTTGCGGGTCAGATCCAGCGCGGTGGCGATCTCCGGGTTGGTCTCGCCGAGTGCGACCCGCCGCAGCACGTCGTATTCGCGGGCGGTCAGTGCGATGCCGGCGGTTTGATCCGCCGGACCCGGCGGGCGACCCGTCGCCGGCGTCCCGTCGTCGGCGATGCGCGGATCGATGACCTGCTCACCGGCGGCGACCCGCCGGATGGACCGCAACAGATCGGTCCGCGTCGCGTCCTTGAGCAGGCACCCGTGCGCGCCGGCCTCGAGCGCGGCCCGCAGCGCCGCGTGATCGGCGTAGGCGGTGAACACCAGCACCCTGACCGGCGGGTGGGCCGAGCGCAGGGCCCGGGTGACCTCCGGGGCCAGCATGTCGGGCAGGCACAGATCGAGCAGTACCAGATCGGGTCGCAGGCGCCGGGTCGCCTCGATCGCCTCACCCCCGGTGCGCGCGTAGCCGATCAGTTCCATGCCGGCGTCGTTGTCCACCAGCATCGAGGTGCCTTCGCGGACGACCGGATGGTCGTCCACGACGAGGATCCCGGTGTGCACGCGGGTCGTGGTGGTGGTCAGCATGGAACCCACATCCTGGCGGTGGTGCCGCCGTCGTCGCCCGCGCCGAGGTGGAGGTCGCCGCCGACCCGGGCGAGGCGGACCGCGACGGCCTCCAACCCGAGCCCGGAGCTGTGCAGCTCGGCCCGCGCACCCGCGGTGGTCGGCGTCGGGTCGGTCGCGTCCGCTGCCGGTCGGGTCGGGCCGGATCGCAGGCCCGCACCGTCGTCGGCGACCGCGACCATCACGCCGCCGTCGCGGGCGGCGACGGTCACGGCCACGGTGGCCGCCCCCGCGTGCTTCTCCACGTTGACCAGCGCCTCGCGCACCCCGGCGGCCAGGGCGTCGCTGCGCTCGGGCGTCAGTGCGGGCAGGTCGGTGAGCGTGACCAGGTGGGCCGGGATGCCGGTGCGGTCCGTGAAGGCACGGCAGTCGGCGGACAGCGCCACGCTCAGCGCCAGTTCCTCGGGCGTGGAGTGCAGTGCCCGCAACGACCGTCGCAGCGCCACGGCGGCGGAGGCCGCCCGGTCCTCGATGTCGCGGGCGTGGTCGGCGATGTCGCCGTGGTCGGCGACCTCGTCCGCGAGCCGGCGGGCGCCCGCGGAGATGGCGTAGAGCATCGCCCCGACCGAGTCGTGCAGTCCGATGGCGAGCCGTCGGCGTTCCTCGTGCACGGCCACCTCGGTGGCGTGGGTCGCACGCTCGGCGACGTCCAGCGCGACCCCGGTGGACGCGGCGATGCGGGTGACCTCGTCCGCGGCGCGGTCACCGATCGGCCCGTGCTCACGGGAGGCGCCGTAGAGGACCCCATGCAGCCGCCGTGGGGTCGCGATCGGCACGGCGGTCATGCCACGCAACGACTCGGCGGCCACGGGCCGGTCGAAGTCGTGGGTGATCGACGGGTTCGCGAGGTAGTCGTCGGTCGTCTGGGCGCGTCGCAGGGCGATGACCTTGCCGCCGAGCCCGTGGCCGCGCGGGACGACCAGCCCGGCGAACATCGAGGTGCTGGTCCCGGCGGTCGTCCGGACCGTGATGCGGTCACCGCCCTCCGCATGCCCGACCAGCGCGACCGGCAGGCCGGAGCCGGCGAGCAGCTGGCGGGCCGCCTCGGTGAGGATCGCATCGACGTCGAGCCGCGCGACGAGGGCGGCCAGATCGGCCCCGAGCTCGTCGGCCACCTCGGTTCCAGCAGCCGGGACGACGCCGGCGCGCGCGAGGTCCGGGTGGCCGTCACCGACGCGTCGCTGCATACCCATCCACACGGTCGTGGCGACGCCGGCCCGCGTCGTGGTGCGCCCCGCGCTGCCCGCGCCGGCCCCGCGGATCGTGCGCGACCGATGGGGCGGCGGTGCGACCACGGTGTCGAGCTGTCGGGGCGACCACCCGACCGAGGTCCGCTCCCGAGGATCCCGATCGAGCGGCCGCCGCGACGAGCCGCTCTCCCGCGACGGAGCCTAGGAGATCGGCGACCACGCTGCGCAACCGCGGGCCCGGGCGCGGGCGAGCGGTCGCACGGCAGCGCAGGACGTCACGCTGAGCGCACGTTCGACCGCCGGCTCACCACTCGCGGACCGCGCCCTCCCGTTCGATGCGGGCCTGCTCGGCGACGGCCCGAGCCCGACCGGCGTCGACGTCGACCCGGGTCAGGATCAGCCCGCCGACGATGAAGAACACGATCACCGACAGGATGCCGTTGCGTGACGAGCCGAGCTGGGCGGAGACGATGGCGAACACCGCCGGCCCCATGAAGCCGCTGAACTTGTCGATCACGCCGAAGAAACCGAAGAACTCGCCGGAGCGGGCAGCGGGGATCATGGACGCGAACAGCGACCGGCTCAGCGCCTGCGTCCCGCCCTGGACGGTGCCGACCAGGATCGCCAGCGCGACGAAGTGCCATCCGGTCGTCATGAAGTAGCCGAGCACCGTGATGCCCGCGTAGGCGGTCACGCCCACCAGCAGCGCCTTCTTGGTGGAGATGCGTTCCGCCATCGCACCGAAGGCGAACGCGAACGGGATGCCGACGAACTGCACGATCACGATCGACACGATCAGGGTGGTCTGGTCGATGCCGATCTCCGTGCCGTAGATCGTCGCGAGCCGGATGATCGTGCCGATGCCGTCGCCGTAGATGAAGTAGGCGATGAGCAGCAGGAACGCCTCGCGGTAGCCGCGCAGCGATCGGAAGGTGATCAGCAGTCGCCGGCCGGCGGCGGGCAGGGGCCTCTCGCCCGGCTCGAGGGTGATCTCCGGCGCGGGTTCGGGGACGTTGCGCAGCAGCGGCAGGGTGAAGCCGGCCCACCACAGCCCGGTCAGCACGAACACGATGCGTGAGGGCAGCGTGCCGTCGGGGATGCCGAACAGCCCTGGTGCCTGGATGATGAGCAGGCCGACCACCAGCAGCAGCCCGGAGCCGACGTAGCCGACCGCGAAGGCACCGGTCGACACCCGGTCGACCTCGTCACGGCGCGCGACGTGGGGCAGCAGCGAGTCGTAGAAGACCGTGGACGCGTTGACGCCGATGTTGACGACGATGAACAGCGCCACGCCGAGCACCCAGCCGCCCTCCTCGACGAAGAACAGCCCGCACACGGCGGCCGCACCGATCCCGGCGAACAGGCCGAGCAGGCGCTTCTTGATCGGGTTGGTGTCGGTCAGGGCACCGAGCAGCGGCGCGGTCAGGCCGACCACGAAGATGCCCACGGTGTTGGCCAGGGCGTAGACCTGACTGGTCCGGCCACCACCGAGGTCAGCCGCGGCCACCGACGCGAAGTAGATCGGGAACACGGCCGTCACGATCACCGCGTACATCCCGGTGATCGCCCACTCGTACATCGCCCAGCTGCGCAGCTCGGGACGATGGAGTCCGAGCTTCTCGAGCAGTGGCATCTTCGGCTCTTCGAGGCGTGCGTCGTCCACCAGGATGCTCCCCAACGACGCCGGCCCGGTCGCCGGCCGTGCCACGATACGGCGTCGAGGTGGCGAACAGGTGACACCCCGGTGACCGACCGCCGCCGGGGTGCGGCGCGGCGGCGCAGCCTGGCGCGGGGTGTCGGGGCGGAGCCGTACCGTCAGGGCCCTGATCGGGCTCGAGGCTCGAGCCCGCACCCGACGAAGACGAGCTGCACGTGGACGAGCAGGACCCGCGTGATCCGGACCAACCCGAGCCGGGCGACGGTGCCGGCGACGGCGAGCCGCTCTGGGATCCGCTCGCCTACGACGCGGCCCGCGACGACCTCGACGGGTACCGCACACCGCTGCAACGCATGGCCGACCGGGTCCGTGGCTGGGTCGCCGTCGCGGTCGCGTTGGGTCTGCTCCTGCCGGTCGGTGGGTTCGCGATCGCCGAGTACGTCTTCGGGCGGGCCGGCTCCGAGGTGGTGGACGAACTCGGGGCGGACGCCGGGCTCGCCGACGCCATGCTGCTGGTGTCCACGACCGACTGTCTCGGACGCTCGTCGACGGGGAGTGCCTTCGCGCTGGCCCTGCCGGGCGGCGCGGTCGTGGTGACCAACCGCCACGTGGTCGATCAGGCGCAGAGCATCGCGGTCCGCCCGTTGTCCGGTGGTGCCGCGACCCCGGTCGCCAGCCACCGTCTGGCCACCGATGCGGATGTCGCCGTGCTCGAGCTGCCGCCCGACGCCATGCCGCCGAGTCTGCGCACCGGAGCCTCGGCCGGCGTCGGTGACGAGGTGCGGGTCGTCGGTTTCCCCGGCGGCCAACCGGCCTTCAGTTCGGGCCCCGTCAGTGAGTTGGCGGGCGGGCGGATGCTGCTCGACCTGCGGATCGCCGGTGGATCGTCGGGGTCACCGGTCCTCGACGACGACGGGCGGGTGGTGGGCCAGGTCTTCGCCCGGTCCGCCGACGGTCGTGGGGTGGCGACGCCGCTCGCCACGCTCGTCGGTGCCGCCCGCGGGGCGGTCCCGGCCCCGGGCTGCGACTGATCGTTCCCGCGGCGGTGTCCTAGGCTGCGCCGCGTCCCGCGACGCGACGGAGCACACATGGCCACGGCCGACACGTTCATCCTCGACACCCGCGACGGCGTGCCGGTCACGGTCCACCGGTGGGTGCCCGACGGCGACGTCCGCGCGGTCGTGCACATCGCCCACGGGATGTGTGAGCATGCGCGGCGCTACGCCCGGTTCGCCGCCGCGCTCAACGACGTCGGCATCGCGGTCTACGCCGAGGACCACCGCGGTCACGGGTTGACGGCCCCGATCGAGGACGACCTGGGCTTCTTCGCGGCGTCGCGGGGTTGGGCGACGGTGCTCGACGACCTGCACCGGGTGACGCTGCGGATCCGTTCCGAGCAGCCGGACCGACCGGTGTTCCTGCTCGGGCACTCGATGGGGTCGTTCCTCGCCCAGCAGTACCTGTTCACGTTCCCCGGCGAGATCGACGGGCTCATCCTGTCCGGGTCCAACGGACCGATCGGCCCGCTCGGTGAGGTCGCCGCCACGCTCGCGCGCGCGGAGCGGGCGCGTCTCGGTCCGCGGGGGCGCTCCGAGCTGCTCGAGAACGTGGTCTTCCGTGATTACAACAAGGCGTTCGAACCGCGCCGTACCGACCGCGACTGGCTCTCGCGGGACGAGGCCGAGGTCGACGCCTACATCGCCGACCCGTTGTCGGGTTGGGTCGCGACCACCCAGTTCTACGTCGACCTGTTCGCCGGTCTACGGGTGATCGGCCAGCCCGAGCGGGTCCGCGCGGGTGCCCCCAAGCAGCTGCCCGTCCATCTGTTCTGTGGCTCCGAGGACCCGGTCGGCGGGGCCGCCGGGCAGGCGCGGCTCGCGGCCCTCTACGACGCCGCCGGTCTGACCCAGGTCGAGTCACGTGTCTACGAGGGCGGACGTCACGAGATGCTCAACGAGACCAACCGCGACGAGGTGACCACGGACCTGATCGCCTGGCTCGAACGACGCCTGCAGCACCCGGCGACCTGAGCGACTCACTAGTCTCGCGCGCCGGCGGGGTGATGTGGACACCTCGTCGCGGTGCCCGTCGAGCGTGCCGCCGACGCAGCCCGTGGAGACGTGTGTGACCACCGAATCGACCGGGTCCGGGACACCGGCCTCCGGGTCGTGGTGGTCGCGGCGCACGGCCGGCCTCAACGGTGGGTACTGGAAGCTGTGGGGTGCGGTCACCACGTCGAATTTCGGTGACGGGCTCGCCGCACTGGCCTTCCCGTGGTTGGCGAGCCTGCTGACGCGCGACGCCCTGGCCATCGCCGGGGTCGCGTTCGCCACCCGGCTGCCATGGCTGGTCTTCAGCCTGCAGGCCGGGGTGCTGGGTGACCGTCTGGACCGTCGCCAGCTGATGGTCGGGGCGAACCTGCTCCGCGCGGTGGTCGCCGGGCTGGCCGCGATCGCGGTGTTCACCGGCGTGATGAACCTGCCGTTGCTCTACCTCGCTGGTTTCGTGCTGGGCCTGGCCGAGGTCGTGTTCGACAACACCTCGTAGGCGATCCTGCCCGCCCTGGTGAGCCGGGACCGACTCGAGCGGGCCAATGGCAACATCTTCGGGGCGCAGCTCGTGACCTCGGAGTTCCTCGCCCGGCCCGTCGCCGGTGCACTGGTCGGGGTGGCGATCTCGTTGCCCTTCGCCATCGACGCGGTCACCGCCGCGCTGTCGGCGGCGCTCGTCGCCGCGATTCCGGGGACCTTCCGCACCACCCCGGCGGCGACGACCGCTCCGGCGTCGGCGACCGGGCCACGGCTGCCGGCCGCGACCTCCGAGCCGATCGTCCCGCCGACCCCGCGCCCCTCGATGACCGCCTCGATCAGGGCGGGCGTGCGGTGGATGTGGGGTGACGACCTGCTCCGTCGACTGGCGATCGCCCTGGCGCTGATGAACGGCACGGGGGCGGCGGTCATGGCGACCTACGTGCTGTTCGTGCAGGAGATCCTGCTGCTCGACGGTCTCGGGTTCGGTGTGCTGTTGGCGTCCGCGTCGATCGGCGGGGTGCTCGGCAGTGCGCTCGGACCGATGATCGCGAAGCGGATCGGACCGGGACGCACGATGTTCCTCACCCTCAGCGTGCCGATCCTGACGTTCGGCATCACGGCGATCACGTCCTCGGCGGTCGTGGTGGCGGTGATGTTCATCGCCTTCAGTTTCCTGGCGGTGTTGTGGAACGTCGTCACCGTGTCGTTGCGCCAGACCATGATCCCCGATGCCATGCTCGGTCGGGTCAACAGCGTCTACCGGTTCTTCGGCTGGGGCGCCATGCCGATCGGCACCCTGGTCGGCGGCGCGCTGGTCGCCGCCACCGAGGGGCCGCTCGGGCGCGAACCCGCGCTGCGGACCCCGTTCGTGGCCAGCGTGGTGGTCTATCTCGTGCTGGCGATCTTCTTCGGCCCACGGTTCACCAACCGCGACATCGAGGCGGCACGGGCCCGCGCCCCCGAGGTGTGAACCGGCCGGACGGCGGGTGCGCCCCCGCCGTCGCGCGGGGCGCTGCGCCGTCGGGCCGCGTCGTCACCGGGCCGGCGGCATGCACACGTCCAGTCCGAGCTCGGCGAGCAGCTCGACCGTCTCGGCCAGCGGCAGGCCGATGACGTTGGTGTCCGAGCCCTCGATGCGGTCCACCAGGACGGCCCCGGCACCCTGCAGGGCGTACGCGCCGGCCTTGTCGTCGGCCTCGCCCGTCGCGAGATACCAGCGGATGCGGTCGGGATCGAGCGGGCGGAAGGCGACCCGGGTGGCCACGCGCCGTTCGGCACGGCGCTCACCGCGCATCGCGGCCACCCCCGTGACGACCCGGTGGGTCGTCCCACCGAGTGCGGTCAGCATCGCTGCCGCCTCGTCGCGGTCACGCGGCTGACCGAGCGCCCGCCCCTGGTGGACCACCATCGTGTCGGCGGCGCGCACCCCCGCGGCGGCACGCCACGTGCGCCGCCTTCGCCCGGGCGAGCCGTGCCACCAGTTCGTCCGGGTGTTCCCCCGTGAGCGCGGTCTCGTCGATACCCGCCGGCTGCACCACCGGTTGCAGCCCGAGCCGGGCGAGCAGCTCGGCACGCCGCGGGCTCGAGGATGCGAGCACCAGCCGCGGCGGCGGATCGTCGGTCCGGGCGGGGTCATCGCCGTGCGCCGGCGCGGAGGGCAGGTCCATGGACGCCGACGTTATCGCCATGGCCGGGGGCTGCGTCGCGGTGACGCAGCGACCCGTCTGTCGGCCGGCTGGTCTGCGAACCTGCGGTCGTACACGGCAACCACCAAAGGCAATCACATGGCACGCATCGCGATCGTCGGCGACGGTCCCGCAGGACTCTCGGCCGCGCTGTTCCTGGCGAAGAACCATCAGGACACCGTGGTCTACGGCACCGACGAGACCCCGATGCACTACGCACATCTGTACAACTACCTCGGCGTCGAGGACATGGGTGGCACGGCCTTCCAGGAACTGGCCCGCCGCCAGGCGGCCAACCAGGGTGCCCGACTCCGCGACGACGAGGTCGAGGCCGTCACGGTCGACGGCGACGGGTTCGCGGTGACCACGTCGACCGGGACCGACCGGGCGGATTACGTGGTGCTCGCCGGTGGCAAGGCCGCCCAGGCACTCGCGGCGTCGCTCGGTGCGGAGAAGGACGGCGGCCACGTACCGGTCGACGCCGAATACCGCACCGAGGTGGATCGTGTCTACGCGGTCGGTCGCGTCGCCCGCCCGGAACGCAGCCAGGCGATCATCTCGGCCGGTGCCGGTGCCGTCGCGGCACTCGACATCCTGTCGCGTGAGGCCGGCAAGGACGTGCAGGACTGGGACTCGCCGCCGCAGGAGTGACCCCCGACCCCGGGCGGCTCAGCCGCCCGAGACGACCGCCGCCGCCTCGGGGGGCAGGGCGACGCCGCTGTGCCGGTCGTCGAGCCAGCCCTCGGGCAGGATCACCCGCTTGGGCGGATCCGTGTGCCCGCGCGGCTGACGGCGGACACCCTCGTCGAACGGCTGCGTCCGGTCGACGTGACCGAGCAGCTCGCGGAGCTGCTCGACGCTGGTGACCTGATTGAGGGCCCGACGCAGCGCGCCACCAACCGGGAAGCCCTGCAGGTACCAGCCGGTGTGCTTGCGGAGTTCGCGCAGCCCGATCGTCTCACCGACGTGGGCGACAAGCAGGTCGGCGTGGTCGGCGATCAGGTCGCTGACCTGCCCCAGGTCCGGGGGTGGTGGGACCGGCCGACCGGCGAACGCGGCCTCGAGATCGCGGAACAACCAGGGCCGTCCGAGGCAGCCACGGCCGACGACCACGCCGGCGCAGCCGGTCTCCTCGACCATCGCCAGGGCGTCGGAGGCCTCCCAGATGTCCCCGTTTCCGAGCACGGGGATGTCCAGCGCATCGACCAGTCGAGCGATCGCCTCCCGGTCCGCCGGTGGGCCGTAGCGCTCCTCGGCGGTGCGAGCGTGCAGGGCGACCGCGGCCACGCCCAGTTCCTGGGCGATGCGACCGGTCTCCAGGAAGGTCAGGTGGTCGTCGTCGATGCCCTTGCGGATCTTGACGGTGACCGGCACGTCGCCCGCGGCACCGACGGCCGCGGCCACGATCGCGGCGTACAGGTCGATCCGCCACGGCAGGGCGGCACCACCGCCGTGGCGGGTCACCTTCGGGGCCGGGCAGCCGAAGTTCAGGTCGATGTGGTCGACCGGCCGGGCGTCGGGCGCGTAGCGGCTGTGGGTCTCGACGGTCATCGTGGGCTCGACCAGCAGGCGCACCGCGCGGGCCGCATCCCCGGGGGCGGTCGCGTACAGCTGGATCGAACGCACCGCCTCGTCCGGCGCGAACGACGCCTTCAGGTGCGAGGTGCGATCGCCCTCGACCAGTCCCCGCGCACCGACCATCTCCGAGACGTACAGCCCCTCACCATGGCGGCGGCACAGGCTGCGGTAGGGGGCGTTGGTGACCCCTGCCATGGGTGCGAGCACCACGGGGGTGCGCAGCTCGATCGGCCCGATGCGCAGCGGCGGCGCATCGGTGTCGGCGGGAGCGGGAGCGGTGATCGACATCGGCGAACGCACGGTAGCGAGCCGTCGGGCGGCGGGTAGCGTGGTCGTACGTAGCCGAGGAGCATGTCGTGAGCGATCAGCCCAACGCCGGTGACCGACCCGACGATCCCCAGCAACCACCGCCGCCCGGCGGACCGACGGGGTCCGAGCAGGACGCGACCCGCGCCGTGCCACCCGCTGAGGGCGCACCCGCCGGCCAGGACCCGACCCAGGCGATGCCGGCCGTCGATGGATCGGCAGCCGGTACCCACCGGGCCTGGGAGGCGAGCGTCGACCCGCGTGACACCGGTGCCGGGGACCCCTACGACCAGGACCCGTATGGCCAGGACCCCTACGGCCAGGACCCCTACGGCCAGGACCCCTACGGCCAGGACCCCTACGGCCAGGACCCCGACGCGGACGACGTCGAGGAGGAACCGGAGCGTTCGCGGCTGCGTGACTGGACGCTCGGCCTCATCGGGGCGGTGCTCGGGTTCGCCTTCGCCTTCATCATCATCGCGTTGTCGACCGGCGGGGACGATCCGGTCGTGGTCGACGGGACCGACGCCGGTGCGGAGCAGATCGCCGCGCTCGAGGCGGACGTCGAGGCCCGCGACGCCCGGATCGAGGAACTCGAGGCGCAACTCGCCGAGGCGGAGGCCGCCGCCGGGGACCGGGACGAGGACGTCGCCGCCCAGCTCGCGGCGCTGGAGGAGCGCACCGCGGCGCTCGAGTCGCGCGCCGATGCGCTCGACGAGCGGGAGTCGATCCTGGCCGAGCGGGAGCAGGACCTCAGCGCCCGGGAACAGTCGGTCGCGGAGCGCGAGGCGGCCGTCGACGATGCCCCACCGCCGCCGGCCGACGAGGGCGACGACGGCGATGGCGGCATCGACCTGCCCGGGTCCGAGGACGTCGAGAACATCGTCGAGCGGGTCCTGGAACGACTCCGCGATCTGTTCTGAGGCAGCTTCGGCGAGCACCGTTGCCCGACGACGGCGAGTCCTGCGCTCACGGCCCGAGACGTCGACGTCGTGTCGGTCGGCGTCCGGCCGTGGTTGACTGCCCGCAGTCGAACGAGGGACCAGCGTGGACGCGCCGCACGCCGATGACAACCCGCTGGAACAGCTGACGATCGAACAGTTGCGCCGGCGCACCAGCATCAAGTGGCGACTGCACCCCGCCGACGTGCTGCCCCTGTGGGTGGCCGAGATGGACGTCCCGCTGGCGGCACCGATCAGCGCTGCGCTGCACGCGGCGGTGGACCGTGGCGACACCGGCTATCCGGGGGGTGCCCGCGGCTATGCGGAGGCGCTGGCCGGGTTCGCCGCCCGCCGTTGGGCCTGGGACGACCTGGCGGTGGAGCGCACGGCGATCGCGCCCGACGTGATGCTCGGGATCGTCGAGGTGCTGCGGCTGGTGACGGCCCCCGGTGACACGGTGGTGGTGAACGCACCGGTCTACCCGCCCTTCTACGCCTTCGTCGCCCACGACGACCGACGGATCGTCGAAGCGCCGCTCGACGTCGGCGGGCGCATCGACCTCGAGGCACTGACGGCGGCCTTCACCCGGGCGCGGCGCACCAGCGACCGCGTCGCCTACCTGCTGTGCAACCCGCACAACCCGACCGGGGTGGTGCACACACGCGACGAACTGGCTGCGGTCGCCGCGCTGGCCCACGAGCACGGGGTGCGCGTGGTCGCCGACGAGATCCACGCGCCGCTCGTGCTCGACGGGGCCAGGTTCACCCCCTACCTCAGCGTCGCCGGGGCGCACGACGCGTTCGCCGTCATGTCGGCGTCGAAGGCGTGGAACCTGGCCGGGTTGAAGGCCGCCCTGCTGATCGCCGGCCCCGGCGCGGCCGACGACCTGGCCCGGCTGCCCGAGGAGGTGAGTCACGGGCCGAGCCACCTCGGCGTGCTCGCGCACACCGTGGCCTTCGCCGAGGCCGAACCCTGGCTCGACGCGCTGCTGGTCGGCCTGGCGGCGAACCGGGATCTGCTCGGGGCGTTGCTCGCCGACCACCTGCCCGCGGTCCGCCACACGCCGCCCGAGGGGACCTACCTGGCCTGGCTCGACTGCCGTGCGCTGGAACTCGACGACGTCGACGGTGGCGATGGGCCGGGCATCGTGACCGACCTGGCCGGACCGGCGCGCGCCTTCCTCGATCGGACGCGGGTGGGCCTGAGCTCCGGGCACGTGTTCGGCTCCGGCGGGGCCGGTCATGTCCGCCTGAACTTCGCCACCTCGCAGACCACCCTGACCGAGGCCGTCACGCGTATGGGCACGGTGCAGCGGGGCTGACCCCGGGCTCTGACCCGGGGTTCTGACCCCGGGCTCAGCCGCCGGAGACCTGCCGCTCCTGGCCCTCCCAGTACGGCGCGCGCAGCTTGAACTTCTGCAGCTTGCCGGTGGCCGTGCGATCGAGCGAATCGCGGAACTCGATGGATGTCGGGCACTTGTAGTGCGCGAGCCGATCACGGCAGTGGGCGATGAGGTCGGCCTCCGTGACGTCGTCGTGTCCGGGGGTGCGCACGACCAGGGCGGTGACCGTCTCGCCCCATTTCTGATCGGGGATGCCGATCACGGCCACCTCGCCGACCGCGGGATGGCCGTGCAGCGCGTCCTCGACCTCGATGGAGGAGACGTTCTCCCCACCGGTGATGATCACGT
>CAYTLZ010000042.1:14879-22320 GCA_964438785.1 uncultured Actinomycetota bacterium | reverse complement strand
AGCTCGTGGATCAGCGGCTCCTGGCGGTCACCGTCGATCTTGTTGGCCACCAGCACCGCCGGGACCTTCGAGCGACGCAGCAGCTTGGCGTAGCGCTCGTCGTCCTCGAGCGCCCCGACGGTGGCGTCCACGACGAACAGCACGACGTCCGCATCGGCGATCGCGGCCTCGGCCTGCTCGACGATGCGGGCGGCCATGCCCTCCGCACCGTGCTCCCAGCCGCCGGTGTCGACGACCATGAACGGCCGGCCGAGCCAGTCGGCGACGTGCTCGGTGCGGTCGCGGGTGACGCCGGGCTTCTCCTCGACGATCGCGACCCGGGAACCGAGGATGCGGTTGACCAGTGTCGACTTGCCGACATTCGGTCGCCCGACGATCGCGACCCGCGGCAGCGCACGCCGGACCGCCAACGGATCGTGTGGCACGGGTGTGCCGTCCATCGGCGCGATGCCGGCCAGTGTCTGGTGGACGCGCTCGACGATGTGCTCGACGACCTCGTCGATGCCGAACCCGGTGGTGTCGAACTCCCAGGCGTCCTCGGCCGGACGCATCGGGGCGACGTCCCGGGCGCCGTCGGCCTCGTCACGGGCGCGGATCTGGGCCGCCAGCGCGGCGACGTCCGACTCGCGGCCGAGCTGGGCCGCCCGGCGCCGGGCCCGTTCCTCGGGGCTCGCCGTGAGGTAGATCTTCACATCGGCATCCGGCAGGACGACCGTGCCGATGTCCCGACCCTCGACCACGCCACCCTCGACCTCGACCTCCGCCCGCTGGACGGGGGTGAGCAGGTCGCGGACCCGGGCGTGGGCGGACACCGCCGACACCGCGGCGGTCACCGCGTCCTCGCGGATCTCGTCCTCGACGTCCTCACCGTCGAGCCGGGTGCGCCCGTCGGTGCGGGTCACCTCGACGCCGGCGACGACGCCGGCGCACGCATCCTGGTCGGCGAGGTCGACGCGGGCCCGCAGGCACGCCAGCGTGGCGGCGCGGTAGAGCGCACCGGTGTCGACGTGGGGCAGACCGAGCGCGGCGGCGGCGGCCCGGGCAACCGACGACTTGCCGGACCCGGCCGGACCGTCGATGGCGATCACGGTCCCCGTCAACGCATCGAGGTAGCGATCGACGTCGTCATCGCCGAGCTCCGAGCTGGCGGGATCCTCCAGGTCGAGATCGGACACGTCGAGCCGGTCGAAGACGTCGTCGGCCGCCGTTCGCTCCGAGCTCGGATCGTCCTTGGGACGCGGCACGTCAGGCTCCATGTCGTCGAGGTGGCACGCCGGGTGCCGCGATCGACGATCCTACCGGCCACGACCGGGCCGATCGCCGGACGGTGGGTCGACGTGGACGCCGGAGCCGGGGTGTCGACGGGGGCAGGGAGGGCAGGGGGGTCAGTTCGTCGGGTCGGTGTGGTCCCCCGGGACGCGCAACTGCTCGAGCAGGTCGTAGTAGCCGGGGAAGGTCTTGGCCACGCAGCCGGGATCCAGGATCGTGATGCCGTCGTGGACCAGGCCGAGCAGCGCGAAGCTCATCGCCATGCGGTGGTCGTCATAGGTCGCGATCGCCGTCGGCGTGGGGATCCCGGGGTGCACCGTGAAGCCGTCGTCGTCCTCGGTCGCGGTGATCCCGCAGCGTCGCAGTTCGGTGACGACCGCCGCGATGCGGTCGGTCTCCTTGGCCCGGATGAACCCGATGCCGCGCACCCGGGTCGGTCCGGTCGCGAACGTCGCCACGGTCGCCAGCGTCTGGGCCGTGTCGGACATCGGCCCCAGGTCGACGTCGATGCCGCTCAGCCGGCCGGTCCCCCGCACCTCGGTGCCGTGGGCGTCGATCCGAACCTCGGCACCCATGCGCTCCAGCACCCGGGCGAACGCGGCGTCGCCCTGGCGGGCCCCGGCGTGCAGGCCGGCGACCCGGACCCGACCGCCGGTGATCGCGGCGGCCGCCAGCGGGTAGCTCGCAGCACTCGCATCCGGTTCGACCGCGTAGTCGGTCGCCTCGTAGCCGCCACCCGGGACGTCGAAGCCGCGGGTGCCGCCCGGTGCGTCGGCGTCGCGCGCACCGGCACCCGCTCCCTCGGTGCCAGACCCGCCGGCGATCGGGTCCACGCGGGCACCGAACGCCTCGAGCACGTCGAGGGTCAGGCGCACGTAGGGCTCGGACACCAGCGACCCGGTGACCCGGATCCGCAGGCCGTCGGCGAGCACCGGCGCGACGAGCAGCAACCCGGAGAGGAACTGACTCGAGCGGTCCCCGGCCACCTCGACCGTCCCACCCCGGGCACCGTGGGCGACGACCTGAACGGGCAGATGCCCCGGCTCGCCCAGCGCCACGACGTCCGCACCGAGCGCCGTCAGCGCATCCAGCACCGGTCCCATGGGCCGCAGCCGGAACGGCGCACCCCCGTCGAGCCGGAAGCGCCCCGTGGCGGCGGCCAGCAGCGGGGCGACGAACCGGGCGGTCGTCCCCGACAGGCGCACGTCGAGGCTCGCCTCGGCCACCGGGATGACGCCGCCGCAGCCGACGACCTCGACCACCTCGGCGTCCCGGTCGACGTGCAGTTCGATGCCGAGCGCCGCGAGGCAGCCGAGCATCGCCTCGGTGTCGTCGGCGAACAGCACACCGGTCAGCCGCGAGGTCCCCCGCGCCAGCGCCGCCGCGACGAGCGCCCGGTTGGTCAGACTCTTGGATCCGGGCACCCGCACCGTGACGTCCGGCGGGGCGGTCAGCGGGTGGATCGTGCGCGCGGCCTGCGGGTCCCGCTCGGCCGGCGGACCGGCGGCGTCCGTCGTCATCGCCCCACCGCCGTGGCCGCTCCGCCAACGTGACGAGCATTGTCGACAAAACGACAATTAATGTCGACATAGTGACAAAGCGATGTTCGCGGATCCGTCGGTCGGGTCATGCCTCGTCCTCGGCACCGAGGTGGGCGGGGAAGCCGCGCTCCTGGAGGACGGCGACCGCCCGAGGGGCGGCATGGGCGGCGACCCGGACCAGCAGCACGCCCCGGCGGGGCCCCTGCGCGGCGTGACGCATCGCGAGGTCCTCGACGTTCACGGCGGCCTCGCCGAGCGCGGTCATGGCGAGCGCCAACTGGCCCGGGCGGTCGGTGATCGGGACGACGACGTCCACGACCTCGTCGACGACCTCCTTGGTGGCCAGGCGGCGCCGGGCGGCACTCCCCCGCGTCAGCACGGCGGTGACGTCCGCCCAGTCGTCGGTGGCCACCGCGTGACGCAGCCGCTCGAGGCGGGACGCATACGCGGTCAGCGCGCCGAGCACGGCGTCCCGGTTCCCGCGCAGGATCGGTTCCCACAACGCGGGATCGCTGGCCGCGATCCTGGTCGTGTCCCGGAAGCCCCCACCGGCGACCGACAGCACCGCGTCGCCGGTCTCGTCGAGGGCGTCGGCCGCCACGTCCGCGAGCGCCGACGCGGCGACCTGGGGCAGGTGGCTCACGATGGCGACGAGTTCGTCGTGCCGGGCGGGCGACAACGCGACCACCCGGGCCCCGAGCGCACGCAACAGCACCGACAGGGTCGGCAGGACGTCGTCGTCGGTGTCGACGGTCGGGGTCAGCACCCACGTCGCCCCGTCGAACAGGTGCGGATCGGCCGCCTCGGGCCCGCTGTGTTCACTGCCGGCCATGGGGTGACCGCCCACGAAGCGCCCGACCCTCGACCTCAAGTCAGGGTCGAGCCTCAACCTCGATGCAACATCGAGGGTCAAGTCGCCCTTGAGGCTGGCGGCATCGGTCAGGATCGCCGTCGCATCCACCAACGGGGCCACCTGCAGCAGCACCTCGCCCACCACACCGCTCGGCACCGCGGCGATGACGATCTGCGCATCACGCACGGCACGGCCCAGTTCGTCGTGGACGGCGTGCCCCCACGGGCGGGTCCGGGCCCGCTCGCGGACGGTCGCGTCGACGTCCGTGATCCGCACGTCCCGGATGCCGGCACCCAGCGCCGCGGCGGCGATGGACCCGCCGACGAGGCCCGCGCCGACGATGGCCAGCCGCTGCGGCAGGACGTCCATCAGTTCGGCCCGCCCCGGACCGGGGTGCAGCCGGGTCCGCGTCCGGCGGCGAGCCGACCAGTACGAACGCACGAGGATCGCCCACCTGGGGCGTTTCGCGCCGCCCCTAGGTGTCCGTATGCCGGATTCGGGCTCCCGGCATCGGTGTGGGACCCACGAGCGTCTCGTTCACTCATTCGGGCAGGTCCGTGCGCAGTTGGCGGGCACCGTGGAGGTACACGTGCCGCAGTTCGCGCGGTGTCGCGGTGGTGTAGGCGTGGACGAGCACCCGGATGCAGCGCTCGACCCCACCGTCGATGTCGAGCTCCCGCGCGCACATCAGCGGGACGTGGGTGATGCCCGCCTCCCGGGCGGCCTCGGCCGGGAAGGCGCAGTGCACGTCGTCGGTGGCGGTGAACACGATCGAGATCAGGTCGTCCTCGGTGAGCCCGTTGCGGGCGAAGAGTTCGCTGATCAGTTCCTGGGTCCGCGCGAACAACTGCGCACGCTCGTCGACGTCGAGCGTGGTCGCACCCCGCAGCGCGCGGACGCGCTCGGTCGGGGCGCCGCTCGGCGTCGGGCTCGTGGCCGGGTCGCTCGTGGCCGGGTCGCTCATGGCCGGGTCGCTCATGGCTGGCTCGCTCATCGCTTGTTCGCCCGGGGCCCGCCGCGACGGCGCGGCTTGGGGCCGCCGGAGGTCACGGCGTGCAGCATGGAGATCTCCGGTTGGGTGAGAAACCGCCACTTGCCCTGGCGCAGGTCGCCGAGCTCCACCCCGCCGTAGGACACCCGGGCGAGGCGCTCGACGGTCAGCCCGAGCTCCCCCAGCATCCGCCGGACCTCACGTTTGCGGCCCTCGGCCATGACGACCTCCAGCAGCGCCTTGCCCTTGTCGTGTTCGAGCACCTCGGCGCGGACCGGCTTGGCGATCCCGTCCTCGAGTTCGACGCCGGCGCGCAGATCGGCGAGCACCTTCTTGCGCACCGGACCGGGCACCAGGGCGACGTAGATCCGCTCCACCTCGTAGGACGGATGCGTCAGCGCGTGCGCGAGATCACCGTCGTTGGTGAGCAGCAGCAGCCCCTCGGTGTCCATGTCGAGCCGCCCGACGGGGAACAGCCGCTGGGTGAGGTTGATCAGGTCGAAGACCGTCGGTCGGCCCTCGGGGTCGTCCGCGGTGGTGAGCACGTTCTGCGGCTTGTTGAGCATGATGTAGGTCAGCTCGGGATCGACGTTGATGCGCTCACCGTCGACCCGGACCTCGTCGACCTCGGCGTCGCACTTGCTGCCGAGTTCGGCGACCTGGCCGTTGACCGTCACGCGACCGGCGGCGATCAGGTCCTCGCTGGCGCGGCGGGAGGCGATCCCGGCCGCCGCGAGCACCTTCTGGAGTCGTTCCTCAGCCACGGGTGTCCTCCGGGGACGCATCCGCGTCCGGGGTCTCATCGGGGGTCCGGTCAGCCGCGTCGTCGGGCTGGTCGGGGTCGGGGGCGGTGGAGTCGGGGGCGGTGGAGCCGGGCGCGGCGGCCTGGTCGGCGTCGTCGGCGTCGGTGTCGTCGTGTTGATCGCTGCGCTCACCGGCCGCCACCGCGGCCCGCAGCTGCCCCATCGCGTTGCGCGCGGCGGTCTCGAGCCGGTCGGTCAAGGCGTCCATGTCGGCGTCGTCGCGGCGTCCGCCGACCGCCCGGGTCGGGCGGGGCAGGACGTCGTCGTCCTCGTCGTCGGTGGTGGGATCCGGGTCGGAACCGCCGGTGTTGGTCTGGGCCGCGCTGCGACCACCGAGCCCGCTCGGCAGCTCGTCGCCGGCGGCCAGCCGCCGGCGGACCTCCTTGAGCGCACCGAGTTCGGGCTCGTCCGGGGCGGGTGCCTCGGGCAGGAAGTCGGTCAGGGCGGGCAGCTCGTCGAGGGAGCCGAGCCCGAGCCGTTCGAGCAGCAGTCGCGTCGTACCGTAGAGCACCGCCTGACCGGGACCCGGCTCGCGGCCGACCTCGGCGACGAACCCGCGGGCGACCAGGCTGCGCACGGCACCGTCGGCGTTGACCCCGCGGATCTCGCCGATGTCGGTTCGGCTGATCGGCTGCTTGTAGGCGATCACCGCCAGGGTCTCGAGCGCGGCCTGTGTGAGTCGGCCGGTGCGGCCCGACAGCGCCCACCGTTCGACACTCGGGTGCGTCGCGGGGGCGGTCGACATCCGCCACCCCCCGGCCACGGCACGGATCACCAGCCCGCGGTCCTCCTCGACGGTGCGGGCCGCGAGCAGTTCAAGCTGTTGCTCGACGTGGTCGGGATCGGCCTCGCACGCCGCCGCCATGGTGACCACGTCCATCGGCTCGTCGGCGAGGAACAGCAGCGCCTCGAGGTCACGCAGCACGGTCGCATCGGGACTCGTCACGCCGGAACCTCCGCGGTGTCGGCACCGACCGCGACCGTGACACCGTCGACCATGTCCGCGGGCTGTTCGTCGAGCTCGTCGGGGTTCTGCTCCACCTCGGCGACGATGGCATCGAGGTCGGTGGCGCGACTGCGGCGGGCCACCTGCAGCGGCCCGCGGTGATCGGGCTGATCCAGCGCGATGTGGCCGAGCTTGAACAGCTCGAGCACGGCGAGGAAGAGCACCACGCGGTCGCCGCGTCCCCGGTCGCGCGTCAGGGTGCGGAACCCGGCCGACTCGCCCTCGTCGGGGAGCGCGGCGAGCAGCTGCAGGGCGGCCTCGCGGATGGTGAGGTAGCTGCGCCGGATGTGGGTCAGATCGACGCTGCGGTCCGGGGTGGGCGCGGTCGCGGCCGCGGCCAGCGCCGCCAGGCCCTGCACGTCGATCGGCAGCGGGGTCTCCGGGACCAGCCGTTGGATCCACGGCTCGAGCGGGACCTCGCGGGTGACGTAGCCCTCGTGCTGGTGCAGGCGGTGATCGAGGATGCGGGCCACGTCACGGAAGGCGCGGTACTCGAGCAGCCGGGCGTAGAGCAGGTCCCGGGCGTCGCCCAGCAGATCCTCGAGCTCCTCGCGTTCGTCCGCCGGCAGCAACCGGGCGGCCTTGAGCTCGATCAGCGTGGCCGCCACGACCAGGAACCGGGTCGCGGTCTCCAGGTCCAACTCCTCGATGCCCGCACCGAGGTGGGCCAGGAAGTCGGACGTCATCTCGGCGAGGTCGATGTCGGTGATGTCGACCTTCCGGCGCGCGATGAGGTCGAGGAGCAGGTCGAACGGCCCCTCGTACGCCTCGAGCTTCACCTGGTAGGTCATCGGTCCCACACCTCATCGACGGTGCCACGAGCGACCGAGCCTAATGGTTCGGGACCCGCGCCCCCGGCCCGGCCGCTGCAGGCCACGGGGCCGGACCGTCGTGTGTCAATTTGTCGACAAGTCAATACATGGCTGGACCGACAGGGCGACCCGCGACGGGTCAGTCCGGTGGGGCGAATCCCGTCGA
>CAYTLZ010000042.1:4491-14779 GCA_964438785.1 uncultured Actinomycetota bacterium | reverse complement strand
TCGGCCTGCGGGGGCTGCGGGGTCCCGGCCGCGGCGGTGACGGTGCCGCGGTCACCGGCTCCGCTGCCCGGCTCCGGCGCAGAGGGCTGCGACGGAGATGCCGTCGCTGCCGGTGTTCCAACGGGCTGGCGGCGGGCCTGGATCGCCGCGGCCAGCGCCTGCAGGACCACCGGTGCCCCGACGCCCGCGGGTGGGGGCGGCTGGATGCGCGGGAGCAGTCTGGCGGCGAGCCCGCGGGTCAGCTCCTCGCTGATCGCCGGGGGAAGGTGGTCGACGCGTTGCAGCGTCTCCCGGATGGCGGCGTAGTCCGCGGCACCCAGCGCCCGCACGTCCACGCTGGCCACGTACGACTCCAGCCCGGCCGGCACCCGGAAGACCGCCGCCTGCGGTCCGGACCGACTCCCCCGCCGTTCGCGCACGACCAGGGTGCCGGCGGCGAGGTCACCGAGCCGCTGCGACCGCGACGAGGCGAAGGAGGTCAGGATCGCGATCGCCCCGACGGTGCCGAGCAGTTCGAGCAGCGCCGCCATCGCGCGGATGGCCGCGTGCCGGACGCCGATCGGTGCACCCTCCACCGTGACGACCCGCAGACCCAGCGCCATCTTCCCCGGTGTGCGCCCCCGGTTCATCGTCTCGAACCCGATGGGATAGCCGAACAACAGCAGCATCCCGAGCAGGAACAGCACGGCGATCCCGAACCACCCGTCGACGAAACCACCCCCACCGAGGAAGGCCTGGGCGATGCCGATGATCGTCAGCCCGGACACCAGCACGGCCGCATCGATGAGATACGCCGCGCCCCGTGACCCGAGCGTCGCGACATCGAGGTCGAGCCCGACCGCATCGGGGGTGATCACGGCCGGAACGGCGTGGGGGGATCCGCTCATGGCTGCCTCCTACACTCGAGAGGGTGGACGGTACCGCTCGCGGTCCCGCCGACCGGGCGGTCACCGGCAGCCCCGCGACACCACGATCGTTGCCGTCCCGCATCAGAACGGCATCAATAAGTCGACATAGCAACACATCGATACGGATCTTCGTCCACCGCAGTCCGATCGCCCGCCGCCGTTCGATCGCCACCGCAGTCCGATCGCCCGCCGCCGTCCGATCCCCGACGATCCGGACACCACGACGCGACGGGTGACCCGGCCCCAGGAGCAGCCATGGATCTCGACGGCTTCATCGAGCGGAACCGGCCGACCTGGGATCGGCTGCAGGAGCTGACCCGCCGGGCGGGCCGCGAACCGGGGGCGCTCGACGCCGACGAACTCGATGAGCTCGTCCGTCTGCACCTGCGGGTCTCCTCGCAGCTGTCCACGGCCCGGACCCACCTCGCCGATCCCGAACTCGCCGCCTACCTCTCCGCGTTGGTCGGCCGATCGACCGCGGTGGTCCACGGCAGTCGACCCCGGACCTGGGCGACCATCTGGCATGCGACGACCCGGGCGTTTCCCGCCGCGGTGTGGCACGACCGGCGACCCATCCTGGTGTCGACCGCCGTCTTCATGATCGCCGCGCTCGCCGCGGGCATCTGGTTGGCGACGACCCCGGCGGCGGTGGAGGCGGCCCTGCCCGCCGAGGCCCGCGAGGCCTACCTCGAGACCGAGTTCGAGGAGTACTACTCCGCGGAACCGGGCACGACGTTCTTCGCCCGCGTGTTCACCAACAACTTCCGGGTCGGTGCCACGGCGTTCGGCTCCGGTATCGCGTTCGGCATCCCGACCCTGTTCATCCTGGGCAGCAACGGGCTCAACGTGGGGCTCGCCGGCGGCCTGTTCCATGGTGCCGGCGAGGCCACCCGGTTCTGGACGCTGATCCTGCCCCACGGCCTGCTGGAGCTCACGGCGGTCTTCATCGCCGGTGGTGCCGGCCTGCGGCTCGGCTGGGCGATCATCGCGCCGGGTGACCGGCGACGCGCCGACTCGCTGGCCGACGCCGGCCGCCGATCGGTCGTCATCGCGCTCGGGCTGGTGCTGGTCTTCCTCGTCGCGGGCCTGATCGAGGGCTACGTGACCGGCCAGCCGTGGTCGGCGACCGTCCGGGTCGGGATCGGCGCGGGAGTCTGGGCCGCGTTCCTGGCCTGGGTCGTGGTCGCCGGCCGTGGCGCCGCCCGGGCCGGGTTCACCGGTGCGCTCGGCGAGGGCTCCCGGTTGCACAGCGGGCCCTCGTGGGACCCGTCCGCTCAGAGCACCCCGCGCGCCTTGACGTCGAGGTAGAGGTCGGCCAGCTGGGAGGCCAGCTCGTCAGGTGGCGCGTCGACGACCTGCGCGCCGAGCTGGCGCAGACGGCTCGCGGCCCGGGCCCGGTCGCTGAGCACCCGCCCCGCGGCCGCCGCCGCGTAGGCCTCGGTCGCCTGCGTGGGCTGCGTGTCGCGCAGCGCCGCGACCGCCGGGTCCTGCACGGACGCGACCACGACGGCGTGTTCCCGGGTGATCAACGGCAGCGCCGGCAGCAGCGTCTGCTGCATCGCCTCGTCGGCGAGTTCGGTGATGATCACCAGCAGCGCCCGGCGGCGGAAACGCGCCAGCGTGGCCGCGAACGCGTCGTGGTAGCCGGACTCGGCGAGTTCCGGCTCCAGGGCGTGCATCGCCCCCGACAGACGTCGGAGCTGATCCCGTTGCCGGCGGGGCGGGACGATCTGGCGCACCCCGGCCCCGAAGGCGACCAGCCCGATGCGGTCGCCGAGGTTGGTGGCCACGGTGGCCAGCGCCAGCGTCGCGTCCATCCCGTGGTCCAGCCGGGGCACCCCGTCGACCAGGCCGGCGACGACGCGGCCGGTGTCGAGCAGGACGATCACGGTCTGATTGCGCTCGGCGCGGAAGGTGCGCACCACCGGATGGCCGGCCCGGCCGGTCGCGGCCCAGTCGACGTGGCGGACGTCGTCGCCCTCGACGTACTCCCGCAGCGCCTCGAACTCCGTACCGCCGCCCCGGCCACGCACGGAGCGGAGCCCCTCCTGCAGGATCCGGGCGCGCCGGATCCGCAGTTCCGCCGCGTCCCGGGACCGGAAGCTCGGATGGACCTCCAGTCGACCCGGCAGCGACCGGGGGGCCTGCCGCGAGGCCAGCCCGAGCGGGCCGACGACCCGGACGGTGAGCGATGTCGGGCGGAAGGTGCCGCGACGTCGAGGATGCAGCGGGCTCGACGCCCGGGCGCGACCACCCGGCCCCAGGGGCGTACGGATCCGGCGGGTCGTGGCCCCGAGCGACGGCGCGAGCTCGTCCGCGATGCCGACGGTGATCCGCCGCGCCGAGGGATTGCGCAACCGCCAGACCACCTCACCGCTGCCGTCGAGCGGGATCAGGACCGGCAGGGACCGGGCCACCTCGATGCGCCACGGTGCAGGTGCCAGCGCCCGGTCCACGACCACGGCCAGCGCGACCAGGACCAGCGGCGGCCACACCCCGATCACGTCCGGTCCGACGAGCACGAGCACCGCGGCACCGACCAGCAGCGCGGCGGCGCGCAGGGTCGGGACGGGCAGGACGCCGGCCCACCACGCGCGGCTCGCCGTGGCGGGGACCGGCGCCGGCATCGGCTCGTCGGCGTCGGGCGGTGCGAGCGGTGTCGTCACCGCGGCACCGGCACCGTGGCCAGGACCTGATCCAGCACGCCGTCGGCGTCCGCCCCCTCGAGCTCGAGTTCGGGTCGCAGGTGCAACCGGTGGCGCAGCGTCGGCTTGGCGACGGCCTTGACCTCGTCGGGCGTGACGAAGGTCCGCCCGCCGAGCCACGCCCAGGCCTTGGCGGCGTGCAGCAGCATGGTCGCACCGCGGGGGCTGACGCCCAGCTCGACCGAGGGTGAGTCGCGGGTGGCGCGCACCAGGTCGACCAGATAGCCGCGCACCTCGTCGGCGACCTGCACGCCCTCCACGGCCGACCGGGCGGCCCGCAGCTGCGCAGCACCGGCGACGGCGCGCACGCCGGCGTTGCCGGGCTGGGTGGCGTCCATGCCCCGGTGGTGGCGTTCCAGGATCAACCGCTCCTGATCGCGCGTCGGGTAGGGCACCAGCAACTTGAACAGGAAGCGGTCGAGCTGGGCCTCGGGCAGCGGGTAGGTGCCCTCGTGCTCGACGGGGTTCTGGGTCGCGACGACCAGGAAGGGCTCCGGGAGCGGATGGGTCGTGCCGCTGACCGACACCTGGCGCTCCTGCATGGCCTCGAGCAGGGCGGCCTGGGTGCGTGGTGGGGTCCGGTTG
The DNA here is from genome assembly GCA_964438785.1 of uncultured Actinomycetota bacterium. GTDB lineage: Bacteria > Actinomycetota > Nitriliruptoria > Nitriliruptorales > Nitriliruptoraceae > PWLR01. The sequence goes on along the minus strand of CAYTLZ010000042.1, from coordinate 10,581 downwards.
ACCTCGTCGGCGAGCAGCAGGTTGGTGAACACGGGCCCTTCACGGAACCGGAACCCGGTCCCCGACGAGTCGAGGATGGTCTGGCCGGTGACGTCAGCGGGCATCAGGTCCGGGGTGAACTGCACGCGCGCGGCCCGCAGGTCGAGCGCACTGGCCAGCGTGGTGACCAGCAGCGTCTTGGCGACCCCGGGGACCCCCTCGAGCAGCACGTGACCACGCACGATCAGCGCCGTCACCAGCCCGGTCACCACGCCCTCCTGGCCGACGATGACCTTGGCGATCTCGTCGCGGACGGCACCGAGCGCCTCGCGGGCCGCCTCGGCGTCGTCGGGCGACGTCGTGGGATGCGCCGCGGCGGTGGGTGGGGCGGGGTCCGGGGGGAACGAGTCGGTCACGATGAGGTCCTCGGCTGCTCGGAACGGTCGGTGGGACGGCAACGGTCGGTGGGACGGGAACGGTCGGTGGGACGGGAACGCTCGGTGGGTCAGGTGGGTCAGGTGGGCGGGCCGGCAGCGTCCTCCGCACCGTCGTCGGCGGCGGGAGGTTGGGGACGGGTGAGTCGTTCCCGCACCCGGCTGATGGCGGCGCCGAGCGCCACGAGATCGGCATCCCGGCCGACCGGAGCATCGGTGAGCGCCCGCTCGGCGTCCTCGGTGCTGACTCCGGTGCGTGTGTGCAGCAGGGGCACCAGCTGGTCGGTCGCGGTGTCCACCGGCACGCGCAGGGCCCGGCGGGCGTCACGCCGCAGGTCCTCGCGCAATCGTGCGGCGACCGCGGCGCGGTCCCCGGCCCGGTGCCACAGGGCCCCGACGGACCGGGCCAGCTCCGCGCTCGGGAGCACGGGCGGGAGCCGCTCGTCGACCGGTGGGCCGAGGCGTCGGGCCCGCCACAGCACCCCGGTGAGCACGGCGGCGAGCAGGAGCCACAACGCGTCGAAGACCCGGTCGGGAATCAGCTCGAGCAGGGGCGTGCCCTCCTCCACGACCGGCGCACGGGGCAGGATCGCGACGCGGGCACCGGGCTCGGCACCGAGCAGCGACACCGCCAGCACGGCGTTGTCCTCCTCGGCGAGCGACCGGTTGGTGAAGGCGTCCGGGGACCCGAGCGCGATGATCGTCCCCGCGCCCTCGGACCGGGCCCGCAGCCAGGCATCGCCGCCGTCGGCGGCACCGGCGAAGCACGAGGTGACCGCGTCGGGATCCTGGTCCGTGTCGAGTCCGAGACCGGCCCAGCCACCGTGCCGCACGCGGTCGACCTGCGGGAGCAGATCGCAGCCCGGCGTGCGGCTCGTCCGTCCGACGAGGTCGGCGAGCCCGCCCTCGACGGGGACGAAGCCGTGGATCGGCGAGGTGGCGTCCGCGATGACCAGGGTGCCACCGGCCGCCGCGAACGCCTCCAGCTCACCCCGCCGGGACGCGTCGAACTGGTCGACGGCGACGAAGACAGTTGTCGACAGATCGCTAGGTGGACTTGTCGACAACGTGACGTCGACATCGAACTCGCCCAGCAACGTCACCAGGCCGTGCAGCCCGAGCGGGTCGGTGCTGCGCGGGTCGTAGGGCTGCCCGTCGGCGGCCGGACCGAGCAGAAGGACCCCGCCGACCAGCACCACGATCCCGACCACGGCGGCACCGAGCCGCCGCCGGGTGCGCCGGGTCGGCCCCTGCTGGGATACCTCGGCTCCGGCGGGGCGGGACCCGCTGGTGGGGGTCTCGGTGGTGCTCATGATCCGGTCACCGTCGCGCCGGTACCCCGGCGGGTGCCGGAACCGCCTCGCTCGACGGCGTCGACGGCCGCCCGGATGACCTCGGCATCGGCACGCTCGGCCGGTCGGCCCCCGAACACGACCTCCTCGAAACGCGCACCGGCCCGCGCCACGTCGGCGGCGAGCGGTGGCACCCGGCCGGCGACCTCCCGGTCGAGTTCCCGTACGGTCCGCCCCGGCACCTCCTCGACGTGGCCGTCGTCGTGCAGGGCGGTGACCAGTGCGAGGTAGCGGTAGCGCACGGCGTCCCGCCACTGCCCCGCGGCCTGGGCGGCGTCGGCGTCGGCCGTCCAGTCGGCCGCGCTGCGCTGACGGTCGACGCGGGGCACCTCGGCGACGGCCCGGTCCAGCGTCGCCCCCCGGGTCAGCCGGACCACGACCACGGTGATGACGACCACACCGATCACCGCCAGGATCCAGGGCAGCGCCCGGGCGAACGTGGCGTTGGCGAACACCTCGGCGAGGAACGTGGCCACGCGGTCGGCGAGCAGGGTGAGGAACCGTCGGACGGGCCCCGGTGGCCCGTCGACGTACGGCGGCGCGTTGAGCAGGTCGTCAGCGCGCCGCCGGACCTCGTCGGCGTCGTGACCGAAGGGCGGGATCACGGGTTGCCGAGCTGCTGCTGACGCAGCTGCAGGTCGAGCCCCTCGAAGCGCACCCGGGCATCGAGGTAGAGCAGCAGCGCGGCGAAGGCGGTCACGGGCACCGAGGCGATCTGACCGGCGATCTGACCGATGGACTCGACGACCCACCCGAACCCGCCGGCGACCACGGCACCGAGGCTGAACGGCACGGACACGGCCAGGGTCACGATAACCACCAGGATCCCGATCAGGGCCGTGATGCCCACGACCCGCCAGAAGCGACGTCGCAGCACCCACCAGGCACGGCCGATGGTGACCAGCGGGCCCTGGCGTTCCACCACGGCGATCGGTGCCACCAGATTGATCAGGCCGAACAACGCCAGGCCCCCGATGACGGCCGCAGGCAGGAACAGCAGGAACCCGACGACCAGCCCGAGGATGGGCACGGCGACCCCGATGAGGACCGCGAGCAGGATCAGCCCGAAGAACGCCGCGAAGGCGGCGATCCCGAGCAGGATCGTCGCGGCGAGGACCGACCACAGCACGCCGATCGCCGACCGGACGGATGCGGCGATGTCGGTCTCGCGACCGCGATCCACCTGCAGGACCAGCGCCACGACCGCCGCACCGACCACCAGGGTCAGCAGCCAGCTGATGATCCCGAACACGAACGTGCTGCCGAACAGCGCACCGAGGTCGCCCGCGCCGATCGCATCGTCGACGTCCACGAAGGCGTCGCCGAACCCGGCCCCCACGGCGGCCGGGGCGATCCGGGACAGCACCAGGTTGAACAGCAGCTGCACCGGGCCGAGCACCACGACCACCAGCAGCGCGACGGGTCCGATCGTGGCGCGCAGCGCCCGGAAGGCACCATCGAGCATGTCGCCCACGCTCATCGGGCGGATCGGCAGCACGTGGCCACCGACGGGTACCGAACCGGCCGGCCCTGCGAAGTCCGGACCGCCCGACCCTGCGAAACCCGAACCGGACGGGGTCGCATACGGCACCGGGGGTGCCGGTTGGTGGCCGCCCCGGGGCGTCGGTGGTGGTGGCGGTGACGCCCGACCGGGGGTCGGTGGTGGCGGTTGCGCGGCGCGCCGGTTCGCCCCGCCGTCGTCGCCGGACGACGACGGTGGGTCTGCGGGTGGCATCTGGGCTTCCCTTCCGACGATCGGCACCGGCACTACGATGCGGGTGGCCCAGCCGGTGCGACCCCCGTCGTTGCCGTTGCCCGGCACCGCCACGATACCGATGGTCGGTTGGTGGATGTGCCTCCCGACCGCAGATGGTGACGACGAGAGGTAGTGGTGTGTGGCGTCCCCGGGGCCAGGACCCGACCACGCAGCGCGGGGCCACGACCGCCAGCAGCGCGGGGTCCGACGCCACGCCGTTGCCGCCCCGGCTCGAGCGGGCCGGTGACACCCTCGCCCGGTCGGTACGGGCCATGGGCCTGGAACGCTTCGCCCGGCTCGCCGCCGCTGCCTCGGCACCATTGCTGCTCCCCGACGGCGCTCTGCTCGGTGCCGCGCCGTTGCTGGCCGGACTGTCGGCCTACGTGCTGCTCACCGCGCTGGCACGACGGGACCAGTACCTGCGCGCCGCGGACCTGGTGGTGGCCGCCGCCCTGCTGGTCTTCGCGGGGCCGGCCATCGTCGCCTTCCTGCCGTTCGTCCTGGTGTCGATCGCCGGGCCGGCCTCCCAGGGCGGTCTGCTCGCCGGCCTGGCCGCGGGGGGCACTCTCGGGCTGGTCCTGCTCGTGCGGCTGGTCGTGACCGGGGAGTTCGCCGAACTCGGCGCGCCGAACGTGATCCAGTTGATTCTGCTCCTCCCCCTGGCCGGTGTGAGCACGGCGACGGCGAGCGGGATCCTCGATGACTCCAACGGCCGTGACCGCCTCGTGCTCGAGGAGGTCAACCGGCTGCTGAGCTCCTTGCGGGACATCGCCGACGACCTGCCCGGCGGGCTCGACGTGTCGACCGTGTCGGCCGCCCTGGTCGCCGAGCTGCGTTCGATTCCGAAGCTGAGCGCCGCGATCGTGCTGGTCCCCGATCACGACATGATGCGTCCGACGGGCTCGAGCGGCTTCGACGGCGTGAACGCCGCACCGGTGCGGCGTGAGACGGTGCTGGCCGCGCTCGCCGGGCGCACTTCGACGTGGCCCGCGACCCAGCTGCCGGTCGCGCTGCAGGGCCTGATCCGCGGTCCCCGGCTCGACCCGTCCGACCAGGAGATCTGGACCGGTCGCGTCCTGGGCGACCCGAGTCGGCCGACCGGTGTCATCCTGGCCGGCTTCGCGGACCTCGATGCGGCGCGGCGCGCCCGGCACCGGCTCAACACCCTGGCGACCGACGGCCACCTCGCGCTCGACAACGCCCAGCTGTTCGACGGCACCCGGACACGGGCCACCGACGCCGCCCGCCGCGGGATCGCGGCCGATCTGCACGACGGGGTGGCCCAGTCGTTGGCGCATCTGCGCATGGAACTCGAACTGCTCGCCCGGACCGACGGGGGGCACACCGAACTACAACGGCTCGCCACGGTGGCGGGAACCGCGCTCGCCGACCTCCGCGGGATGATCGCCGGGCTGCGTGAGACGAGCGACGACGACCTCGCGGTGATGCTCACGCGCCATGTCGACGCGGTCACCAGCAGCAACGGCCCCAGCATCGAGGTGGCATGTGACGGACCCAACCAGCTCGATCCCGAGCGGTCCGAGGCGGTCCTGCGCATCGCCCAGGAGGCGCTGAGCAATGCGCTGCGACACGCCCGGGCGCAGGCCATCCGCATCGGACTGCACCAGGACGAGGCCGAGGTGCGCCTGTTGGTCGTCGACGACGGCGTGGGCCTCGGGACCGCGAGCACCGAGTCCGGTGGCGGCGTGGGTCTGGCGTCGATGCAGGAACGCGCCCGGGCGTTGCACGGCACGTTGGAGATCGAACCGCGCGAGCGTGGCGGCACGCGGGTCCTGCTGACCGTGCCCGTCCCCCGGCCACGGCTGCCGTTGTCCGCCGCGGCACATCCGATGCGCCGCCGCACGGATCGTGTCGCCGACCGGTTGGCCTGACGCGGCATCACCGCGTCGATCTGCTTGCCTGTCCCCATCGCGTGATGTGCCCACGCCGTCCGTGACACCGACCCGAGAGTCCCCATGACCATGCACGTCGTCGTCGCCGACGATCACACCCTCGTCCGTCAGAGCGTCATGAAGGCGTTGAACACGGTCGCTGACGTGGAGGTCGTCGCCGAGGCCGCGGACGGGCCGGGGGTCCTGCAGGCGGTCGCGACCCACGCCCCGGATCTGGTCGTCCTCGACATCGCGATGCCGGGCATCGACGGCCTGACCATCGCCGAACAGCTGCGGCGCGAGCGACCCCAGCTCAAGGTGCTGTTCCTGTCGATGCACGACGACGACGCCAGTCTGCAGCGGGCCGTGGCGATGGGGGCCGACGGGTTCGTCTCCAAGTCCGCATCGATCGACGAGCTGCTCGAGGCGCTGCGGGCCATCCGATCGGGTGGGTCGTATCTCAGTGCCGGTGTGGCCAGCCGCGTCATGGATCTCGCCGCGGGGCGCAACACCTCCAGCTCGATCGGGCTCACGGCCCGGGAGCGCGAGATCCTGGAGTTGCTGACCGCCGGAAAACGCCCGGGTGACATCGCCGAGGATTTGTTCCTGTCGGTCAAGACCGTCAAGAACCATCTCACGAGCGTCTACCAGAAGCTCGGCGTGGAGACCGGAGCGCA
>CAYTLZ010000042.1:1487-4391 GCA_964438785.1 uncultured Actinomycetota bacterium | reverse complement strand
CCGCGCCGCCACGTCAGGCGTCGGCATCGAGCCCGAGTCGCGCCGCGACGAGCGGCGGTGCGGCCACGGCATCGGCCGAACGCTCGATGACCCCGTCGAGCTCGGCCAGCACGGCGTGCGCGTCCTGTTCCCGGCGGGCATGCACCCGCACCCACGGCTGTCCGTCGGCGAGTTCGTCGCCCGTACGCACGAGCACCTCGAGACCGACGGCGAGGTCGAGCTCGTCGCCCGCGCGTTGCCGGCCGGCCCCGAGCCGTCCGGCGAGTTCACCGACGCGTTGGCACGCGAAGGCACCGACGTGCCCGGCTCCCGGCGCGTAGTCGAGGACGACCGGTGCCTGCGGGAGCACCGCCCATGGGTCGTCGGCCACCGCCGGATCGCCCCCCTGGGCGCGCACGAAGTCACGGAATCGTTCGAGGCCGTGGCCCTGGTCGAGCAGCTCCGTGATGCGCCGGTCAGCCTCGTCGGGCGCGACCCCGGTCAACGACAACGCCGAGGCAGCGAGTTCGATGCACAGGGCGCGGAAGCGCCCCCCGCGCGTGCCGCGCAGGGTCTCGACGGCGACGCCGACCTCCAGGGCGTTGCCGACCCCGTCGCCGAGCGGCTGGGACATGTCGGTGACGAGCGCGCCCGTCCGACGTCCGCGGGCCTCACCGATGCGCACGCACAGCGCCGCGAGCTCTCGAGCCGCCGTCGCATCCTTCATGAACGCGCCGTCGCCGGTCTTGACGTCCAGCAGGACGTGTCCGGCACCGCCGGCGAGCTTCTTGCTCATCACGCTCGAGGCGATCAGCGCGGAGCTGGCGACGGTGCCGGTCACGTCACGCAGGGCGTACAGCCGCTTGTCGGCCGGAACCAGGTCCTGGGTCGCCGCCGCCACCGCGATCCCGATCCGTTCGACCTGGGCCCGCAGGGCGGCCGGATCGAGATCCACCCGCATGCCCGGGATGGCCTCCAGCTTGTCGAGCGTGCCGCCGGTGTGCCCGAGCCCGCGTCCCGACAGCTTGGCGACCTGGCACCCGGCCGCCGCGAGCAGAGGGGCGACCACCAGGGTCGTGCCGTCGCCGACCCCGCCGGTGGAGTGCTTGTCGATGGTGGGGCCGACCAGGTCACTGAGGTCGATCGTGTCACCGGAGGCGACCAGGACATCGGTCAGCGCCACGGCCTCGGCGTCGGTGAAGCCGCGGATGACCCCGGCCATCAGCAGCGCCGCGATCTGGGCGTCGTCGACGTCGCCGGCGAGATAGGCGGTCAGGAGCCGCCGCAGCTCGTCGGGCTCGAGTTCGCCACCATCACGCTTGCGGGCGATGAGGACACCGACCTCGAGGGGCCGGGTGTCCCGATCGTCACGACCGCCCTGCTCCGGATATGTCGACATGTCGTTTTCTCTTTCTGTCTACAAGTAGTCACCAGCCCGCCGCGCCGTCCGACGCACCCGCCGCCCGGGGCCCGACCCGTGGGCCGTGCACGACCGCCGGGTCGGTGGGCCGATGGTGCGTGGGTCGACGACGTCGGGCACCCGCACGGGCCGGCCAGCGGCCGCCCGGTGGGATGCCGCTCAGGTCAGCCGGCGCACGATGGCACTGTCGGGGCCGACCTGTTCGAGTTCGGCCAGCAGTTCCGCGACGGCTTCACGGACGATACGCCCGCGGTCGACGGCGATGTCGAATTCCGCGCGCAGCCGCAGGCGTGCCTGCTCGATGTCCAGCAGTTCCTGCTCGGTCAGATAGACGGTGATCTTCTGATCGTGCCGGACCCGCCCGGATGCCTCGGCGGCACCCGCGTCGTCCGGGTCGGTGGAGGCACCGCCACGGCGACCGCCAGCCGAGCGACCCCGGCCGCCGCGGTCACGGTCGCCGGTGCGCTCGCGCGGGGCGGCGTCGGTGGCGCGGAACAGCTCATCAGCTCCGGGCAGACTGGCTCGACGGCTCACGGGCTTCGACCTCCTTGGCGAGTTCGCGATAGGCCGCGGATCCAAGCGACCGCGACGCGTAGCTGAGGATCGGCTCGCCGGCCACGGGTGCCTCGGCGAACCGGATGGTCTTGTTGATCGTGGTGGTGAACACGGCGTCCCCGAATGCCTCGCGCACGCGGTCGAGGACCTCCCGCTGGTGCAGGGTGCGACCGTCGAACATCGTGGCGACGATACCCTCGAGTTCCAGTTCAGGGTTAAGCCGGCTCCGGACGCGCTCCAGGGTCTGCATCAACAGCGACATCCCCCGCAGAGCGAAGTACTCGCACTCGAGCGGGACGATGACCCCGTCGGCTGCGGTCAGGCCGTTGACCGTCAGCAGGCCCAGACTTGGCGGACAGTCGATCAGGATCCGGTCGTAGCGGTACCGGAGTCGCTCGAGCACCCGCGACAGGGCCTGCTCACGCGCGACCTCCTGGACCAGCAGCAACTCGGCCGCGGCCAGGTCGATGTTGGCCGGCAGCAGGTGCAGGCCGTCCACCGAGGTCTCGACCAGGGTGTCGTCGAGCGCCACCCCGTCCTCCTGCATCAGCAGGTTGTAGATCGTGGCTGCGAGCGCGTGCGGCTCGGCGCCCAGGCCGACCCCGAGCGAGCCCTGCGGATCCATGTCGACCAGCAGGACCCGATGGCCGCGCTCCGCGAGCGCCGCGCCGAGATTGATGGTCGTGGTCGTCTTGCCGACGCCGCCCTTCTGGTTGGCCATCGCCACGATCCGCGCGGGAGGTCGTTTCCGCGCCCCCGCACGCTGCGCCGGCCGGCGCAACGATGCCGCTGCATCGGCGCCGAGCGTCTCGACGGTTTCGTCAGCCACGTTCCCACTCCTTAAGTGTCCACCGGTCCCGGCCACGACGACGGGTCGCACGGGCCACCCACCGCCACGCGCTCATCGCCACGACATCGCTCGGTGCCGCATGGCGTCGAGATTCCGTCTC
>CAYTLZ010000042.1:0-1387 GCA_964438785.1 uncultured Actinomycetota bacterium | reverse complement strand
CAATATGTCGATAAAGCAATATGTCGATGAGCCGGTGTGTCGACGATGCGACCCTAGTGCCGGGCGGCGACATCCGGCAATCGGCGCCGGAGCGGTTGGGGATGACGCGATGGCCCCCCCGTGCGGTCTTGTCGAGGAGGAGCCGTCGGCAACTCCACCGTCACAGCCAGCGTCGGGGCAGGCTCCCTGACGTGGACGCAACCGCGAGCAGCCCGACGACCAGACCCAGGACAACGCCCCGAACCACACCCACAACGACACCACGACGGTTCGGGCGCCTGCAGAGTGTCACCACGGTGACGGTCACCGCCACGATCATCCCAACGGTCCCGAACACGTCGTTCTCCCATAGCGGCTCCGGGTCCGCAGGGCAGCGCCCCCCGAAGGCGGAGCAGTGCCCGACCCACGTCAGCAGCGCCGCAGCCGTCGCCCCGACCAGGGCGGTGCCGACCCCGACGATCCAACGCAGCCACAGGACCCACCTGCGTGGCTGCGGGTGCGCTGCGGCCCGCTCGTCGCCCATCTCGATCCTGTCCTTGTTGCCGCGGGGTGCGTGCTGTCCGTTCGAGTCGACCCGGCGACCCACAGGTCGAGCCGGCTCTCGCCGTCCAGTGGCCATGTTCGGGGAAACCCGGTGGCGAGTCCATGAGGGTCGTCCCCCAGAGCCCACGGAGGATCCCCTGCAGGGACTCGGACGGCGGACGGGCCACGATCCGCCTCCGTGCGGACGTGGGCCGGCAACGCACCCCCGTTGCTTTGTGGACTATCATTGTGATAGCTGATGGGAGAGAGACGATGGGCGATTTGCTGATCCGAGGGCTCGCACCAGAAACGCATGAGGAGCTCAAACGGCGTGCGCAGGATGCTGGTGTCAGCCTCCAGACCTATGTGGCCCGTCTGCTCGAGCGCTCGACAACCGTTCCTCCGCTCGCCGACTGGCTCAGCGGGCTCGACGAGCTACCGCGGCACCGAACCGCGTCCGGGGCAGGGGCGGTTCGCGAGGCCCGCGACGAGCTCCCGTGATCTACGTCCTGGACGCGTCAGCGGTCATCGATCTGCTCGTTCGCAGTGACGACGGTGAGCGCGTCCGTCGACATCTCGCCGGCGACACCGATGCGACCCTGATCACGGTCGCGCATCTGGATGCCGAGGTCTTCTCGGGCCTGGCGCGACTCCACTGCGCTGGCGAGCTCACCGCCGGCGAGGTCGACGAACTGCTGCGACGGCTCTCCCGGCTTGACGTTCGTCGCGTCCCGATCGGTGGTTGGCTGCTGGATGCCGCCTGGCGGATGCGCGACAACATCGCCGCGCGCGACGCGCTGTACGTCGCCGCCGCGCGCGACCTCGACTGTGGCCTTCTCACGACTGATCAACGCCTCGCCAGAGC
>CAYTLZ010000041.1:0-22644 GCA_964438785.1 uncultured Actinomycetota bacterium | reverse complement strand
GTCGAGCATCTCGTCGGTCATGTCGAGCCCGTAGGCCCTGCCGGTGGGGCCGACCCGCCGGGCGGAGAGCAGCACGTCGATACCGCCGCCCGAGCCGAGGTCGAGCACCACCTCGCCCGTGCGCAGTTCGGCGACCGCGGTCGGGTTGCCGCATCCGAGGCTCGCCAGTGCCGCCGCGTCGGGCAGCGACGCCTGCTCACCGGGGTCGTACAGATCGAGCCCGAAGCCCTCACCGGCGCTCGCGGCCGCGGACTCCGGCGTGCAACAGGAACTCGTCGTCGCGGCGGCGGCGTAGCGCACCCGGACCTGTTCGAGCAGGTCGTTGCCTGCATCGTCGGCGTTCATCGTGCTGCTCCTCGGCGATCGGTGCCGATCGCGACGACCTCGGTGAGTCGTCGCATCGTGTCGTGGTTGAGCGAGTAGTAGGCCCAGGTGCCGCGCTGCTCGCGGTCCAGCAGTCCGACGGCGACCAGCTTCTTGAGGTGGTGGCTGACCGTCGGCTGGGTGAGCCCGAGTGGTGCGGTCAGGTCGCAGACGCACGTGGGCTCGTCGCTGGTCGCGAGCAGGTTGACGATGCGCACCCGGGCCGGGTCGGCCAGTGCCTTGAACAGTGCCGCCGTGGCCTGCGTCTCCTCGTCGGTCGGTGACGGCGCACCGAGCGGTGCGCAGCAGGCGATCGGGGTCGGGGCGGTGAGGGGGGCGGTCGGCGTCATCGCCACATCCCGACGGTCATGTGCCTTGCCTCCCCGGCCGCCGTTCGCGGCAGCCATCTGGGCGTCGGACCCACTCGTACCCGCGGCCGACGTCGGTCGTCCTGTATCGACAGATGTCGATGATCTGATGTCAGGAGTCTGACACGTGCATCGATGAACGTCAATGGCTGGATCTCGCTCGGCAGGTGCCGATGGCGCGACGTCGCTGCGGCGGCTGCGGCATGCTGCGCGTCGACACCGGCGCGTTCGGCCGGGGCGACATCGAGGCAGCGGGGTGGGGCATGGCCAGGCGTGGAGGGCGGCTGCTGCGGGCGGCACTGATCACGTTCGGCGTCGTGCTGGCCGGTGCGATCGCCGCGTTCCTGGTGTGGGCCTGGACCCCCGCCGGTCCGGACGAGGCGACGTTGGCCGCGGCTACGGCCGACGACCGGATCGAGGTCAGCGAGCAGGGCGGCACCTTCACGCTGCGTCCCGCCGACGGCACGCCGAGCACGGGGATCGTCTTCTACCCGGGTGCCCGCGTCGAGCCCGCCGCCTACGTCCCCACCTGGGCACCGATCGTCGCCGCGTCGGGCATCGAGGTCGTCATCCCCCGGATGCCGCTCAACCTCGCCGTCTTCGGTCGCTCCCGGGCGGCGGACGTGATCGACGACGCCGCCGACATCGAACGCTGGTTCGTCGGCGGGCACTCGCTCGGTGGGGCGATGGCCAGCAGCTGGCTCGGCGGCACCGACGACGACCGGCTGGCGGGGGTGATCCTGTGGGCGTCGTTCCCGACCGGCGGCGCGGAGCTGGATCAGCGCCCGGAGCTGGCGGTGCTCTCGGTCGGCGGCAGTCGCGACGGGCTGTCCACCCCCGACGACCTGCGTGCGCGGCGCGCGTTGCTGCCGCCCGATGCGGAGTTGGTGTTCGTCGAGGGCATGAACCATGCGCAGTTCGGTGCCTACGGCGACCAGCCACGTGACCTGACCCCGACCATCGACGACGACGAGGCAGCAGCGGAGCTGGCCCGCATCACCGCCGACTTCCTCGCCGCGCACGGTTGACGCCGGATCGCTCCGAGCGGTGACAGCACTACGGTCGCTCGACGGCACATCCCGACGTCTCGAGGAGCGGACCCATGGCCGATCACGGCGATCGCAAGACCCGACCCACCAGTGCGGACGTGGACGGCTACCTCGATGCGGTGGCCGACGAACGTCGCCGCACCGACGCGCTGGCGGTGCTCGAGCTGATGCGTCGCGTCACCGGCGCGGAACCGACGATGTGGGGCGGGTCGATCATCGGGTTCGGGCACCAGCCCTACACCACCTCGGACGGCAAGGAGCGGGACTGGTTCGCCGTCGGGCTCGCCCCGCGCAAGGCGGCGCTGACCATCTACGGGCTGACCTCCTACGGCTCCAACGAGGACCTGCTCGAGCGGCTCGGGAAACACACGACCGGCAAGGGGTGCCTGTACGTCAAGCGGCTGGAGGACGTCGACGAGGACGTGCTCGAGGAGCTGATCGCCCGGTCCTGGGCGACCAACCACGCCGGGGGCTGACCCACCCGGCCGAGCGCGTCACCCACTTGGGCGCTGTCGCCATGTCCGCCCCTGGCCGTGATCGGGTTGCGATCGAACCGGCCCCAGGTCAGCGGATCAGGGCCTCGTCGATCGCGACCAGGTCCCCGTCGACGGACACCAGCAGGGGATCCGCCGCATGGATCAGGTCGACCGGCTCGTCGAACCGGACGGCACCGGCCTCGCCCCGCAGTTCGGTCTGGTCGGGGGAGCGCACCATGCTCAGCTCCAGCAGGGTCGCGGCGACCGTCCGGTCCTGGGCCGATCCCAGGCTCGGCGGGAATCCGGGGACGCCACCGCGGGCGCGGAACGGCAGGCTCTGCTCGATCGCATTGTCGCGCATCGTGGCGAGATCGAACCCGCCATCGGGCGCGCCGATGATCTGCAGCGAGGTCGCCGACGACCGCTCGAAGCTCAGCGCGGTCCGCCACGTCAACGACCATCCCGCGTCCCGTTGGGAGACCACGACCCGGGAGCCCTCCTCCTCGGCCACCAGCACCCCGGCACCATCGGGGGCGGCGACGATCGGCAGCCCCGCATCGAGTTCGGCGACGACCTCGCCGGTGACCGGGTCGATGACCGCACGTGGGGCGTGGATGAACGCACCCATCGGTGATACGTCGTCGGGCGACGCCTCGGCGGGGTCGGCGTCGTCCGCCGGCTGCGCGGCGACGACCAGTCCGCCGATGAAGCGCGCCGGTGCCGCCGGATCGTCGGGGAAGCGTCCGAGCTCCTCGAGTTCCGGCCAGGTGCGCACGACGAGCTCGCCGTCCTGCACGAGCCCGATCCGGCCCGCCCCCACGCCTCGGAACGCCTCGGGCTCGACCGTCAGGCGAGCCTCGCCGGTTGCCGGCTCGAGCAGGCGCACCTCGTCGTCGGCCACCTGCTCGATGATGACCTCGCCACCGGCGACGACGAGGGCATCGTCGACGGTGAGGAGCTCGCGTCCGTCGGCCACCGCGAACACCCGGATGCGCTGACCGGTCGGGGACGCGTCGGTGGTGAGGACCAGATCGTCGCGCACGACCGGGGTCCGGGGTCCCTGCTCGGTGTCGGCCGACCACCGCAGCGCGCCGTCGGCGAGCTCGCGGACCTCGAAGCCGGTGGGGCCGGGCAGGATCACGGCGGGTCCCTGTCCATCACCGGTGCCGGCGATCTGCAGCCGTCGGGCGTCGGCCGGCGCCTGCGTGTCGACCTCGGCGAGCACCTCGCCGTCGGTGGCGTCCAACACCGACAGTCGTGTGTCCGCGTGGTGGACGATCCGGTCATCGACGACGAGCGTGTCACCGCTGCCGACCTCGGTCCGCCAACGTTCGCAGCCGACCGGTTCGCAGCCGCCCTCGGGAACCTCGGTCGCGGTGAGTTCCCGGCCGGCCGCGGGGTCGTCGACACTCCCATCGACGTCACGGTCGTCAGGTGCCAACGCGACCTCGTCATCACGGTCGGCGGCGCTGGTCAGCGGCCCGGATCCGGCCCCGACGGCGAGCGCGGCCGCACCTGCCGCCACGACCACGAGCCCGGCGAGGGCCACCCACCCGGTGGACAGGCGGCGGGCGACCGGCCGGTCATCGGCACCGGCTGGCCGGCCAGCCGCGCGTGGCGAGCCGCCTGCGCGTGGCGACGGCTCGCCACAGGACGGGCAGAACCGGGCCCGACCCGGCGTACCCGTCGCTCCGCACGCCGTGCATGCGCGCTGCGCCACCTGGCCCCCTGTCCCGACCGTGTCGTGTCCATCTCGGACGCCACCGTACTGAGCACATGACCGCGGGACACCGCGGCGGGGCAGTCGGCGAGGCAGTCGGCGAGGCCCTACGGTCGCCGGTGTGAACGCGTGACGACCTGCGGGGGAGACGACGTGCGAACGCGACCGGTGCTGGCCATCCTGTCCGTCCTGGCGCTGATCGCCACCGGTTGTGGCCCGGACGATCCGGAGCCACCGGCCGATCAGACCGCTGCGGCCGATCAGGAACGCGTCGACGAGCTCGAGGCGTCCCTGGACGACGCCGAGCAGCGGGTCCGTGAGCTGGAGGCGGACAACGAGGCGCTGGCGTCCGACCTGGCCGCCGCCCGGGACGCCGACGAGCCGGCCGATGGCGACGCCGACGACGCGGCTGACGACGGCGAACCGACCGCGATCAGCCCGGCGCAACAGCGCACGGCCGAGGGGCTGATCGATCAGCTGCGCGCCCGGATCATCACCCAGGACGGCGAGTTCCCCGACGGCTGGGAGCCGGGCACGACCGATTGGGAACCGTTCGAGGTCCCGGCGGAGGTCGACGGCAGCTACGACAGCCCCGGTGCGGTCATGACCGCACTCGCCGCGGCGATCGAGGCACCCGGGCTCGGTACGGAGCAGTGGGAGACCACCATCCGGGTCCTGCCCGACGACGACGATCCCGACCTCGCCTACGGCGCGGTGCTGGCCTGGGGCTACCTCGACGACGCGGTGGCGGGTCGCGACGTCCGGATCACCCTCACCCGGACCGACGACGACCAGTGGCAGCCGGGCGGGGCCGAGCAGCGCTTCCAGTGCATGCGCGGCGTGACCGACGACGGCGAGTTGTGCGTCTGACCGGTCGGTTCGTCACCCCCATCGGTGGTGGGTCGCTGGCCGCGCAGTGCGCTTGCGTCGGCCACGCGCCGGCCGATCAGACCAGCGAGGCCGCAGCCGCGCATCGGGCATCGTTCCGGCGGTTGAGGCCGGGCCCGCACGGCGGTGACGGTCGAGTGCCGCAGGTGGGCTCCGTGCGAGCTGGAGCTGACCGATGTCCCGTGTCGTCGCCATTCACCCGCTGCGGGTGTTGCTGCTGGCGGTGGCGTTGTCGGTGACCCTGGTCCCGGCCACGCCGAGCGCCGCTGCGGCGGCCGGTGCGGACGCGCCGCTGACCATGGGCCAGGCGCGGGACATGATCGAGCAGGCGGTCGTCACCATGCATCACGACGCCCGCCAGCGTCCGACGCGCTGGTACGCCGGTGCGGAGCAGCCGGCGAGCGCACCGTTGCTCGCGTGGGACGACATGCAGCCCTCGCTACGCGCCTGGTCCAGGCAGCAGGCGGAGGGTGTGTGTCCCGCGGGCCAGCGCATCTGCCACAACGTCCCCCCGCTCGGTGCCGGTTTCTGGCAGGAGATCTGCTGCGCGCGGGCCTCCGGGGAGAACATCTCCATGCGCTGGGTCAGTGGCACGACCATCACCGCGGCGGACGCGGAGTCGTTCGCCCGCTCCATGACCAGCGGACTGATGGCCTCCGAAGGCCATCGCACCAACATCATGAACCCGCGCTACGACGACTTCAGTGTCGGCGTCCACGTCTGGCAGGCCGATGGCGGCACCTACGCGATCGCCACGTTCGTGTTCCGTGAGCGCGCCTCGACCCCGCCGGGTGCGCCCCTGCCCGACTGGGGGCAGACCTACCACGAGGGCATGGCGAGCGACGGATCGAGGCTCGCCGAAGCCGAACGGCCAGCGGTGGTCCTGCGCTCCACCGAGACGGCCTGCCCGCCGGCGCACACGCCCATCGGGGTGTTCGCCGACCTCGGTTCCAGCGCGACACCGGCCAGCCGGGCCATCGACTGTGCCGCCCACCGCGGCGTCGCCAGTGGCTACGGCGATGGCACGTTCCGGCCCGGCGTCACCCTGACCAGGGCGCACGCCGCCAGTTTCATCGCGCGGCTGCTCGACGGACTCGAGGTCGACCTGCCCGCCCCCACCCGCGGTTTCCCGGATGTCCCGCCGTCCCACGCGCACCACGACACCATCGGACGTCTGGTCGCCCTCGACGTCGTCCACGGCTACGGCGACGGCAGCTTCCAGCCGGAGCGGCGCGTCACCCGCGAGCAGTATCTGACGATGGTCGACCGGGCGCTCGGCCACGTCGACGTCCGCTACACCCGGGCTGTCGACGAGCGCTTCTTCCTCGACGTCGCCGCGGTGCACCAGGCCGCCGCCGACCGGCTCGCATCGCGGGGCATCGCGGCGGGTCCGCGCCGCGGGATCCTGGAGGGTGGTGCCGTGCTCACCCGCGGGGAGGCGGCCGGTGTCAGTGCCCGGGCACTCGATGCGAGTGTCGCGGACGGCTTCGGCCGGCGCGGCTGACGCGGCTGACGCGGCTGACGCCCACGGTCAACCGAACCGGCCACCGGGTCGCTCCCGGCGGATCCGCGCCAGCCGCTGCTCCGCGCTCGCGCGGCGTGCATCGGTCAGCTCTCGGTCGACACCGCCGACCTGGATCCCGGCACGGCTCGTGGCGGGGGCCTGGCCGTCGACGTCCGTCCCCACGTCGTCCGTCGCACCGTCGACGTCCGTCGCGGTGTCGACGGTGTCGACGTGGACCGTGACCACATCCCCGGCCTGCACACCCGCGGGCAGCCGGTCGGCGTCGAGTTCGTGCTGCTCGCCGGCCGGGCCGACGAGCAGCACGGCGATGCCGGCCTCGATCCGGTCGACCACGGCGCGGTCCGCGGGCAGGTCAGCGGACACAGGCGATCCCTTCGCGCACGATGTCGTCGATCCGCGCCGGACCGATCCCGTCGAGCCGGGTCAGCGACGACACGCTGGTGAACGGTCGGCCGGCGGTGATGGCCTCGGCGCGCTCCGGGCCGATGTGCACGATCCGTTCCAGCCCGTCGGCCTGCGCACCGTTGAGATCCACCTGCCCGGCGTCACAGCTCCCGCCGGCCGATGACGCGGCTGCCCCGTCGTCCGCTGCCTCGCCGTCGCCGTCGTCGTGTCCACCGTGGCCGCCGTCGGCCGTGTCGGTCCCGCGAGTGTCGCCGGGTGCCGGGTCGCCGTCCCGTTCGGTCGTGACGTCGATCGTGACACCGTCGGTGGTCACGACCACGGTGCCGTGGACGTCCGTGCCGTAGAGCGCGGTGCGGTGGGCGGTCAGCCGGTCCACCACCTCGGCGTGGGGGTGGCCGAAGCCGTTGCCGGACCCGGCCGAGTAGATCGCGACCTGCGGATCGACGGCGGCGAGGAAGGCGGGTGTCGTCGAGGTGGCCGAGCCGTGATGGCCGACCGCGTAGACGTCGGCGTCGAGCAGCTCGCGGTGGCGGTCGACCATCCGTTGCTCGGTGGCCGACTCGGCATCGCCGGTGAACAGCAGGCGCACCTGGCCGTAGGTGATCCGCAGGACGAGGCCCGCGTCGTGCACGTCGTCGCCGTCGGCGTCGTCGTCGGGACCGATGAACTCGATCAGCAGCGGTCCGACCTCGGTGACGTCACCCGCACGCGGTTCGGCGTAGGTCGCGTCGGCGGCCTCCAGCGCATCGAGGGCGCGCTCGAAGGTCTGCGTGGTTGTCGTCGTGCCGGACCACCACACCTCGTCGACGGTGAACGCGTCGAGCACGGCGGGGAACTGGCCGACGTGGTCGGCATGCGGGTGGGTGGTGATGGCCACGTCGAGGTGGTCGACCCCGACCGCCCGCAGGTGGGGCACCACGTCGTCGCGCTGCCAGTCGCCCTGGTCGATCAGGATCGTCGCCTCCGCATGGCGCAGCAGGGTGGCGTCGGCCTGGCCGACATCGAGGTGGTGGACCTCGAGCATGCCGTCGGCGACCGGGGCATCGGACGGGGCCGCGTCGGTGCCGTCGGTTGCCTCGTCGCCGGCTGCCTCGTCGTCGTCCGCTGCCTCGTCGTCGGCGGGCGCACCGGTCGAGAGCTGCTCCGGTGCCTCGATGTCCTCGTCGACGGCCGCATCATCCGGCGGCCCGCAGGCCGCGGCCAGCACCACCACGGCGAGCGCCATCGTGAGGCGGGGGACACGGACACGCACGTCGACTCCTCGATGGGGCACACACCGGATGATCGGCGATCGCGGTCGGCCGGTTGAGGCACGGACCGATGGACGCCGGGCGCGTAGCCAACACCCCGCGTCGGCGCGCGCCCGGGAACCGTGTCGGCGTGGGCGCGTGCCGTACGCGTGAGCCGAGGCCCGTGCCACCGCAGCCTCAGGGGGCGCGCCCCGCGCTGCCCGCGGCGGTCAACGACCGCATCCGCGCCGTGGCACGGGCGTAGAAGCGGGTCTGGGTCGAGCGCCCGAACAGCGCGAAACCCAGGCGCACGACCGGGTTGCCGATCGGTCCCCGCCGGGAGAACGCGGCGATGCGGAACTCGACGCGTCCGTCCGCGAGGTACTTCACGACCTCGTAGTCCATCTGTCCCTGTTCGAGATGGCCCTCGAGCGTGCGGTAGTGCCACGCGAAACGCTGCACCGCCAGGCCGTCGAGCTCGCCGGGGCCATCCACGACCCCGCCGACCCGGACCCCCATCGGAAACCGCAGGCCGACGAAGCGGCCGACGAGCAGCATGTCGCGACCCTCGAGGGGAGCGGCCGCGTCGTAGACGGCCCGGACCAGGGCGGGGTCGGCCACCTCGTAGCGGCGCAGCAGCCCGCAGGCGACCTCGAAGGGGCCGCCGGGTTCGGGGGGACCGGGGGCCTCCGCGGTCAGCTCGGTGTGGTGGCGGTCGGCCTGCCAGGCCGGATCGGCCGCGGCTTGCTCGAAGCTGATCGGATCGAAGTTCACCCCCCGGTCGTGGAGTCGGCCGTAGCGGCGCAGCGCCCACGCGGGGACGGGGGCGGTCTGCACGATCCGTGGGGCGTCGCTCACGGGTCGAGGTCGAACTGGCGCGTGGTCGAGGCGGTGCTGCTCATCGGCACGCCACCACTGGCCGCCGCGACCCGCCGGCAGAACTGCGCCCACATGTGCTGCTGCATCTCCCGCCCGACGACGAACCGTCCGTAGAGCAGATGGAACAGCGGATCGCCGCTGCGGGCCCACGACTCGATCCGGAACTCGACGAACCCACGGGCGTCCACCGAGGTGCGGAACTCGATCTCGCCGGCCTCCATGTGGCCCTGCAGGGTCGCCAGCCGGAACGAGGTCGGGGTCCGGTCGATGACCCGTACCGGTCCGCTCCAGGGGCCGGGGAGCCGCACCACGAGTTCGTCACCGACCTGCACGTCGCGGGCGGATGCCCCGTCGACGGTCTCGAACGTGGCCATCTCCGCGGGGGCGACCTTGTTGGGCTCCTCCAGGATGTAGTCGATCAGCGCCTCGGCCCCGCGTGTCTCGTCGGTGACCACGACCCAGTAGGCGCGGTGGTACAGCGGCCCGATGCCGTCGGCGGGTCGCTGCAGGGTGTCCGGGTCGCCGACGAGTTCCCGATCGAAGTCGGGGGGCGGCTCCGGGGAACCCTCGCGGTCCCGGCGGTAGGTCGGGACCCGCTGCGTGGTGTAGCGCGCCCCGGTCAGCGCCATGTCCCGGCACCAGCGCGAGGCACGGCGTAGCGTGCTCCCGGAGTGGATCGGGCGGCCGGCGGTGACCATGCGGTGCCTCGATCGGCTGGGAGGATCGACGGATGAGCGACCGTACAACCACGCTGGCCGTGCTCCACGACCTCGGCCTGGCCGCCTGGTTCGGTGGGGCGTGGATGGGGGCCGTCGGCCTCAACGGGGCCACCATCGAGGTCGACGACCACACGCAGCGCACGCGGGTGGCCAACGCCGGCTGGTTCCGCTGGGCCCCGATCGCCGGCGGTGCGTTGCTGGCCCACGTCGCCAGCGCCTGGGCACTCGGCCGCATCGTGCCGACCCCGGCCGGTCGCGACGGGGGCTCGACCGGCATGCGACGCCTGCGCACGGCGGTGACCCTCGGGGCGGTGCTGGCGACCGCCGAGTCCGGTCTCGCCGGACAACGGGTCGTGCGCGGCGGGGACGTCCCCGTCGCGAGCGCGACCGTGCCCATCGCCGCGACACCACCCGACGTCGCGGCCGCCCAACGCCGACTGGGGATCGCCCAGTGGCTGGTGCCGGGGTTCACGGGGCTGCTCATCGTGCTCGAGGCCATCCAGCGTCAACAGCGAGGTTGACGGTGCCCGGGCAGGTGGGGTGCACGGTGGTGGCGGCGCGTGACGGCGGACGGTTCCATCCGGCCCCACGCCCGAACATGACCCCGACCGAGCGTCGACCCGACGAGGAGCGCATCCATGATCTTCATCACCGCCAAGTTCCAGGTCCTGCCCGAGCATGCCGACGACTGGCCGCGCATCGCCGCCGACTTCACGGCCGCGACCCGCGCCGAGGAGGGCTGCCTGTGGTTCGACTGGTCCCGTTCACTCGACGATCCCAACGAATACGTGCTCGTCGAGGCGTTCCGGGACGGTGACGCCGGTGGCGTGCACGTCTCATCCGCACACTTCAAGCAGGCCCAGCAGGACCTGCCGCCCTACCTCGCGTCCACGCCGAGGATCGTGAGCACGGAGGTCGACCAGCAGGACTGGTCCGAGCTCGGGGAGATGACCGTCGATCGCGACTGACCCCTGGGATCGGGGCGGCCGCAGGACACGAGCCGGCTACATCGCCGGTTGCGGTCGGGGCGTGTCGCGCGGACGCGTCCCGAGTGCGCGCCCCTGCAGCAGCAGACCACCGAGCACCAGCACCAGGCCGAACACGCCGACCGCGCCGATCCGTTCACCGAGCAGGGCGACGCCCAACACGGTCGCGGTCAGGGGTTCGGCGAGCATCAACGTGGCGGCTGGGCCGGGAGGCAGACCGCGAAGGCCCCAGACCTGCAACACGTTGGCCAGCGCCATGGTGACACCGCCGAGGTAGAGCGCGAGCAGCAGGCCGCTCGGGGTCGCGACCCAGGCGAGCGGCTCCTGCACCCACAGGGGCGTCAGCATCAAGGTGCCGAGCAGGTAGGCGACGCCCGGTAGCTCGACGATGTTGCCGCCGCGGTCGAGCTCGACCTTGGCCGCCACCACGTAGCACGCGACCCCCACGCCGGCGGCTGCCGCCATACCGAGCCCCAAGGCATCGCCGCCGTCCAGATCGTTCCACGAGCGCAGGATGAGCCCGCCGATGGCGACGGCGGTCGCGGTGGCCCAAGCGAGCGTTGGTCGATCACGCCGGACGAGCCACCCAAGCAGCCCGGCGAACACCGGGGCCGAGCCGATGGCGAGCAGGGTGCTCAAGCCGACACCGACACGTTCGACCGCAGCGAAGAACAGCGGCTGGAAGGCTCCGGCGCCCGCGCCCATCAGCCACAGTGTCGGCCGCCGGATCAGCCGCGGGATGCTCGACCAGGCCCCCCCGATGACGGGCAGGAACACCAGCAGCAGGACGGCACCGACACCGAGCCGCAGGACACCCAACCCGATCGGGGTCGCTCCCGCGGGTCCCAGCGCTCCGGCGGTCCCGGCGGTCCCGAGCAGCATGCCGGCCAGTACGGAGAGCCCGACCGCCCGGCCGATGCTCTCCGGCGGGCGCACGATCGGTGCGGGCCGTCCGGTGCCAGCCTCGGCCACCGGGGTGCCATCCATCGTCATGAGCCTCCCGCTCCCGCCCGCTCGGACACACCGGACCATCGGGCGGCACGACGTTCGGCGTGGGTGAGGATACGTACCACCGATGCGCTGCATCGCCGGCGTCGACTGCGCCGGAGCGGGTCCGGGGTCTGCGGCAGCGCGGGATCATCCCGGGGGATCGCGCCCGCTCGTCCGGTCGCGGCCGTCGACATCGGTAGCCTCGCGCCATGACTGAACACAACGTCCTCGGCGGCGATCTCGACGGGTGCAGCACGGACCCGCTGACCGGTTGGTTCCGCGACGGCTCGTGTCGCACCGGGCCGGACGATCATGGCAGCCACACCATCTGTGCGGTGGTGACCGACGAGTTCCTGGCCCATCAGCGGGCCATCGGCAACGACCTCGGCACCCCGCGCCCGGAGTTCGGCTTCCCGGGGCTCAACCCCGGTGACCGGTGGTGCGTGACCGCGCCCAACTGGCTGCGGGCGCATCGCGACGGTGCCGCCGCACCGGTCGTGTTGGCCGCGACCAACGCCAAGGTGCTCGACCTGGTGCCGCTCGAGGTGCTGCGTGGGTATGCCGTCGACGTGCCCGACGACCTCGGCGAGCTCGACGCCTGACCCCTGGTCGTCGTCGCGTCGCGCCCGACGGCACGATGCCGCCGATCGACGTGGGACGTGCCCGGCCGGAGCGGCCTCACGGGCGAGCGGCGGGCCACGAGAGGTCGGCGTTCGAGAAAGTCCTTGCTGTTCCGAACAAGACATCCTAATGTTGGGTGGACGGGTTGTTAGGACAAGTAGGAGACCGACTGTGAAAACAAGACTCAGGTTCATCGCTGCGGCGTCTGCCGTGACGCTCCTGCTGGCCGCATGTGGGTCGGGAGCTGACGACGGAGATGCTGACGGGCTCGCCGAGGATCTCGCCGGTGGCGAGGACGATGCGGGCACGGACGACGCTGCCGACGCCGACGTCGACGCCGACGAGGATGCGGATGGCGGGTACCGGATCGGGTTCATCCCGCAGATCGAGGGCATCCCGTATTACGACGGCTTCGCCCAGGGTGCGCAGAACGCAGCCGAGGAGTTCGGTGTCACCTACGAGCAGACAGGTCCTGCCACGGTCAGTTCGCCGGACCAGCTGCGGATCTTCGAGAGCCTCGTCTCGCAGGGCTTCGATGCGATCGCGATCTCGCCGCTCGATCCCACCTCGATCAACGCTTCCATCAACAGCACCGTCGCTGACGGCACACCGGTCCTGACCTCTGACGCCGATTCGCCCGACAGCGATCGTCAGGTATTCGTCGCGCAGGCGCTGGATCAGGATCTCGGCTACGCCCTCATGGACGACCTCGCACGGCAGGTCGGCGAGAGCGGGCAGATCGGTATCGTCAGTGGGATCCCGGACACGGCCAGTCTCGATGCCTGGGTCGATGCCATGCTCGAACGTATGGAGAGCGAGTACCCCGACATGGAGCTCGTCGGCGGCGTCCGCAACACGGAGGACTCCGAGGATGCGCTGCGTGAGGCACAGGATCTGATGACCGCCTTCCCGGACATCGTCGGCATCGTCGGGGTTCCGTCGACCGCGGTGCCCGGTGTCTCGCAGGCCGTGCAGAATGCGGACCGGGCGGGCGAGATCGCCGTCATCGGGTACGGCTCGCCGAACACGGCACGTCCGTTCATCGAGTCCGGGGTGATGGAGACCACGGTGCTCTGGAACGTCGAGGATCTCGGCTACCTGACCGTCTGGGCGGCGATCGAGCTGATCGAGGGACGCGAGCTGCAGCCCTCCAACGACGTCCCCGGTTTCGACGAGCCGATCGAGTTCGACGCGGAGACCGGGATACTGTTGCTCGGACCGCCGACGATCTTCGACGCCAGCAATGTCGACGACTTCGACTTCTGATCGATGATCACCGCCGATCGTGCCGAACCGCTGCTGCGCCTCGCTGGTGCCAGCAAGCGGTTCGGCTACACCCAGGCCCTCGAGGACGTTGATCTCGAGGTCTTCCGCGGCGAATCGGTCGCCGTCCTGGGCGAGAACGGTGCGGGGAAGTCGACCCTCATGAAGATCCTCGCCGGCGTCCACACACCGGACGCCGGCGAGATCACCTTCGACGGCCAGCCGTTCGCGCCGAACTCGCCCGCGGACGCGAACGAGGCCGGCATCGTCATGGTGCATCAGGAGCCGACGTTCCTACCGCACCTGACGGTGTTGCAGAACCTCTTCGCCGGGCGCGAACGCACGGGCCGCTTCGGTGGCATCCGGTGGCGCGCGATGCGTGCCGCGGGTAGGGAGCTGTTCGCCGAGGTGGGGCTTCCGGAGCGACTCCTCGACCGACGTATGGGGACGTTGAGTCTCGGCGAGCAGCAGCTCATCCTCATCGCACGAGCCTTTCATCACGACGCGCAACTCCTCATCCTCGATGAGCCGACGAGCATTCTGACCGAGACGGAGGCGGAGCGTCTCTTCGAGCTGATCCAGCGGTGGTTGCAGCATGGATCCGTGCTCTACATCACCCATCGGAGTCGGGAACTGCCACTGGTCGCCCAGCGGGCAATCGTCCTTCGGGATGGTCGGCTCGCCGGCGAACTCGCGGTCAAGGGCGACATCGAGGACGAGGTGGTGCAGCTGATGTCCGGACGAGGTGCCTCCACGTTGTCCGCGATGGCCGAAAGCCGCAGGGAACGTCCGGAGGTCGACGAGCCGGCGCTCAGGATCGACGGGTTGTGCGTCGAGGGCATCCTGCACGACATCTCCCTGGACGTGGCACCGGGGGAAGTGCTCGGCCTCTACGGGCTCGTCGGTGCCGGCCGCACCGAGGTCGCCCTGTCCCTGCTCGGTGAACTGCCGGTCGCGTCCGGCCGCATCGAGCTGCTCGGAGCGGACTATGTGCCCCGTTCCATGTCCGGGGCGATCGAGCGCGGTCTCGCCTACGTGCCGGAGGACCGCAAGACGATGGGTCTGTTCCCCTTCCTGTCCGTCCGGGAGAACCTCTCCGCCGCGAAGCTCGGCGTCGTAGGTGGGCCCATGTCGGTCATCGACCGCCCGGCGGAACGCGAGCTGGCCGACCGCTACCTCGCTGAGCTCGACGTCAAGGCCGCGTCGATGAACGACCGCATCACGACCCTCTCGGGCGGTTCACAGCAGAAGGTGATCCTCGCCCGCTGGCTCGCGACGGAGCCGAAGGTGCTCGTGCTCGATGAGCCGACCCGCGGGATCGACGTGACCACCAAGGCCGAGATCCATCGGCTCATTGGCGAGCTCGCCGAGTCCGGTCTCGCGGTACTGCTGATCTCGTCCGAACTACCGGAGATGCTCGCCTTGTCGGATCGCATCATGGTGCTACGCGAAGGCAGGATCGTCGCCGATCTCGAGGGCGACGAGATCCACGAGGAGCCGGTGCTCCGCGCCGCGCTCGGTTCCGGATCCTCAGCCGGGGGCGGCGCATGAGTACCGCACCTTCCAGCGCCCTCGAGTCCGGTCAGGCCAGCGCTGCAGCCGCTGGGAAGAAGGACCTCAGCGTTCGACTCGATGCCGCCCGACGGGCTGCCATCTGGGTTCTGCTCGCCGCCGAGTTGCTGCTCTTCTCGCTGCTGTTGCCGAACTTCCTGACGCTGAGCAACATCACCAACGTGGTGGTCAACTCCTCGGGTCTCGCCATCGTCGCTGCGGCCATGACCTTCGTGATCATCCTCGGCTGTATCGACGTGTCCGTCGGCTCCATGCTCGGCGTGCTCGCCTGGGTCACCGGTTGGTTGACGACGACCCAGGACCTCCCCGTCCTGGCCGTCCTCGGGCTCGTCATCGCGCTCGGCGCGGTGATGGGGACCCTCAATGGCACGATCGTGGCCAAGGGTCGCATGACGGCCATCATCGCCACGCTGGGCATGCTCTTCGTGTGGCGCAGCGTGTTGTACGGCCTCTGGGGCGGGCGGGATCTGTTCGCTCCGCCCGTCGCTCCCTGGCTCGGTGGCCAGCGGATCGGCGTCTTCCCCGTCGTCGGCCTCATCGCCCTCGCGGTCTTCGTCGTGCTGGGCCTGATCTCGCTCTACCGCCGGTTCGGTCGCGACGTGTTCGCGGTGGGCAACGACCGCCAGGCCGCGCGGTTGAACGGGATCCCCGTCGATCGCAGGATCATCGGTGCGTTTGCGCTGCTCGGCGCGCTCGTCGGACTGGCGGCCGCCATGCAGATGGCCCGCGTCGGTGTCGTGCAGGCCTTCTCGGGTCGGGACTTCGAACTCGGCGTCATCGCGGCCGTCCTCATCGGCGGTACGTCGATCACGGGTGGAAGAGGTTCGCTCGCCGGAACCCTGGGTGGGGTGCTGTTCGTCGCCGTGCTCCAGAACGGCATCGTGCTCGCCGGTGTCCCACCGCTGTGGAACGGTGTCGCCCTCGGCGCGTTCATCCTGATCGCCGTCGGTGCCGATGTGCTGCTCGCACGCGCCTCCGGCACGGAGGTCAAGCTGTGACGTTGTCGTCGATGGCGCGATCCGCCGCGTCCAGTCGGGCATTGATCACCGACCGCCGCATCATGCTGGCAGCGGTGTTGATCGCCATGCTCGTGACCTTCTCGTTCATCTCGCCGGCGCTGGTGCGGCCGAGTCTGCTGCTGGACATCACAAAGTTCGGTGTGGTCGTCGGGCTCCTGACGCTCGGGCAGACGCTGATCATCCTCAGCGGTCGGGGAGGTATCGACCTCTCGGTCGGCTCGACGCTCAGCCTCGCCGGCATCATGATGGGTCTGGCGGTCCAGGCCGGTGTGCCGGTGTGGCCGGCAGCCGGACTCGCGATTCTGACCGGCGTGCTCCTGGGAGCCGTGAACGGGGCGCTGATCGCTTTCGTCGGTATTCCGGCCCTGATCGGAACCGTCGGCACGCTGTTCCTCTACGGGTCGCTCGCGCTGGTCATCTCGGGTGGCACCGCGATCAGCGGCTTCGGCGCTGCCGGATTTCCCTTCCTCGGCCAGGGCACCGTGCTCGGTATGCCCGCGCAGCTGCTCCTGGTGCTGCTCCCGGCCTATGCGGTGATCGGCTGGTTGGTCGCGCGTACCCGCTTCGGACGCACCATCTATGAGGTCGGCAACGGCGACACGGCGGCCCGGCTCGTCGGACGGTCGCCAAACCTGCTGCGGTTCTGGCTGTTCTGCCTCTCCGGTGGACTTGCGGGGCTCGGGGCGGTCGTGACCAACGCCTGGCTGCAAACGGCCCGACCCGCTGCCGGGGCCGGACTGGAGTTGCAGGCGGTGACGATCGCCGTGCTCGGTGGCACGCACATCTTCGGTGGTCGCGGGCGGCTCAGTGGCACCTTCCTCGCCCTGTTCGTCGTGATCCTGTTGAACGCCGGTCTGCAGTTCAACGGCATCGACCAGGTCTGGCAGTCCGGTGTCCTCGGCGCGCTCCTCGTCGGAAGCGTCGTACTGAACAATCTGCTGTCCGGCGAGGGCGACGAATGACCGCCGGCCTGGATCTCGTCGTCGTCGGTGACATCGACATGGACATCTTCCTGCGTGTCCCGCGCCTGCCGACCGCGGGGGAGAAGATCCGTGGTCGGGCCCTCGGTGCCTTCCCGGGCGGTGTGGCCGCCAACGTGGCCGTCGCCGCCCAGCGTCTCGGGCTTCGGGCGGGTGTCCACGGCGTGACCGGTGACGATCACCACGGCCGACTCGCCCGGGCGGCCCTGGAACGTGAGGGGGTCCGGCTGGACGGACTCGTCATCGATGCGAACGCGACGACGTTCTTCTGTGTCGTCCAACTCGATGACACGGGCGACAAGGCGCTCACCCTGGCGGACACGGGCTGCCTGTTTCCCCGATCGGCGCAGTTGGACCATGCACTGCTCGGGTCCGCCGACCACGTCCACGTCGCGCCCTTCGAACTCGTGGCCGCCACGGAGGCGGTCACCTCGGCGAAGAGCTCCGGAGCGTCGACGAGCGCGGATCTGGAGCCCGGTTCCATCAGCGGTGGATTCGGTCCGCTCGCTCCGCTTCTCGCCAAGCTCGATGTGTGTTTCGTGAATCATCACGCCGCGCAGGAACTGAGTTCATCCAATGACCCCCTGGACGTCATCGAGACGCTGCACGGTCACGGACCCCCGTGCGTCGTCGTGACCGCAGGTGCCGACGGGGCCATCGTCTCCGTGGGCGGCGAGGTGACGGAGATTCCAGGCGTGCGCGCCGATGTGCTCGACACGACCGGTGCCGGGGACGCGTTCTGTGCCGCCTTCCTGACCGAACGTGCCCGCGGGCGCGACGAGGTGGCCGCTGCCCGGGTCGCCGTTGCGGCAGGTGCGCTGGCATGTGCCGCTGTCGGCGCGCAGACGGGTGCACCGACCCGCGCTGAACTCACCGCAGCGCTCGGGCCCACCTGAACAGGCCCGGCCGACGACCGACTCACCGAGCACGCTCGGACCGATACCGACTAGACCACCCGTTGCAGCCCCCTGGAGGCCCGCTGATGCCCGCGCCCGCACCGACGACCGATCTGCTCCGTGACCTGGTGGATGTGAGCAAGCCGATCATCGGCACCGTTCACGTCGCACCGCTACCGGGTGCACCGGCCTACGACGGCTCGTCCCTGCGCGACATCGCCGAGAAGGCGCTGGTCGATGCGCGCGCCTACGTCGAGGGTGGTGTCGACGTCCTGCTGATCGAGAACGCCGGCGACGTTCCCTACCGGCGGCCGGAACTCGTGGGCCCGGAGACGGTGGCGGGGTTGACGGCTGTCGGCGTCCACATCCGTGAGGCCCTACCCGACGTGCCGATGGGCGTCATCGTCGTCGCGCATGCGGTGCTCCAGTCGATCGCCATCGCCAAAGCCGTCGGTGGCACGTTCATCCGTGCCAACCAGTGGGTGAACGCCTACATCGCCAACGAGGGCTACATCGAGGGATCGGCGGCGGAAGCGCTACGTTTCCGCGCCCAGATCGGCGCGACCGACGTGCGCATCCTGGCTGACGTGCACGTCAAGCACGGCAGCCACGCGATCGTCGGCGATCTCCCGATCTCGCAGATGACCCACGATGCGGAGACCTTCGGAGCGGATGTGCTGATCGCGACCGGTCAGCACACGGGTGACCCGACGCGCATCGAGGAGGTGGAGGCGATCAAGGAGCGGGCCGCCCGTCCCGTGCTCGTCGGTAGTGGCCTCGACGCCGAGAACGCCGATCAGCTGCTCAAGGTCGCCGACGGAGCCATCGTGGGCAGCGCGATGAAGCGCGATGGCGTCTGGTGGGAGCCGGTGGATCCGGCTCGGGTGGAGGCGATCATGCGGGCGGTAGGGTCCGCGCGATGACCATGGAGGCGGCGATGCTTGGGGCGTCCGTGCTCGATCGAGGGCCGGATGCCCCGCCGCTGTACCGCCAGCTCATTCGGGAGCTACGCGCGCTGTGCGATTCGCTCGGGTCCGGGGAACGATTCCCGAGCGAACGTGAACTGACCGAGCACTACGACGTCAGCCGGGTCACCGTCCAGCAGGCCTTGGCCGCGCTGGTCCGTTCCGGTCTGCTGCGTCGTGAGCAGGGGCGGGGCACCTTCGTCGCCGAGCCGAAGGTGGAGCGGCCGCTGTCCCGCATGAACAGTTTCAGCGAGGACATGCGACAGAAGGGCCTGGCCCCCTCGTCACGGCTGGTGAGCCACTCGACCATGGTGGCCAACCTGCGGCTGGCCCGTGCGCTCTCCGTGGAGCAGGGAGCGGAGGTCGTGCTCATCGAGCGGCTCATGTTCGCCGACGATGCGCCGATGGCCGTGCACCAGACCTACATCAGGGGTGATCGGTGTGGCGATCTGGTGCGCCGCCACCTCGACGACCTCCGGGCGGGGCGGTCGCTGTACGACCTGCTCGAGAACCAGGGAGGCCTCCGCCTGACCGAGGCGGACGAGACGGTCGAGGCCACGGAAGCAACGGGAGAGATCGCCGGACTCCTCGGGATCGACATCGGGGATCCCGTGTTGTGGATCGTTCGTCGCACGTGGTTGGACGACGGGGTGCCGCTCGAGGTCAGCGAGATGACCTACCGGGGGGACCGCTATCGGCTGACGTTGCGAAGTCAGCGCGATCCGCACTGATGGCCACGGCCCGAATGACGCCTGAGGGCCGGCCAGTCGCGATCACGGTGCTGATGGGTCCAGGCGCGGCTGCGTGGTCATCGGCACTCGAACAGGCCGGCTGGTCGCACACCGAGCAGGTACGGCCAACCACGCCGATCGCGGTCACGACCGGTGTGGTCCCGCCGCATCTCCATGCGTGGATCCGTGGAGGAGGAGCCCTGGTCGTCGAGGGGGCGGCGGGCGATGACGGTGTCGTGCCAGTTTGCGAGCGATGGGCGACGGTGTCGGGATTCGACGATCCCATCGACGGGAGCCGCGTCGTCATGCCGGGCCCGATCGCGCTGTACCCGGGCGGGGGTGACGGCCTGGTCCGAGTCCACGAGGACCGGGTCGTCAAGCACGGGCTCGAGCAGGGGCGTTACCCGCTGGTGCGCTACCTGCGCCACGGGAAGGGACTGATCGTCTTCACCGGTGCCCGCCTGACCGACGCGTTGATGGCGCACGGGGACCGCCTGCGGGCGGTCGCCGCATGGTCCCCGGTGACCGAGCGGATGGCCAGCGTCGACAAGGCGGGCATCAGCGAGACACTGGGATGGATGGTGGCAGCGGCGGCTGCACGGATCGGGCTGCCGGAGGTCCGTCGCGCTCCCTGGCCGGCCGGCGCAGCGTCGGTCCTCATGCTGCGCGTCGACGGTGACGGCATCTTCGGGCAGCGTGCGAAGACGATCGGCACGGTCGCCACCGCGCTCGACGTGCGCGCGACGTTCTTCCTGAACCGTGAACTCACCGAGGCGCATCCGGGCGATCTCGGTACGTGGCTGGACGCCCATGACGTCGGGCAACACGCCGACACCCACGATCTCTTCGACGAGCCGGCAGCCGACCGGCGCAACGTCGAGGTGGGACAGGCCTGGGTCCGTTCGGTCACCGGTCGGGATCCGGTCGGTTTCGTCGCTCCACGGGGACTGTGGAGCCCCTCACTGGACCGGGCCCTCGCGGCGGTCGGTCACCGGTGGTCGTCGGATTTCGGGCTCGCGACCGACAGTCGGCCCTTCTGGCCGATCGGATCCGTCCTGCAGCTCCCCGTCCACGCGTACTCGCCCGAACGGGCCGCACGCTGGGCTGCGGAACAGGGCCATCCGCCCCCGACGCCGAACGACGTCCGCGACCACTACCTCGCGCACCTGGAGGCACAGGTCCGCCGTGGGCGCCCCGTCCACGTCTACGGCCACCCCGAGGTGCTCGGCACCATGGCCGAGCAGGTGCTGCCACCGGTCGTCGCCCGGGCCCGGACGCTCGGACTGCCGGTGGTCACGCTCGACGATCTGGCACGGCACTGGGAAGCGCGCCGCGCAGCACGAACCGTCGCGATGGTCACGGGCGGGGTCGACGGGCCCGCGCTGACGATCGAGCGAACGGATCCCCAGATCGCGCTCGAGGTCGTCCTGCCCCGGCCGATGCCCGTCTCGTTGGACGGCACATCGCGCGGTGTGCTCGACGGCAGCGTCGTGCTCTCCTGAAGGCCGCACTGCGTGACGAAGCGCCCGACGAAGCGTCATGCACGAACAGCGGGCAACATGTCCGCAGCGGCGACGGGCCGCGCCGACCCGGCCGGCCCGGTGAAGGGAACCCACCCATGCAGGTTGCGCTCGCCCAGTTCGCGCCCGTGCTCGGTGACACCGACGCCAACCTGGCACGCATCGGCGAACTGGTCGACGAGGCGGTGGCCGCCGGGGCCGACCTCGTGGTCTTTCCCGAACTCGCCACCTCCGGCTACGCGCTCGGCGATGTCGACGAGCGTGTCGGGATGGCCGCCGACGACCCGCGGCTGCTCGAGCTCTCGGGCCGGGCCGCGGGGACCGGGGTGCTGCTCGGCTTTCCCGAGGAGGGGCCGCGCAGCATCCACACCTACAACGCGGCGATCCACCTGCAGGGCGGCGGGATCGTGCACTGCCATCGCAAGCTGTACCTGCCGACCTACGACATCTTCGAGGAGCGCAAGCACTTCAGCCCCGGCCAGTTCATGCGCGCCTACGACGCCCAGGACGGCCGCATGGCCACGCTGATCTGCAACGACGCCTGGCAGCCCCAACTCGCCTTCCTCGCCATCCAGGACGGCGCGCAGGTGCTGCTGATCCCGACCAACAGCGCCCAGAGCCGCTTTCCCGAGCGCTACGACTCCGCCACCTACTGGCGCGACATCACCAGCTTCTACGCGCGCATGCTGCAGTGCTACGTGGTGTTCGTGAACCGGGTCGGCGACGAGGGTGAACTGCACTTCTGGGGCGGCTCGCACGTCGTCGACCCGTGGGGGCAGGTCATCGCCGAGGCACCGCTCGACACCCCGAGCCTGACCGTCGTCGAGCTCGACCTGCGCACGATCCGTCAGCGCCGGCGCGAGGTCCCGTTGGTCAAGGAGGCCCGGCTCGGCCTGGTCGAACGTGAGGCGCGCCGGCTGGTCGAGGAAGGCGGCGACCTGTGACCGACACGCCGGATGCCGCCACGCCGGATGCCGCCATGCCGGATGCCGCCGCGCACGATGCCGACGCCACCGGACGGCCGCGTGTCCCCGACGCGCTGGTCGACCGGCTCGTCGACGTCGTCGGCCGGACCCACGTGCTGTGCGAGCGTGAGCTCATGGCCCCGTTCGAGACCGACTGGACCGGGCGCTGGACCGGCCGCGCCGCGCTGGTGGTCCGACCCGGCGACACCGACGAGGTGGCGGCGGTGCTCCGCGCCTGTGCGGACGCCGGCGTGGTCGTGGTGCCCCAGGGCGGCAACACGGGCCTGGTCGGGGGTGGCGTTCCCGTCGACGGCGAGGTGGTCGTGAGCCTGACGCGGCTCGACCACCTCGACGACGTCGACGCGCAGGCGCTGCAGGTGACGGTCGGTGCCGGTGCCACGCTCGGTGCCGTGCAGGCCCACGCCCGCGCCGCCGGGCTCGTCTACCCGGTCGATCTCGCGGCCCGCGACAGCGCCACCATCGGGGGGACCATCGCGACCAACGCCGGCGGGATC
>CAYTLZ010000040.1:5783-23111 GCA_964438785.1 uncultured Actinomycetota bacterium | reverse complement strand
CAGCTCCTGGACCAGCTGCTTGGAGGCGATCGGGACGCCGAACTGCTCCCGGTCGGCCGCGTACTGCAGGCTGAGTTCCAGCGCCTCGCGCGCCAGCCCGGCTGCACCGGCCGCCAGGGAGAACCGGCCGTCGTCGAGCGCCGAGAGCGCCACCTTCATCCCACCGCCGATGTCGCCGAGCACGGCGTCGTCGTCCACGTGCACCTGCTCGAGGGCGATCTCGGCGGTGTCACCCGAGCGCAGCCCCAGCTTGCCGTGGATCTGCGTGCCGGTGTAGCCCTCGCTGTCCTGCGGGGTCAGGAAGCAGGTGATCCCGCGATCCTCGCCGTCCACGATCGCCCGGGCGAACACCATGGTGACGGCACCGAGCGTGCCGTTGGTGATGAAGATCTTCGCGCCGTCGATGGTCCACCCGTCGGCGTCCTTGACCGCCCGCGTGGTCATCTGCGACGGGTTGGACCCGGCCCCGGGCTCGGTCAGCCCGAACGCCCCGAGTTCGCCGGCCGCGAGCCCCGGCAGCCAGCGCTGCTGCTGCTCGTCGGTGCCCCAGCGCATGATCGACTTCGCCACCAGCCCGAGGTTGACCGACACCAATGACCGCAGCGACGAGTCGGCCGCGCCGAGCTCCTCCATGACCACGCGGTAGCCGTCGAGACCGAGCCCGGCCCCACCGTGCTCCTCGGGGATCGCGGCACCGATGACGCCGAGCTCGATCAGGCCGGGCATCAGCTCGGTGGGGAACGCCTCCGTGCGGTCGCGGTCACGCGCACTCGGGCGCACCTCGCGGTCGCAGAAGTCACGCACCGTCTTGCGCAGCGTGTCGAGTTCGTCCTTGGTCATGGTGGTGCTCATCGGGCTCTCCCAGGTGCGGTCGCGGCGACCAAGGTAGCGATGTCGACCTCCGTGACCGCTGTCGGGGGGCCGGCTAACGGCCCGCGCGGTGACGGGGACCGGCACGACACGGCTAGGCTGCCCGCGTCCCAACGACGTCCTCGAAGGATCATGCAGATGGCCCGGGTCAAGCTGATGTCGGCGATGGCCTACGACCTCGACACCTACGAGTCGAGTGGCTTCGGCGACCCCGTCATCCGGGTGCTCGGCGAACTGCCGGCCGGCTCCCAGCCGTTCGGGCTGAACCGGGTCTACAAGGGTGCGCAGGGGATGTACGAGGAGGTCGTCAGCCTCGCGGACGCCGACAACGTCATCATCTGGGAGGGCACGCCGCGACGGGTGGAGCTCCGTGGCGAGATGTTCGAGGACCTGTTCCGCCGGCAGATCACCGACCGGATCGAGATCACCTCGACCGGCGAGCACACCATGCTGTTCTACCTCGACGGGCACCTCGCGGGCCGGATCCCGGTGTTCATCGACGCGCCGCAGTCCGTGCAGGCCGCCGGCGTGCTCATGGACGCCGCCGAGACGGCCCTGAAGAAGGGCTCGATCTGCTGGCTGACGATCCCGCAGGCCGACGGCACCTCGTTGCAGCGGCCCGCGTGGTACGTCCAGCAGGGCCAGAAACTGTTCGTGCTCAAGGGCGATCAGGAGCAGGAGCTGCCCGGCCTCGAACGCGCGAAGCGGGTCACGATCACCGTGAAGTCCAAGGACGTCAAGGCCACCATCGGCGACCTTGAGGCGACGGTCCGCGTCGTCGACGACGCCGACGAGTTCGAGAAGATGGCCAGTCTCGGGCTCGGCAACCGACTCAACCTCACCGATGGTGAGCACGCCCTGCAGCGCTGGAAGGACACCTGCACGATGGTGGAGCTGACCCCGCAGGTCTGACGCCCCGGGTCCGACGTCCCGGGTACGACGCCCCGGGTCCGACGCCCCGGGTCGAGGCCGGCCTAGGAGGCCGCCTGCGCTCGGCGTGCGCGGCGCAGCAGCCAGCCGATCGCCGCGAGGCCGAACACCAGGCCGGCGACGGTGCCCACCAGCAGCCACCAGGGCAGTACCTGCCACCACGCCGGCGGCGCGGAACTCGCCTGCACGCTGACGGTCGTGTCGGGCGGCAGCGTCCAGGTCAGGGTCCGGCCGTCCACCGCGGTCGCGTCGTGCGCGGTGACGTTGCCGGGCATGGTGACGACCAGCGACACGTCGGTGGACGCGGCCACCAGCGCCGCGATCTCGTCGGCCTCCGGGCCGACCGGCTCGTCGTCGAGGACGGCGACCGGGCGGTCGGGCACCTGCCAGCCCGCCTCACCGTCGACGTCGATCCGCCCGTCCGCGTCGCGGGTCACCTCGAGGTCGAACGCGAGCCGTGGATCCCCCGCCCCGGTGCCCTCGGCCAACGCGCGCAGCGCCGGACCGATGGCATCGACCGTCGCCACGGTGCGGTCCAGTCGGACCGTGAGCCCCTCGTCACCGGTCGTGCGTACGACGTCCCAGTCCTGATCGACGGCCACGGCGGCCTCGAGCTCGGCCGTCGGGTCGACCCCGAGCACGTCGAGTTCGGTGACCAGGGTCGGATCCATCAGCAGCACGACCCCGATGCTCGCCGCCCCGTCCGCGCCGATCGCCACCTCGGTGCGCACGTCGAGTCGGCAACCACCGACCAGCAACGCCAGGACGAGCAGGGCCACGACACGTCGCAGCGCACACGGACTCCAGTTCTGCGCGATCAGGCCGACCTCTTGGATGGGGGCCCGTCAGGCTAACCGGCGCCACGACACCACCGGCATCATCCAGGAGCAGCTGTGCAGACCTTCCGCGCGGGCGACCCGACCACCAGCGATCCGGAACGCAGCGGCGACGGACCGGCCGAACGCGGCCCGGCCGCGGAGCCCAAGCGACGCAAGCGCATCGGCGATCTGCTGGTCGAATCCGGGATCATCACCAGCACGCAGCTCGAACGCGCCATGGAGGACTCGCGGCCCGGCGAACGACTCGGTGAGGCACTGCTGCGCCGTGAGCGGCTCGACGAACACCAGTTGGCCGACGTCCTGGCCCGGCAGGCCCGACTCGAACGCATCGACATCGATCGGGTCACGCCCGACGAGGCCGCGGTGCGCGCCGTGCCCGAGCGCATCGCCGCCCGCCACGGCATCGTGCCGGTCAGCCTCGACAACGGCGTCCTGGTGATCGCGGTCGACGACCCGACGGACTTCGTCGCGTTCGACGACGTCCGGGTGGCCGCGGATGTCCGCTCCGTGCGGGCGGTCATCGCCACCGCGTCGGCCCTGAAGCGGGCGCGTCAACGGCTGCAGGGCCAGGACCGCACCGGTGACGCGATGGCCGAGCTGGCCGTCGAGGAGGAACCGGAGCAGGTCACGGACGCCGAGGACGACCAGCCCGTCATCCGGCTCGTCAACGGGCTGATCAGCGATGCGCTGCGGGCCCGCGCCAGCGATCTGCACATCGAGCCGGACGCGGAGGGTGTCGCCGTCCGCGCCCGGGTCGACGGCCTGCTGCGTGAGCTGCGTCGCCTGCCCCGCAAGCTGGGGCGACAGGTCGTGTCACGGCTGAAGATCATGGGCACGCTGGACATCGCGGAGCGCCGTCTGCCCCAGGACGGCCGGGCCGTGCTGCGCATCGACGGCCGCGAGGTCGACCTGCGTCTGTCGACGATGCCGACGATGTACGGCGAGACCGTGGTCATCCGGCTGCTGCCCAAGGGCGGGGAACGGCTCGAGCTGACCGAACTCGGACTCGGTCGCCATGTGCTCGATCCACTCCTCGACAGCCTGCAGCGGCCCCAGGGCCTGGTCCTGGTCACCGGACCGACCGGGTCGGGGAAGACCTCGACGTTGTATGCCGGTCTGGCCGCCGTGGCCGACCCGACCCGCAACGTGCTGACCCTCGAGGACCCGATCGAGGTCGAGTTGCCGGGGGTCAACCAGACCCAGATCGATCCGCGCATCGGGCTGACGTTCGCCCGGGGGTTGCGCTCGGTGCTCCGCCAGGACCCGGACGTCGTCCTGGTCGGCGAGATCCGTGACCAGGAGACCGCGCAGCTCGCCGTGGAGGCGTCCTTCACCGGTCACCTGGTCCTCGCGACGCTCCACACCAACGATGCCCCGTCCGCGGTGGCCCGGCTCGTCGACCTCGGTGCCGACCGGTTCCTGGTCGCCTCGTCGCTGCTGATGGTCGTCGCCCAGCGGCTGGCCCGCCGCATCTGCTCGAACTGCTCGACGGAGGCGCAACCCGATCCCCAGCTGCTCGAACGGCTCGGACTCGATGCCGACGGTCGTGTGCTCGGCCACAGCGGTGACGTCGTCGGGGTCGAGCGGCCGCAGTGGCGGCGCGGTGCGGGCTGCAACGCGTGCGAGGACACCGGGACGCACGGCCGCGTCGCGATCGGCGAGGTGCTCACCATCGACGCCGAGGTCCGCGATCTCGTCCTGGCCGGGGCGGCGGAATCGGTCATCGCGCGGGCGGCCCGGGCACGCGGCCTGGTCCCGCTGCGTGACGAGGCGATCCGCCGCGCGCGCGGCGGTGAGATCGAGCTCGCCGAGGCCCGACGGATCACCCCCGACCCGAGCCTCGGTGACGAGGCCTCGGCACGTGGTGTCCGTCTGGCGGAGCCCGAACGCGGGGCCGAGGACGCAGACGACGCCGCCGACGCGGACAGCTCCGCGGCCTGAGTCGGATCGCAGCACGCGTCGGGAGGGCCGCGACGCCGTCGGTACGCTGGTGGACACGCACCACGCAGCTATCGACAGGCGATCACGATGCCCACCAGAGACGACGTCCTCGAGGTTCTCGCGACCGTGGAGGACCCGGAGATCAACAAGCCGATCACCGAGCTCGGGATGGTCGAGGACATCGCCATCGAGGGCAGCCGGGTCGGCGTCAAGATCAAGCTGACGATCCCCGGCTGTCCGCTCAAGGACCGCATCACCAAGGATGTCACGGGTGCGGTCATGCAGCTCGCGGGCGTCGATGACGTGCAGGTCGCGTTCGGGTCGATGACCGACGACGAGCGCCGTGAGCTGTCCAGCAACCTGCGTGCCGAGAAGGGTGCCGCGAACCCGGAGATGGACATCCCGTTCGCCGCCGCCGACTCGAACACCAAGGTCATCGCCGTCGCGTCCGGCAAGGGTGGCGTCGGCAAGTCCACGGTGACCGTCAACCTCGCCGCCGCCCTGGCCGCCAAGGGCCACAACGTCGGGGTGCTCGACGCGGACATCTGGGGCTACTCGGTCCCGCGCATGTTCGGCGTCTCCGGCAAGCCGGTCGCCTTCGACGGCATGGTCATGCCGTTGCAGGCCCACGGCTGCAAGGTCATCTCCATCGGGTTCTTCACCGACCCGGACCGCTCCGTGATCTGGCGTGGGCCGATGCTGCACCGTGCGTTGCAGCAGTTCCTCGGTGACGTGCACTGGGGCGAGCTCGACTTCCTGCTCTGCGACCTGCCGCCGGGCACCGGTGACATCGCGATCTCGCTGGCCCAGATGCTGCCCAACGCCGACATGGTGGTCGTCACCACGCCGCAGCAGGCCGCCCAGAAGGTCGCGCTGCGGGCCGGGAAGGCCACCGAGCAGACCGGCATGAAGGTCGCCGGCGTGATCGAGAACATGGCCGGATTCACCGACCCGGACTCGGGCACGACCCACGACATCTTCGGCTCCGGCGGCGGCGAGGAGCTCGCCGAGGCGCTCGAGACCTCGATGCTGGGTCGCATCCCGATCGACCCGCGGCTGCGTGAGGGCGGCGACGCCGGTGTCCCACTGGTCATCTCCCACCCCGAGGTGCCCGCGGCCCAGGCGATCCAGTCCGTCGCGGACCAGCTCGCCGCCAACGCCCGGTCGCTGGTCGGCCGGAGCCTGCCGCTGAGCGTCAGTTGACCTGCGACGTCAGCGTCAGCTGATCGCCGAGCTGCGCGTCAGCTGACCCATCGGGCCGCACGACCCACCGCCGCACCCCCACCGGGTGCGGCGGTTCGTCATCTGCGGGGCGGTCGTCGCAGCCCACCCAGCGACTGCGCGATCCCCGTGGAGGCGAGTCCGACGCCGACGCCGGCCACGACGTCGCTCGCATGGTGGACGCCCACGTAGATGCGGCTCGCACCGACCGCGGTGACCGCCGACGCGGCCGTGAGTCGCCCCGCCGGACCCAGACGCGGCCACAGGGCGCTGGCCGCCGCCGCCGCCAGCGCGACATGCCCCGACGGCCACGACGACCCGGCCGGGGGCGACACGAGCAGGTCCAGGCGAGCGGCCTGGTAGGGCCGGCTGCGCCGTGCCGCCGGCTTCAGCGCCTGGGCCACCACCCAGGCCACGCTGCCCCCTGCGGCGACCGCACGCCCCGCACGCCGACGCCCGGTGGCGGTCAGTACGCCCACGACCCCACCGAGCGCATGGATCGAGCCCAGGTCCGTGCCCACACCGACGATCCGGTCCGCCAGGGGACCGTGCCGGGCGGTGACGGCGCGTTCGATGCGGTCGTCGAGCCGGTCGGTGCGCTGCGTGCGCAGGCCGAGGAGGGACGTCGCGACGATCGCGGAGCCGGCGGCCAGTCGCCACCGGTCGGCACGCGCGATGGTCACGTGGCGTCCGGGTCGAAGGGTGCCGGCGCGTCATGCGGACGCGGGGCCCGCGGCCCACCGGTGGGACCGTCGACGGGACGGGGCCGGGCGGCGGCCGGCCGCTGCCCGGCACCGACCGCCCGACGGGCCTCACGACGGACATCGCCGGCGGCCCCGTCGAGCTCACGGCGCAGTTGCCCGAGCTCCTGGCGCAACTCCTGCAGCTCCGACAGCCGGCCGAGCTCCTCGACGTTGCGCGAGGTCTCCGAGCGGATGCGTCCGATGAGCTTGCCGGCGTTGCGCGCGACCTCGGGGAGTCGATCCGGCCCGAAGACGAGCAGGGCCACCACGCCGATGACCAGCAGCTCCTGCAGACCTGGCATGGCGGGCTCCCCCTTCGCTGGTGACCCGGGATGGTCGGCGCACGCTAACGCGGGCGCTCGCTCAGCTCCACGTCGACCTCGAGTTCGTCGCCGTTGCGCACCACCTCGAGTTCGACGACGTCGCCGGGGGCACGCCGCCGGACCTCGGCGACGAGCTGCGACATGGTCGCCAGCGGTTCGCCGTCGACCGAGGTGATGATGTCACCGGGGCGCAGGCCGGATTCGGCCGCGCCGGTCCCCTCCTGCACGGAGTCGACGACGGCACCGCGGGTGGTGGCCAGACCGAAGCGGTCCGCGACCTCCGTGGTCACATCCGTCCCGGTGATGCCGAGCAGCGGATGCCGGACGAACCCCTGGTCGATCAGCTGATCCGCGGAGGTCATGGCCTGCTCCGCGGACACCGCGAACCCCACGCCCTGGCTGGCACCCGAGCGGGTCAGGATGGCCGTGTTGATGCCGACGAGACGGCCGCGTGCGTCCACGAGCGCGCCACCCGAGTTCCCCGGGTTGATGGCCGCATCCGTCTGGATGAC
Organism: uncultured Actinomycetota bacterium; assembly: GCA_964438785.1. Taxonomy (GTDB): domain Bacteria; phylum Actinomycetota; class Nitriliruptoria; order Nitriliruptorales; family Nitriliruptoraceae; genus PWLR01. The sequence continues at coordinate 15,732 of CAYTLZ010000040.1, read as the reverse complement.
CGACGGGATGGTCAGGGCCCCGCCACCGGCCTGCTGTTCGTCGAGCCGCAGTTCACGGTCCAGCGCGGAGATGACCCCCGCGGTCACCGACGCGTCCAGGCCGAACGGCGAGCCGATCGCGACCACGGTCTCGCCGACCTGCAGCGGCTCGTCACCGGAACGCAGGTTGATCGCGGGCAGGTCGTCACGGTCGACGCGGAGCACGGCGAGGTCGTTGAGTTCGTCGGTGCCGATGATCTCGGCCTCGAGCAGCTCACCACTGGCCAGGCGCACCTCGACGCCGCCGGCACCGTCGATGACGTGGAAGTTGGTCAGGACATAGCCGTCGGAGCGGTAGATGACCCCGGAGCCGAGACCACCCTGCGGCCCGCCACCGGGCCCGGTGGCACCCTCGCCGGCGACGACGTCGATGCGGACCACCGACGGGGTCACGGCCTCGGCGACGGCGGGGACCACGGCCCCCTCGTTGAGGGGCTCGATGGACGGGGCCGACACGGTTCCCGGCTCGGTCGGCGCGGGCTGTTCGATCGCCGACGGGGCGGCATCGGACGGCTCCGCGTCGGGGCCGGTTCCGAGCACGGCGAGCGTCGTGGCCGTCCCGATGACGGCCCCGATACCCGCGATCAGCAGGGTCGCGAGCGGGTTGCGCGCGCGCTTCTGCGCCGGCGGATCGACGGTCCCGGTCGTGTCCGGCGGCCGGACCGAGCCGCGCGGCGAACCCGGTCCGGACGCCGCGGCGTCCCACCCGGTCGGCGGCGGCTGCGGGAACCGGGCGATCGGCTGACGTGGGTCGACCCCCGCGACCGGTGCCACCGTGCCCGTGCCGTCGGGTCGCTGCCAGGAGCCCATGGCCGGCTGACCGGGCGCGGCCGGCTGCGGCTGGCGCGTCGCGTCGGGTGCCGAGCTGCGCACCGCTGCCGCCCCCGGGCCACCCACGTCAGCTGCCGCCGTCTCCGCCGATGGCGTGTCACCGAGACGCCACGGGCGACGCCACTCTTCACGATCACGATTCACGTCTGGCTCCACACGGTGGGGAAGTTGCCGGTCAGGCGGGACAGGCCACGGCCCAACCGGTCCAGGATGCTGGGTGCCGGGTCCACCGGCAACCCGGTGAGCGCCTCGACCAACTCGTCCAGCGGGGTGTCGGCCAGCGCCGTGAACGTGACACCGGCACCCACCCAGACGACCCGCCGTGGTTCGGACCCGGACCATCGCCAGACGGCTCCACCGTCGGGGGTCGTCATCTGCGTCGCACCGTCGCGGGCGGCGGGCCGCAGCCGTCCCTGCTGCTGGAACACCGACAGCGTGTACAACCCGTCGCCGTAGAGCAGGTGCAGGGTCGGCACGCCCGCCTCGGGCACGGGGACCGCGAGCAGCAGGTCGTAGCCCCCGGGCAGGCTGGCGGGCACCGTGAAGCCCTGGTCGCGCAGCGGCCCGACCTCCACGGCGGGGTGTTCGTGGTCGGTGGTCTCCAGGCCGTCGCCGCTGGGGAGTCGCAGGATGGCCTGATCACCGGTGGGCTCGAGCACCTCCAGCGCGGTGTAGGCCACCGTCCGGACCGGCGCGCCGGCCCGGTCGAAGGTCTCCCGCCGGACGACCAGACCCGTGTCGACGTCGAGGTAGAGGACCTCACGGGCCACGCCGGTGGCGCGCTCGTGCAGGGCGATGACCTCGGCGGGCCCCGTGTCGAGCTGGGCCTGATCGAGGACGCGGGCCGCGTACTTGGACCGCAGACGGTCGAACTGCAGCGGCAGGGGCTCCACCCCACCGACGCGCAACAGCCGTGACGACGACCGCCAGAACGCCTGGTCGGCGACCCGGCCCACCTCGTCGCCGTCGTCGCGGGCGAAGCGCACCCCGTCCTGGCCGACGGTCATCTCGAAGCGGCTGATCCGCGGGCCGTCGGCACCGAACGAGACGACCGCGACCTGCCCGCGGTGCGCCCGGCGGTCGACTTCGTCGTCGGCGCGGCGCAGCAGGGCCGCGACGCGCTCGTCGTCCGCGTCGGTCGCTGCCGGGTCGAACCCCGCGGTGACCGTGGCCGGTCCCGCGGCGGACGCACCGGGGGCCGTCACGACCCCGTGGAGCACCGTGGTGCCGAGCCCGACGAGGACCACGGCGCCGACCGCGAGCCCGCGGACCGGGCGGCGACCGTCACCGGTGCGACGGTCCCGACGGGTCGCGTTCATCGCCCGGGACCGGCGACGGGCACCGGGACCGCCCCACCGCCGGTCCGCGCGAGATGCTCGGTGATGAACAACTCCGTGGTCGGCTCGACCTGGCCGAGGTCGGCTCCGGCGACGAACAGCGCCCCACCCATGATCAGCGCGGTGCCGGCCACCGCGGCCACGTACTGCGAGCGGCGCAGTCGCCGCCGCCGGCGGTGGGCCCGCTGTTCGACCCCGTGGATCAGCACCGGGGCCTGCAGGATCGGCAGTTCCCGCAGCGCATCGCGCGTGGCGCGCAGCGCGCCGAGCTCGCCCAGGCAGCGCGCGCACGCCGCGATGTGCCGAGCCGCGGCGATCGCCTCGTCGTCGAGGAGTTCGTCGTCGAGGAAGGCCGACAGGCGGTCGCCGGAGACGTGACGTTCAGCCATCCGCGACCCCCGTCGCGTCGTCGGCGGCGTCGAGCGCCTGCCGCAGTTGCCGGCGGCCCCGGTGGATACGGGAGCGCACGGTGCCGATCGGCCAGCCGGTGGCGTCCGCGATCTCCTCGTAGCTCAGGCCCTGGATGTCGCACAGCACCACGGCCGTACGGAAGACCAGCGGCAACTCGTCGAGCGCGATCTCGAGGTCGCTGCGCAGCACGGTCGCGTCGACGTGCTCGGCGGGGCCCGGCCCGGATTCGGCCGGTTGCCGCCATTCCTCGTCGGGAAGCGGCTCCATCCAGACCCGCGCACGTCGGCGAACCCGGTCGAGGAACAGGTTCTTGGTGATCCGGTAGAGCCAGCCCTCGAAGGTGCCCGGCCGGTACCGGTCGAGGTTGCGGTAGACCCGGACGAACACGTCCTGGGCCAAGTCGCGCGCCTCGTCCCGGTTGCCGGTGAGCCGGTAGGCCATGGTGTAGATCGTGTCGCCGTACCGCTCCGCGACCTCGTCCCAGGTCAGCGGGCCGCTCGGCTCGGCGACGGGCCCGGCAGCGTCCGCCGCGCCCCGATGGTCACCACCACCGGGCGGCGGGAGAGGAGCCGCGGGCTGGACCGGACCGAATTCGGGCAGGTCGGGGCCGACGCTGACCTGCGCTCGCTCGGCCATCCGGACTCCTGGTCGGATCGTTGCCCGTGCAGCCTAATGGGGACACCGGGATCGACGGTCGGACGCGCGTCCAACGGCGCGTCGACGGGACGCGCACCGACGACCACGTCCGCGGGCTGGCTAGCGTGGCCCCCACGGCGCTGCACGCCCCCGGTGGCTCCCGCAGACGAAGGCACCCGATGTGAACGAGACCATCATCGAGCAGATGCGCCAACTCGTGGCGCCGGAGTCCGATGCCGTCGCGGCGGCGCGTGACCGGGCGCGGGCGCTCGGTCCACCGCCGGCGGAGATCGGTGCCTTGCTGCGCTGGGCGGCGATCACCTGTGACGCCCGCCAGGTCGTCGAGGTCGGCTCCTGCGGTGGCGTGACGGGGCTGTGGCTGCTGACCGCGCTGGGCGACCGTGGCGTGCTCACCAGCATCGATCCCGATCCGCACGCCCACGCACTGGCCGACGAGGCCTTCGCCTCGGCCGCCGCGGGCACCCGGGTGCGCTCGATCCTCGGCGATCCGGCCATGGTGCTCCCCCGACTCTCCGACGGCGTCTACGACCTGGCGCTGCTCCAGGCCCGACCCGCCGGCAACGAGGCCGACCTCGACCACGTCCGCCGACTGCTGCGCACGGGCGGGATGCTGATCGTGCGGGGCGTGCTGCGCCCCGGTGAACACGGCGATGCGCACGCCCGCCTGCTCGCGGCCCTGGCCGAGGACGAGCACTTCGTGACCACGGTGCTGCCCATCGACGACGGTCTGGTGCTCGCGACCCGCACCACCCCCGCCGGCGACGCGATTCGCTGAGGGCCGCGGACACACCGCGACGTCGCAGGCCCGCGGGCCACCGTCAGTCGCGGCGACGCAACGGGTGCGTGAGCGGGGTCTCGACGATGACCAGCGGGAGGCCGTCCGGGTCGTGGACCGTCATCTCGATCAACCCCCAGGGCTTGTGCTCCGGCGGGGCGTCGACCGGCACCCCGAGCGCCTGCAGTTCGTCGTGGGCCGCGGCGACGTCGGCGACCTGCAGCCACACCCGCACACCCGACGGCACCTCGGGTTCCGGCCCCTCGACGAGCTCCAGGAACCCACCGCCGAGGAAATAGACGACCCCACGCCGGGGTGCCTCACCCCACTCGCGGTAGCGGGTCAGCCCGAGACGTTCGTAGAAGGCGGCCGACGCCGAGAAATCGGCCGGTCGCAACAGGATACGGGACTGCTCGACATGCATGTGGTGACCCGATCCGCGGGTGTGCTCATGAGGGCCCTAGAAGAACCGCACCTTGGCCGCGAACTCGACGGCGGGGGCCAGGATGACGGCGAGGTAGAACATGCCCGTCGACGCCTGGATGGAGCGGCCGCCCTCCTTGGCCAGCTTGACGTTGAAGCCGGCGATGAGCGCGAGCAGGGCCAGCACCCCGAGTCCGAGCACGATGGTCATCGAGCCGATGCGCAGGATGGGGGCGAAGGTCAGGGCACACCGCTCGAATGCCTCTTCGGCCAGGCCCTCGCACGGAGCCGGGTTGCGACCGGACAGCAGGACGCTGGCCAGCCCCGCCCCGAGTGCCGCGACGTTCGCCCAGGCCATCCACACCATGTAGCGGTTGGAGAGCCGTCGTTCGACGAGATACCAGTGCCCGAGGATCATCCCGACCCAGATCGCGCCCATCAGGAACGAGCCCAGCCCGAGCTCGATGACGCCCTGGACGGTGCCACCCGCACCACCGCGGTCCGTGCGGACCGACGCCAGTGGCACGAAGGAACCCACGCCGGCGACGGTCGCCGCCAGGCCCAGGACCCGCCCGATCCACGACGGCAGTCGCACGGCCAGGGCGACCACGGCGAGCGCGGAGATCCCGGCGACGGCCAGCAGCAGGTTCCGGGCCAGATCACCGGCCGCGCTCGCATCGGCACCCGTGAGCGTGTCCACGGGGCTGGCGAGTGCCGCCCAGGCTCCCCAGGCCAGCAGGGCCACGCTGGCACCGGTGAGCATCTCGTAGCCGTGACGGACACGACCGAACGTCGGCGCGAGCCACAGCAACGCGGAGCCACCGACGGCGGTCATGGCCAACACCAGGGCGAGCACGGCGGCGGGGGCGGTCACGAGATGGGCTCCTCGACACGTGGTTGCGCGGGGCACCACGGGAAAGCAGGGCACGACCGGTGGCGGGAACGCCCGGCCGCTCGATGGGTGAGGGGGCAGGGTGCCACCTCGATGCCACAACCGACCACCCGAGCGCTGCGTTCGCGCGATGACACGTCGAGCGCGGTCGACCCCGTTCGCGACATGGGACGGCACCGGACCTTCCGGTCCGGTGCCGTCGTCCTGCACCCGCGTCGGACACGACCCCTCAGAAGGCCGACGCGGGCCGTCGTCCGGGCCGATCAGCCCTCGCCGTCCCCACCGTCGTCGCCACCATCGCCGCCACCATCGCCGCCGTCGCCACCGCCATCGGGGGCGTCGACGTCGACGTCGAGCTCGATCTCGTCCGGGACGTCGATGCCGCCGCTGTCGTCGCCACTGCCGCCGAGGAAGACGAACAGCAGCACGATCACCCCGATGACCAGCACCCCGACGAGGATGCCGACACCGAGGTTGCTGGAGCCGCCACCGTCGGTGACGACGACCTCGCGATCACGCGGCGGCTGCTGAGCGGGTTGCTGGGCCGGCTGCTGGTCGGCCGGCTGCTGGTCGGGTTGGTCGGGGGGTTGCTGCGTACTCATTGGCCACCTCCGTGACCGACGACCGCGGGGACGCGGGCATCGTGCCGGGACATCCGGCTGACCAGCAGCCTCACCGATCGGCCCGGGGTCCGAAACCATCCCGCCTCGGTCGGTCGGGCGGCTGGCCGATCGGGCGGCGCACCCCCGGCACGGGCTACCCTGCGCTGTTGCCGTCCACCACAGGAAGCACCACATCATGGGTCGCTGCGATCCCGGATTGAAGCTCGCCCGCACGTTGCAGGTCGACGAGAGCCACACCGCACAGGCGCTCGGGTCGGGCGACGTCGCCGTCCTCGGCACGCCCGCGTTGCTGGCGCTGGCCGAGAGTGCGTGCGTCGACGCCATCGCCGACGACCTTCCCGAGGGCGAGACCTCGGTCGGGACCTGGGCGGAGATCGAGCATCTCCAGGCCACCCTGGTCGGGCAGACCGTGTGTGCCCACGCCACGCTGATCGGTCACCACGGCCGTCGGCTGGAGTTCAAGGTCAACGTCGAGCAGGACGGTGAGCCGGTGGCACGCATCAGCCACCGCCGCGTGCTGGTCGACCGGGCACGCTTCGTGGAGAAGCTGGCCCCGCCCTCGGCCGCCACGGCTCCGGCGACGACCTGACCGCCGCCCCCGGCCCGGGCCTCGGGTTCAGGCCCCGTACGCGGCCGCGGATTCCCGCCGGTAGGTGCGATCGAGCAGCACGTTGACCAGTGCCGGGACCCCACTGGCCGCGGCGCGGTCGAGCGCCGGAGCGATGTCCTCGGGCCGCTCGACCCGCTCGCCGTAGCCGCCGAGCGCCTCGGCCATGCGCTCGTAGCCGGTGTCCTGGGACAGGTCCTGCGCGACCATGCCCTCGTCGCCGTAGACCCGCTCGTGGAACGCCTTCATCTCACCCCAGGCCCCGTCGTTGCCGATCACCCCGACGAACGGCAGCCCCTGGCGCGCGGCCGACTCGAACTCCATGGCGTTGAAGCCGAACGACCCGTCGCCGTAGACGACCAGCACCTGCTTGTCGGGATGCACGTGCCGGGCGGCGAGCGCGAAGGGCGCACCGACGCCGAGGCAGCCGAAGGGGCCGGGGTCCATCCAGTGGCCCGGATGGTCGCCGCGCACCTGGCCGGCCGTGTGCGCGACGATGTCCCCGCCATCGCCGATGACGATGGCGTCGCGGTCGACCCAGCGGGCCACCTCGCGGGCGAAGCGCAACGGGTGGACCGGTGACGCGTCCGAGGTGGCGGCCTCGTCACGGGTGGCGATGCGGGCTGCCTCGTCGTCGCGCAGGGAGCTCAGCCAGTCGCTCGGCTCCGCACGACCGACGGTGGCGTCGTGGGTCAGCAGCACCCGCAGGAACGTGGCGATGTCGCTCGGGATCCCGTGGGCGACCGGGCGGTTGCGCCCGATGCGGTCGGCCTGGGGATCGACCTGGACGACCTGCACGTCGTCGCGGTAGGCCGGCGGCCGGCCGAAGCCGAGCCGGAAGTCGAAGTCGACGCCCAGCGCGAGGACGACGTCCGCCTGGCGCAGCGCCTGCTTGCGGGTCAGGCCGAGCAGGTGCGGATGGTCGCTCGGCAGGATGCCCCGCGCCATGCCGTTGACGTAGACGGGGACCTGCGCGGTGGTGGCGAGTGCGTCGAGTTCGGCCCACGCCCGCGACCAGTAGGCCCCCGATCCGGCGATCACGACCGGACGCTCGGCACCAGCCAGCAGCGCGGCCACCTCGGCGACCACGTCGGGATCGGGCCCCGGGCCGGTGGTGAACCGGTTGGCGTCGGCCGCGACGACATGATCGGTGTCGACCGGGGTCATCAGCACGTCCATCGGCAGGTCGACGTAGGTCGGGCCCATCCGGGGCGCGCGCGCCGTGGTGAACGCCGCGTCCATGACCTCACGCAGCCGCCGCGTCTCGAGCGCCGTCTGCGCGCTCTTGGTGACCGGCCGCAGCAGTTCGATCTGGGGCGCGTCCTGCAGCGCACCCATCCCCTCGAGCGCCAGCGGGTTGCGCCCACCGAGCAGCACCATCGGCGAGTTGGCGTAGAAGGCGTTGGTCACGCCGGTGATCGCGTCGGTGACCCCGGGGCCGGCCGTGACGGCCGCCACCCCGGGCCGGAACGTCAGACGGCCGTAGGCGTCGGCGGCGTGGGCGGCGGCCTGCTCGTGGCGGACGTCGATGACCCGGATGCCGACGTCCCTGCAGCCGTCGTAGATGGCGCTGATGTGCCCACCGGTCAGGGTGAACAGCGCATCCACCCCTTCCGCGACGAGGTGGTCCGCGATCAGACGGCCGCCGTGCTGCTGCGCTCCCATGCCACGCTCCCGTGTCGACGTCGCTCCCACGGACGAGCGTAGGAGTCGGGCTCAGCGCACGGGCGCGGCGGCCAGGACCTCCATGGCGGCGTTGCGACCGTTGATCCCCATGACGCTGCCGCCCGGATAGGTCCCGGCACCGCACAGATAGACGCCGTCCATCGGGGTCGTCGGGGTCAGGCGCCGGTCCCACATGTGCTCGGGCAGGCACTCGCCCTGGAAGATGTGGCCGCCGGTGAGCCCGACCTCGCGCTCGATGTCGGGCGGACCCATGACCTCCATCGCCTCCACGGACGCCTCGAACCCGTGGCAGAACCGGGCGATCGAACGGATGGCGAGCTGGCCGACCTCGTCACGACGGGCGTCCCAGCCGCCGTCGAGGTCGTAGGGCACGTACTGGGCGAACACGCTGAGCAGGTGCTTGCCGTCCGGGGCGATCGAGGTGTCGTAGGCCGTCTGCAGGTAGTCCTCGGTCCACAGCAACTCGGGCAGCTCGCCCCGCTTCGCGGCGTCGAACCCCTCCTGCCACTGCGCATCGGTCAACGGGGTGTTGATCTGGGCGGTGTGGTGCCCATCGCCGTCGGGCCGTGCCGCGAACACCGGCGGGGCGGACAGCGCGAGCGTGACCTTGACCGTGCAGCCCTCGATCGGCACGCCCTCGACCTGCGCGCGCCAGCCCGGGTCGGCCGCGTCACCGAGCAGCTTCAGCGCCACCTGCGGATCGGCACCGACGACGACGTCGCCACCCGCGATGGTGGTGCCGTCCTCCAGCACCACGCCCACCCCGGGCTCGATCGCGGCCACGGGCACGCCGGCGGCGACCACCGCACCGGCCTCCACGGCCGCGTCGTGCAGCAGGAACGACACCGTGCCCATGCCGCCCTCGATGAACCCCCACGTTCCGGGGCGATCCGGATCGACCCGGCCGGAGGCGTGGTGCAGGTGGATCGAGGCGGTCCCGGGATCGAACGGACTGGCGTTCGTGCCGATGACCCCCTGGCCCATCAGCGCGGATCGCAGCCGTTCGTCGTCGAGGTGACGACCGAGCAGTTCGGCCTGCGACCACTCGAACAGCAGCCCGAGCGCGTCCGGGTCGTGCTCGACCCGCGCGGCGATCTGCTCGCGGGTCGGTGCCCGCCCGAGCCACACGTCGCGCTCGTCGGGTGGGCGCAGTTGCTCGCGGACCCGGCCGATCAGCTCGTACATCGCCTTGAAGCCGGCGACGTCCCCGGGGGCGAACGCGCGCAGCTCGGCCTCGAGCCGGTCGGCGTCCTCCCACAACTGGATGCTGGAGCCGTCCTCGAACGGGACGAACAGGCCGCCATCGGCCGGGATCCAGCGCATACCTCGACGTCGCAGTTCGAGTTCGTCGATCACCACCGGGTGCAGCAACCCGGCGAGGTAGGCACAGGGCGAGACGCGGTAGCCGGGCCAGGGCTCCCGCAGGGTGCAGGCCCCGCCGATGACCTCGCGGGATTCGAGCACCAGCACGGACCGACCGGCCCGCGCCAGATAGGCCGCCGCGGTGAGCCCGTTGTGGCCGGCACCGACGACGATCGCATCCCAGCGCCGGGACGTCAGTGCGTCGAGCGGTGGTGTCCCGACGCGCCCGAGGGACGCCGTCGCAGACACCGTCGCGCTCACGCGCGCAGCCACTTGTTCGCGCTCACGCGCACAGCCACTTGTTCG
>CAYTLZ010000040.1:0-5683 GCA_964438785.1 uncultured Actinomycetota bacterium | reverse complement strand
TCGCGCTCACGCGCGCAGCCACTTGTTCGCGCTCACGCGCACAGCCACTTGTTCGCGCTCATGCCCGCAGCCACTCGACCAGGGTGCGGACCGGATTCCCGGTCGCGCCCTTGGACTGGTAGCCGGCACCCGCATTGGTCCAGGCGACCCCGGCGATGTCGAGGTGGGCCCAGGCGAGGCCGTCGGCGACGAACCGCTGCAGGAACAGGGCCGCGAAGATGCTGCCGGCCTCCCGGCCACCGGTGTTCTTCAGATCCGCGATCGCACCCTCGACCCGGTCGCCGTACTGCGCGTCGGCCATCGGCAGGCGCCACAGGGGCTCGCCGGCGGCGGTCCCCGCGGCGAGCAGGGCATCGGCCAGGGCATCGTCGCGGGACATCAGCCCGGCGATGCGGTCACCGAGCGCGACCACGATCGACCCGGTCAGCGTGGCGACGTCGACGATCGCGTCGGGTTCCAGCTCGCTGGCGTGCACCAGCGCATCGCCGAGGACCAGCCGGCCCTCCGCGTCGGTGTTGATGACCTCGACGGTGGTGCCGCCCTTCATGGTCAGCACGTCGCTGACCCGTGTCGCGGTGCCCGAGGGCATGTTCTCGGCCAGTGCCAGCAGCACGGTGACCTTGACGGGCAGTTCGAGCTGCGCGACGGCCTTGATCGTGGCGAGCACCGTGGCCGCACCGGCCATGTCGGTCTTCATGGTCTCCATCGACACCGACGGCTTCAGCGAGATGCCCCCGGTGTCGAACGTGATGCCCTTGCCGACCAGCACGACGTGGCGCTCGGCCCCGTCCGGCGCGTAGGTCAGCTCCACCAGCCGCGGTGGTTCGCTGGAACCCTGCCCGACCCCGAGGATCCCGCCGTAGCCACCGTCGCGCAGCGCCTGTTCGTCCAGCACCCGCGTGGTGATCGGTAGGTCGGCCACCTCGGCGACCGCACGCTCGGCCAGCGCCGGCGGACGCTTGTCCTGCGGCGGGATGTTGACCAGATCCCGGGCCAGGCAGGTGGCGGCGGCCGTGACCGCGGCCACCGCGACGGCCGCGCGGGCCGCCTCGGCCGCATCGTCGGCGACGTGCAGGCGGACCTGCTCGAGCGCGAACGGCGGTGCCTCGGAGCGGTAGCTGGCGAACCGGTAGGAGCCGAGCTGGATGCCCTCCGCGACCGCCTGGCTCGCCGTGGCGGCGTCGAGGTCGTCGACCGCCTCCACCCCGGCGACGTCGACCAGTGCCGCGGCGACCGTGTCGAGCCGTTCGGCGGCGTTGGCGAGCGTGGCCGCCGCCCGACGCAGCGTGTCCGCGTCGACGTCGGTGGTCACCCCGAGCCCGAGGACCGCGATGGTCGGGCTCGGGATCGCGCCCCGGGTGGGCACGCGCAGCAGGCTGCCCGGCGCGGCGTCGAACGCCGCGGCCTGCAGCTCGGCGGCGAGATCGATGCCCGCCGCCTCGGCGAGCTCGGCGGCCGCGGGCGACAGCTCCGGCGGGTCGGTGCGCTCACCGGAGGCGGGGGCGAACACGGCGACGGCGACCATGGCCGCGTCGTCCTGCGCCAGCGGGGTGGTGACGACCTCGACGTCGGGCACGGTTGCTCCTGATGGTGCGGCGATGATGGTCGCCGCAGCCTAGTGACCCGTCCCGGACCGCTCGCCGGCCACGCCACGGTCCGGGCCCCCCGCGAGGTAGCGTGCGCGGCATGGAACGCATCGACGACGGCAACGACGGCCCGCCCTCATCCGGCGGTGCCCCGGACGGCGATCCCGCGGGGGCCCGCGTCCGGCCGGTCGACATCCGCGACTACGTGGATCCGGTCCGCGGGGAGGCCACCACCCGGCGCATCTTCGCGACCGAACAACTCGCCGTGGACGTGTGGTGCCTGGAGCCGCGCACGGCCACGCAGCCGTTGCACCTGCCCGACCGGGACATCAGCTACACGGTGCTGGCGGGCCGGTCGTGGTTCGTCACCGATGAGGGCGAGGTCGGACTCGACCCGTTGGGCGCGATCCTCGTCCCGGCGGACGTCGTCCACGGCTTCGAGAACCGCAGCCCCGACCCCCTGATCGTGCTGGCGTCGTCCGCACCGCCGGGCGACGCACCGGTGCAGCCACCGGTCGACGACAGCGCGGTGGCCGTCCAGCAGTTGCGCGACGGCTCCCGCCTGCGCAACGCCGTGGAGTCGCTGCTCGGCACCTCACGACCGGACCGCAACGGCTGAGGCACCCTCCCCACGACACCCGCGGCAACGCCCCGGGCGTCGGCCGACCGGACGGCTGATCGGCCCGGCTTGTGTCCGTCGCCACGACCGGCCAGACTCCGGCCATGCGACCAGGACCCCCACGCGGCCAGACCACGACCCTCGAGGTCGTCGTCGAGCCCCAGAAGAGCGCCCGTATCGCGGGCCGCGAGATCCATCCCGTCTACGGGACCGTGCCGTTGGTGGCGGACATCGAGCGGCTGTGCCGCGAGATCCTCGAACCGCACCTCGAAGCCGGGGAGGAGGGTGTCGGCGGCCGCCTCGAGCTGCTGCACCGGGCCCCGGTCCCCGTGGGCGAGACGGTCACCCTGGTCGCGACCGTGGCCAGCGTCGGCCCGACCAGCCTGACCTGCGAGATCGTCGCCCGGCATGCGGGGACGATGATCGCGCGCGGCTCGTTCGAACAGCGGTTGGTGCAGACCGAACAGTTCGAGGCGGACATCGCGTCGCGACGGACCGTCAGCGGTCCCTGACCCGGTCCTCGACCAGACCCGGGTCGACGACCCGGTCGCGCGCGTCGCGTGCTGCTGCCGGCCGTGACGCGGCAGCGACCCGTGCGGGCAGGACGACGAGGAAGCGCGCCCCCGGTCGGGCGTCCTCGTAGTCGATCGTCCCGCCGTTGATGCTCAGCAGTTCCCGCACGATGGCGAGCCCCAGCCCGGTCCCCGGCACGTTGACGGACCGGTGACCGCGCGAGAACCGTTCGAAGACGTCCACCCGTTCGGCCTCGACGATGCCGGCCCCGTGGTCCCGGATGGCGATGGCCACCCGGTTCGGGCCGTGGGGGAAGGCCTCGATGGTGATGGGCACGGACCCGTGACGCAGCGCATTGCCGAGCAGGTTGGTGAGCACCCGTTCGAGATGACGTCGGTCCACCGTGACGCGCAGACCGTCGGGCACGGTCAGCTGCACCTGTCCCGGTTCCAGGATGACCAGATCGCGCGGAGCCCGCCGCAGGATCTCGGTCAGGTCGAGCTCCTCGGGGAACGCGGTCACCGCGCCGGCGTCGATGCTGACCAGGGTCAACAGGTCGGCGACCAGGCTGTCGAGCCGACGGACGTTGCGCTCGATCGGATCGAGGTAGCCGGTGGTCGCCTCGTCCATGCCCTCCGAACGGCGCAGGACCTCCACGAAACCGCCGATCACGGTCAGCGGCGTGCGCAGTTCGTGGGAGATCGAGGCGAGGAACTCGTCCTTGGACCGGTTGGCGTCGGCCAGGGCGGCGTTCGTGGCCGCCAGCCGCTCGTTCACCTCGCGCAACTCCGCGGTCCGGCTCTCCGCGAGTTCCGTCGCAATCCGCTCGCGGGACGCCAGCGTCCGGGCGAGCCAACCGACGAGCAGGGCGACGACCACCCCGCCGAACAGCACCGCACTCGACGCCCGCTCGTACCACGGGGTCGTGAAGCCCGGGAGGGCGGTCGCCCGGACGAACCAGTCCTGGCCGCCCGCCTGCACGGGAGCGACCGACGCGACGACGTCCTCGCCGGTGACCGGCTCGCCGCGGTGCGCCAGGACATTGGCGTAGCTGGAGCTCGGATCGACGAGCTCGATGGTCACACCGGTGCGGGGCGGCTCCGCCGCCGCCAGCAGGCGCGGAGCCGAGATCACCATCACCAACGTGCGTGCCGGCGGGGTATCGGGCACCGGCGCATGGAGCAACGCACCGGGTTCGTCGGGGATCTGCACCACGAACGCGCCGTCGGACAACACCGGCTGACCGGTGGTGATGGCCGTGTCGTGAGCCGCCCGGGACTCCGGACGGGACGTGGTGTCGAGCCCGATCGCCGCCGCGTTGGTGGCCTCCGGGAAGGCGTTCGTCAGCAGCCGCACCACCGACTCGCCGGCGTCGTCGAACACCTCGATGTGGTCGTCGCCGAGTTGCACCGCGCCGTCGGCGAGCGCCGAACGATCGAGTCGGGTGACCAGACTGACCCCGACGAGCTCGGGCAGACGTTCCTCGAGCCGCACCCGCTCGAGCAGCGCGACGTAGCGGGTCTGATCCAGATCCTCGAGATCACTGATCGCGACCGCGAGGTCCTGGGCGATGTCGCCGTAGCGGGTCAGCTCGAGGCGGACGGTCGCCGCGGCCGCGCCGGCCACGCGCTCGACCGCCTCCTGCTCCTCGCTGCGTTCACCGGCGAGCAGGGCCACGGCGGCGAGTCCGGCCAACAGGACCACCGCGAGCATGGCGGCACCGACCACACGACGTTCCCGGGTGACGCCGAGCCCTGCCATCCACAGCTCCGATCCGCCCCACCCGTCGACGGGGCAGCGGACCGCTCAACGGCCATCTCATCGGGGTGCGGTGAGCGCTCAGATTAGCGAGAGGCCGGTGCCCGAGGCAGGGGCATTCGACTCGTGTCAGGCGGTGGCGGCAGCCTCCTGCTCGGCCAGTTCCCGCAGATTCCCCAACGAGCGGGTGAAGATGCGCCGGATGATCGGTAGCACGAAGGTCGAGGCACCCCACTCCCCGAACGCGCCCAGCGGCGGGTCGATCTGCTCCCACCAGGTGATCCGGGTGGAGGTCGCGTCGAGCGGCTCGAGTTCGAAGGCCCCCGAGCCGGTGATGATCTTGCCGAGGTGGGTGACCTCGAGGTAGCTCGGCTCCCGCCAACCGGTCACCCGCATGACGTCCTGGACGGTCAGCCCCAACAGATTCGTCGGGCACCGCAAGGTCACGCCCGCACCGGTGCGCTCCGGGGTCAGGACGTGCACCTCCTTGGCGTCCAGCATCCACTCCGGCTGCCGCTCCCAGTCGGTGAGCACCTGCCAGACGGTGGTCTGGGGGGCGGCGACGTCGACGACGACCTCGAGACGCATGGTGAGTCCTGTTCGTGGGAGACGGGTTCGGGAAGCTTCGGACCCAGCGACCGTCCGGAGCGGCACGCCTCCCGACCGGCCACGGTCGGGACCACCGCTAGTCTCGCAGGACACGACCCTCCGGGTGCCACGCACGCACCGACGGTCGTGTCCTCGAGCCGGCCTGGACCCGTTGGGCCACGCCGCACCGGGGCCGAGGCGCGCCCGCTCCACGGGCAGCGACCGCCCCGCCACCACGACCCTCGGAGCACGCATGTACGCGGAGATCGACGGCAACACCATCAACTACATCTCGGAGGGCGAAGGCCCGCCCGTGGTGTTCGTCCACGGGCTCGGCGGCTCCTCGAACGTCTGGCACGGCGTGATCGCCGCCGCGAAACAGCACCACCACTGCATCGCGCCGGACCTGCGTGGGCACGGGCGCAGCCAGGGGCGCGGCAAGTTCTCCATCGAGGGCTGGGCCAAGGACATCCAGAAGCTGATCCACCACCTCGAACTCCCCGCCGTCACCCTGGTCGGCCATTCGTTGGGCACGCTGGTGGCCCAGCAGCTGGCATCGACATCCCCGGAGACGGTCGACCAGCTCGTGCTCGTGGGCGGCATCTCCTACTTACAGCCG
>CAYTLZ010000039.1:0-23143 GCA_964438785.1 uncultured Actinomycetota bacterium | reverse complement strand
TCCGCCAGGGACTGGACACCGTAGAGGTCCAGCCACACCGTGGAGATCTCGGTCAATTCGGCGGCGAGCCGTTGCAGCACCGAGGTCTTGCCGAATCGGCGGGGGCCGAGCAGGGCGGTGATCCGGCGGCCGGTGACCTGTTCGGTGAGCGTGGCGAGCAGCTCGTCGCGTCCGCGGACGTCCGCGGGCGGTAGTGGGAGCTGGAACTGGAATGGCGAGTGCACACGACTCCCCCGGGCGAGAAAAGCCACCGTACCACGGTGGGTAACGAGTGCCGTGATGCGGTAGGAAACTGCCGAGGGGCGCAACGAGTGCGCGTCACGTCCGCGTCGGCGACCATCCCGGGTGTCGACGTCGTACCGCCGCGCGTGCCCGGACCGGTCGGGTCACTCGTCGCTGTCCTCGGCGCCGGTGTCGGCGTAGAGGTGCTCGAGTGCCCCCGGCTCGATCCGCGCCGACTGGATGAAGGAGTCCAGCTCGGCCTCCTGCAACCGGATGACCCGGCCGAACTTGTAGGCCGGGATCTGGCCGGAATCGATGAGCCGGTACAGGGTTCGGGTGGTGATCCCGAGCTGCCGAGCCGCCTCACGTGTACTCAGCCAGTTGATGTCTTCACGCGTCATCTCGTGTCCTCCAGACAGTCTGACGCTACCTGGTTGCCCTCAGGATGTCCACGATCCCCTCTGCGGTAGGTGCGCGCAGGTGGTCCGGCCGGTGCACGTCGCCCGACGCGCGAGGTCCGGGATCGCTATCGTCTGCCGGCGCTCGACGGCACGGGCCGTCAACGGGACCGGGGGTGGTGGGCGTGGCCGACATCGGGACGATGACCACGGCACCGCAATCGGAGCAGCCGGCGAACGACGGCGGGCGCAGGGTCCGGCGGGCCCGGAGCCTGCCGGGGGGACGGGCGGTCGTCGGGGCACTGCTCATCACCGCCGCGGCGGTCGCCACCTTCGCGGCCTACCTGCAGTCGACCGCGGAGCCGACCACGACGTACCTCGTGGCGCTCGAGACGATCGAACCCGGGACCCGGTTCGAGACGGTGGACGAACTGACGACGGTCATGGGCGGGCTCACGATCGAGTTGACCGAGCCGTTGACGGGCCGGGCCATCCCCGTCGACGAGGTCGACGGCCTCGTGGGTCGCGTGCTCGTCGCACCGCTCCAGCGGGGTGATCTGGTGACCCGTACGGCTCTGGTCGACGACGGTGGCGTCGCGCCGGCGCAGACGCTGTCGTTTGCCCTGCCCCGCACCGCAGCGGTGGCCGGGACCCTGCGACCAGGTGAGCGCATCGACGTGCTCGCGACCTTCAGCGGGACCGGCGTCGAGCCCTACACCGCCTACGTGGCGCGGGGGGTGCCGCTGTTGCGCATCACGGCACCCGACGGAGGACCGTTGGGTGTCTCGGGGGACGTGCTGCTCACCGTGGCCATCACCAACCTCGGCGACGTGCAGTCCCTGGGGCATGCGATCAACACCGCCGAGGTGTTCGTCACCCGTTCGACGGCTTCACCCGACGACCTCGACGAGGCGCCGGGTGCCTTCCGGCCCGACGACGCGGCTCCGGGGCCCCGGCCCGAGGGGGCGACCAGCATCTCACCGGGTCTGGGCGCGCCCGACGATCCGGTGGACGCCGACACCGAGGCCGACGGCGACCCGGACGACGGCGACCCACACGACGGCGACGGCGACCAGGATGACGGCTGATGCGTGAGCGCTATGTGCTGCTCGGCCTCGCCCGTGCCCGGGCAGAATGGTTCCGAACCATCGGGCAGTGGTCCACCGCGGCGATGCTGCCCGCGGACTTCATCCGGTGTGTCTCCATCGAGGAACTGCGCACCCGGCTGCACTCGGGGCGCGCGTTCTCCGCGGTGGTGGTGGACGGCTCCGTTCCCGGGGTCGATCGCGACCTGATCGCCGCCGCCGACGAAGCCGGCGTGACCGTGCTCGTGGTCGACGACGAGGCGCGGCGTGACTGGCGGTCCCTGGGTGCCGCGGCGGTCCTGGCGTCCCGCTTCTCGCGCGACGAACTCCTGGAGGTCCTGGCCGCGACCTCGAGCGCGGTCAGTGCGGCGACCTACGACCCGGGTCCGGTCGAGAAGCCGCTCGGCACGGACCGGGGGCGACTCGTGGCCGTGACCGGCCCGGGCGGCACCGGCGCGTCCACCCTGGCGATCGCTCTCGCACAGGGCTTCGCGTCCGGTGAGGCCCAGCTACGCCCCGGTGACCGACGCCCGAAGCGCCAGGCCGCCCCTGGAACGGCACCGTCGACGCTGCTGGTCGACCTGTGTCGGACCGCCGACCAGGCGATGCTCCACGACTCGCGGGTCGTGGTGCCGAGCATCCAGGAGATCGTCGAGGCGCACCGCACCGCGGTTCCGATCCGTGCCACCCTGCTGGACCAGACCTTCGAGGTCCCGGCCCGCGGCTACCGGCTGGTGCTGGGCCTGCGTCGGCCACGCCACTGGGTGGCGTTGCGGCCCCGGGCACTGGACAGCGCGCTCGACTCGTTGCAGCGCCTGTCCGACATCACGGTCGTGGACGTCGAGGCCGACCTCGAGGGCGAGGCGGAGACCGGTTCCACGGACGTGGAGGACCGCAATCTGCTCGCGCGCGCGGCCATGGCCCGCGCCGATGCGGTCATGGTCGTCGGCGAACCGTCGATGAAGGGGCTGTTCGCGCTGGTGCGGACCATCAACGAGCTGGTCGGTTTCGGGGTCGGTACGGCCCGGATCCTGCCGGTCATCAACCGCTCCGCATGGCGACCCCGGGCCCGGGCCGAACGCACCACGGCGGTCGCCGACCTCGTCAGCTCGAGCCTCGGGACGGCGGCCAGGGACGCGCTGAACCCGATCCACATTCCGGAACGGTCGGTCGACGAGGCGTTGCGCGACGGGGTGGCGCTGCCCGATGCGCTCGCCCGCACGCTGGCCCGTGCGATGGGTGCGGTCATCGACCGTGTCGACCAGCCGCCACCCACGCCCGCTGCGCGGCCCGTGGCGATCGAGCCCGGCAGCCTCAGCGCCTTCACCGCACAGGAGCGACCCGACTGATGCTGGCGTTCCACTCCCCTCTGGTCGAGATCGAGCAACGCGCGTTGCAGCGTGCCAAGGAGGAGTCGCTCGATGTCGAGGGCGACGGTGCCGACGAGCGTCTGCGCGAACTGCTCGTCGACGAGGTCGCCCGGTGGAGCCTCGACTTCAAGCACGGCCTGCGGGACTACGACCTGCCGGATCCCGACCTGGTGGTGGAGAAGGCGCAACGCAACCTCACCGGCTACGGGCCGCTGGAGCCCCTGCTCGCGGACGACGACGTCTGGGAGATCATGATCAACGCGCCCGATCAGATCTTCGTGAAGCGGCACGCCGGTGTGTCGGGCTACCACGACGAGGCGTTCCACGACGACGACCACGTCAGCCGGACGCTGACCAAGGTGCTCGACGACGCCTCCAGCGCCCACCGCAAGCTCGACCCCTCCGAGGGGCTCCAGGACGCCCAGCTCGACAACGGCGCGCGGCTGCACATCGTCCACCGCGACATCGGCCGCGGGTCCCACACCATCGTCAACATCCGGAAGTTCACCGGTGTCGCCTTTCGGTCGCTCGACGAGCTCGCCGCCCGGGGGATGATGACCACCCAGGTCGCCGAGTTCCTCCGGGCGGCCGCGCGCGCGAAGCTGTCGATCGTGTTCGCCGGCCCGCCCGGATCGGGCAAGACGACGCTGCTGTCGTGCTGCACCGCCGAACTCGATCCGACGCTGCGTGTCGTGACCGCCGAGGAGGTGTTCGAGGTCGACGTGCCCCTGCCCAACGTCGCCTCGATGCAGACCCGGGCCGGGCGGCCGGACCGTCCGGAGATCGATCTGCGCCGCTTGGTGGCCGGGTTCCTGCGGATGGCCCCGGATGTCGCGATCGTCGGTGAGGTCCGCGATCGCGAGGCGTTGCCCCTGCTGTTGACCCTGTCCTCGGGCGTCAAGGGGTTCACCACCATCCACGCCGGGTCCGCTCGGCAGGCGTTGTCGCGGCTGCGCTTCATCTGCCAGCTCGCCGACACCCGCTCGGAGCTGCCGATGCAGGCGCTGAACTCGCTCGTCACCGAGGCCGTCGACATCGTGGTGCACGCCTCTCGGGTCGACGGGATCCCGCAGGTCAACGAGGTCGTCGCGATCGAGGATCAGCAGACCGCCGACACCGGCACGGCGTTCACGGTCTCGGAGGTCTTCTCGCGCGAGACACCGGACGCCCCGTTGACGTGGACCGGCGCGATCCCGGTGCGCTGCGCCCGACCACTGGCCGCCGCGGGCTACGACATCCGTGACCTGCTCGACATCGCATCGGGGACCCGCCCCACCCCGGCGGAGGGCGGTTGGTCGTGAACGACGCGCTGATCGCCTTCCTGCTCGCCCTGCTGGCCGCCTATGGCGTCTTCCTGGTGTTCACCTCGCTCGCGTTCGGTTGGCGGGGACTCGGCGTCTCCCCCGGGATCGGCGATCGCCGCCGGCGGGCGTCGTTCCAGGAGTTCTTGATCCAGGCCGGCCTGGAGAACGTCCGCACCGTCGAGTTCGCCGCCGTCCAGACCGTCCTGTTCGCGTTGGGCTTCGCGTTCGGCTTCGCCGTCTACGGCGGTGTCCTGGCCGCGCTGGCGCTCGGACTGGCCGTGGCCGCGGTGCCGATCGCCAGCGCGCGGGGACGGCGTCGTCGCCGGCTCGAGCTCGCCCGCGACAACTGGCCCCGCATGATCGAGGAGATCCGGCTGCAGGCCGTGACGCTCGGTCGTTCGGTGCCGCAGGCGCTGATCAGCGTCGGCTTGAGCGGGCCACAGGACATGCGCCCGGCGTTCCTCGCGGCGCAGCGGGAGTGGTTGATCTCCACCGACTTCGATCGGACGCTGAACGTGCTCAAGGCGCAGCTGGCCGACCCCACCGCCGACGCGGTCTGCGAGACGCTGCTGATCGCTCACGAGATCGGTGGGACGGATGTCGACGCCCGACTGCGCGCCCTCATCGACGACCGCACGGAGGACCTGCAGGGCCGCAAGGACGCCCGAGCCAAGCAGGCAGGTGTCCGGTTCGCGCGCTACTTCGTGATCATCGTGCCGTTCGGCATGGCGCTGGTCGGCATCTCGATCGGGGACGGTAGTGATGCGTTCGCCAGTGCCTTCGGGCAATTGATGGTGCTGGTGGCATTCGGGGTGATGGCCGGCTGCTGGCTGTGGGCCGGGCAGCTGCTCAAGCTCCCGGAGGAGGAACGCGTCTTCTACGACGAGTCGGCCGGGTCGACGCCATGACGCTGCTCGTGTTCGCCGCCGCGGTGAGCCTGTGGGTCGGGCTCACCCTGGTGCTGTCCGAATTCCGGTGGTTCGCCCGTCGGCCGCTGACCGACCGTCTGGGCCCCTATCTACCCGGCGGGATGGGCCGGCGCACCCGGGCCGGCCTGCTCTCGGTCGAGTCGTTCCGCGAGGCCGTGGGGCCGCTGGCCCGGTCGTTGGGAGCGCAGTTCTCGCGGCTGTTCGGGGTCAGTGACGACCTCGACCGTCGGCTGGAGCGCGTCCATGCCCAGCTCGACGTCACCGAGTTCCGGGTCCGACAGATCGGCTGGGCCGTGGCCGGCCTCGCCGCCGGTGCCACGCTGGCGGTCATCACCGGATCGCCGGTGCCCGTCGGCCTGATCATGACGCTCGGTGGGTTGCTGCTGGCTTTCCTGGTGCTCGAGCAGCAGGTCACCCAGGCGTCGGACCGATGGAAGCGGTCGTTGCACCTCGAACTGCCCGTGGTGGCCGAGCAGATCGGCATGCTGCTCGGTGCCGGGTTCTCGCTGGCCGGGGCCATCGACCGTGTGTCGCGGCGGGGGCAGGGGGCCTGCGCCCGGGATCTGCGTCGAGTGCTCGGACGCATCCGCCAGGGCGTGGACGAGGGCGTGGCCCTGCGCGAGTGGGCGGACCTCGCCGACGTGGACGCCGTCGACCGCTTCGTCGCCGTCCTCGCCCTGAACCGGCAGGCCACCGACCTGGGCCGACTCATCGCGACCGAGGCCCGCGGCATCCGTCGCGACGTCCAGCGTGAACTGATCGAGACGATGGAGAGGCGCGGCCAGCAGGTCTGGGTGCCCGTGACGGTGGCGACCCTGGTCCCCGGCGTCATCTTCATCGCGATCCCGTTCGCCGCGGCGCTCGACGGGTTTCTCGGATGAGGACACGGCCCGGCGACGGCCCCGTGCGCTGGACGTGCGCGACGTGCGACCGGTCCGCTCCCCGATACGTGGACGGAAGTGGTCGGTATCCTCCGCACATTCGAATGCCTGTCACACCATCACGCACCGTCAGCAACGCCTGACCGAGCGTCAACGACGGGTGCCGATCAGGTCCACGGATCCGCGCGGACCGTCGACGACGACCACCGGGGGGAAGTCCATGTCCACCATCCGAGACCGGTTCCAGGGGTTCTTCCGCGGCGAGGTGGGCGAGGGCGTCATCTCCACCGCCATCGCGGTCCTCATCATGGCGGTCATCGGTGCGGTCATGTACGCCGCCTTCAGCGGCACCTTCTCCACCGCCCAGGGCGAGATCGACGGTCGGATCAGCGAGATCGGCGAGGGCTGAGATGACCATGCCGCTCGCCGAGCGGATGCGGGCTGCTCAGCATGGCTCGTCCGCCATCTCCTCGGTGTTCGGCGTGGCGATCTTCCTCGGCTTCCTCCTGCTGGCGACGCAGACGCTGATCCACCTGTACGCGACCTCGGTCGTGACGTCCGTCGCCTTCGACGAGGCCCGTCGCGCCAGCGCGTTCCCGCCGTCGTGCTCGGGGGTCGGGCTGCGTGCGGAGCGTCGGCTCGGTGGTTTCGAGGCGAGTGCGACCTGCAGCATCGTGGGCGAGCAACTCGTGGTGGCGATCGAAGGGCCCTCGCCGGCGCGGGGGCTGTCGTGGTTTCCCGGTCCCTCGGCCGCCGATCGGATCGAGCGCAGTGCCGCGTTCACGGTCGCCACGTCGCCGGCCGACCCGTGACCCGCCGGCAGCCACGATGGCGTCGTGGGGTGCCGCCCGGTCACACCCGGGGCGTCCGCGACCGCGTGCGGGGCGAGGCCGGACTCGTGGCCGGACTCGAGGCCCTCGTGTTCGGCGTGTTGGTGTTCGTCTTCGGCACCCTCATCCTGGTGAACGGCTGGGCGGTGATCGATGCCAAGTTCGCGACGAATGCGGCGGCCCGGGAAGCGGTTCGCACGGTGGTCCAGAACCCTGCGGTCGGCGAGTCGGCCATGATCGCCTCGGCCCGCGGTCCGGCCCAGGTCGCCGCCGCGGCCCACGGGTTCACCGCCGACGAGGTCGCCGTCGAGCGACCCGCGGATGCGCCGACGCTCCAACCGTGTCGCGGGGCACCGATACGCCTCGCGGTCGAGGTGCGCGTACCGGCGACGCTCCTGCCGGGCTTCCGGACCCGCGGTGCCTACGTCGTGCGCTCGGTCCACGAGGAACAGATCGACCCCTTCCGATCGGGGCTCACGTGTTGAGGTGTCGCGCGTGCCCTGGTCGGCGATCACGCCGATCGCGCCGGCCGGGACGGCCCCGGAACGGCCCGCTGCCCCGCCTACGGATCGCGGCCGAACACGGGAACACGATGATCCTGTTCCCGGCGGCGGTCCTGATCCTGTTCGGCCTCGGTGCGCTCGCCATGGAGTCCGCGAATCTGTTCCTCGCGACCCGCCGCCTGACCGACCTCGCCTCCGCTGTGGCCAACGACGCGGTCGGGGCGCTGGAGCAGGGAACCTTCTACGAGTCGGGTGAGACCCGATTGGACACCGCTGCGGAAGCGGCGCGGCGCGGCGGGTTGGTCAGCCTCCAGGACCGGGCACAGGACCGGTCATTCGAGGCGGTCACGTGTGACACGGTCCCGACGATGGACGGACCGTTGGCGGTCGAGGTCGTCTGCGAGGCGACGGTCCGCCCGATCCTGCGCCCGTTCTGGTCGGGCGACGCGCTCAGACGGGTCGCCGTCACCGAACGGGCGACGGGCGTCCAGAGCGGTTGACCGCACCACGTCGGCCGCGGCGCGGCCGGTTGTAGGCTCCCGCTGCGACCGTCTCGTGCCCATGACGTCGGAACGGGTGTCCGAGTCCAGGAGTCCGCGTGACCACCCGCAACCGGCGCATCCTGGCGCTCGCGGTCCCGGCGACGATCACGCTGGCCGCCGATCCGATCATGGGGCTGGTCGACACCGCGGTCGTCGGCCGGCTGGGGGCCGCCGAACTCGGGGGGCTGGGGCTCGCGGTATCCGTGCTGGCCGCCGTGTCGTGGATCTTCAACTTCCTCGTGTTCGGGACGACCTCGACGGTCGCCCGGGCCATGGGCGCGGGCGATCACGCCGCCGCCGGTCGGCGGGTCAGTCACGCCACGCAGGTCGCGCTCGTGCTGGGACTCGCCGTCGGCGGGGCGCTGTTCCTCGCCGCGGACCAGCTCATCGCGGCGTTGGGGGCCGTCGAGACCCTGCGAGACCCCGCGACCGAGTACCTGCGCATCCGCGCGATCGGCGTCCCACTGCTGTTGCTCGGTTACGTGGGCCACGGTGCCTTCCGCGGCGTGTCGGACACCCGCACCCCGCTCGGCATCGTGGTCGTCGCCAATCTGGTCAACGCCGGGCTGACCTTCGGGCTGGTGTTCGGGCTGGGACTCGGCATCGCCGGGGCCGCCTGGGCGACCGTCGCCGCGGAAGGCATCACCGTCGTCGCGTTCGCCGGACTCCTGGCCCGCACCGGGCTGCCGCTCGCCGGCCACGGTCGCCCGACCCGGCGGCAGCTGATCGCGCTGATGGTGATCAGCCGCGACCTGGTGCTGCGCACCGGTGGGCTGCTCGCGGGACTCCTGGCGATCACGGCCGCCGCCGCCCGGATCGACGCGCCCACGGCCGCGGCGCACCAGGTGCTGTATCAGACGTTCCTGCTCATCTCGTTTCTGATGGACGGCATCGCGATCGCGGGTCAGGCGCTGGTGGGCACGGCGCTCGGCGGCGGCCGCACGGACGAGGCCCGGGCCATCGCCCGGACCCTGCTGCGGTGGGGGATCCTCGGCGGGGCCGGACTGGCGCTGCTGCTGCTCGCCGGCATGGGCGTGCTCCCACGGGTGCTCACCGACGACACGGTGGTGTTGGCCACGGTCGCGACGGCCTGGTGGTTCGCCGCGCTCGGCCACCTGATCAACGGGCCGGTCTTCGCGCTCGACGGGGTCCTGATGGGTGCGGAGGACTTCGCCTACCTACGGACCTGGACGGTCGTCGCCGCCGCGGTCGGCGGGCTGGGTGCGCAGATCGTGGTCCTCGCCGGCGGGGGGCTGCTCGGATTGTGGGTCGCCGTCCAGGCCATGATGCTGGTGCGGCTGGTGTCGCTCGTGCTCCGCGTCCGGGGGCGGCGGTGGAGCCGCACCGGCACGGGGCTCGTGATCGACCCGCACCCCTCGGGGGACGGCGAGGGGTAGTTCCTCCCGAGGGAGCTGGAGGGTGCCGTCGGCCGGGCGGACCGCACGGTGTCGGACCCGGGACGCGGCGGTCGTGATCCCCCGCGCGTACCGTGCCGCACGGGTCGGGGAGACGGCCCGACATCGACAACCGGGAGACGACCATGCCGACCGCCCAGGTCAACGGCACCACCCTGTACTACGAACTCGACGGCCCGCCCGACGCGCCCGTCATCGTGTTCAGCCACTCCCTGTTCTTCGACGGGGACATGTTCACCCATCAGGTCGCCGCTCTGGCCGACCGGTTCCGGGTGCTGCGCTACGACCACCGGGGCCAGGGGCGTTCGGCTGCCGCGTCCGATCAGTCCGAACTGGACATGGATGTGCTCACCGACGACCTGTCCGCCCTGCTGACCGAGCTGGGGATCGACCGTGCCCACGTCGCGGGCAACTCCATGGGCGGGTTCATCGCCCTGCGGATGGCGACACGTCACCCCGGGCAGACGCTCTCCGCCATCGTGATCGGGTCGTCGGCCGAACAGGAACACAAGCTGGCCGAGTTCGAGCCGCTGGTCGAGCACATGAAGGCGCACGGCACCACCGACGTGATCGACACCCTGATGTACATCATGTTCGGTGACGCGACGCTGGCGCTGGACGGCGACGACGCGCGCGCCGCCGAGCGGGACCGCTGGCGTGCCTACATGCTGGGGCTCGACGCCTCCATCGGCCTGGCGGCCCACGGCGTGATCCACCGCCGCTCGGTGCTGGATGAACTGGGCGGCACCGAGGTGCCGATCCTCGTCCTGGCCGGGGAGACCGATCACGCCTACGAGCAGGCCCTGTCGGCGCGGATCGCCGACACCGCGCCGCGCGCGACCTGGCAGGTCATCGCCGGTGCCGGTCACTCGGTCGCGCTCGAGCGTCCCGAGCCGGTCAACGCCGCCATCATCGCCTGGGCCGACGCCCTGGCGCTGCAACCCGCGTAGCCGGCCGTCCCGGCCGCTGCCGACGAGCTCAGCGACGAGGTGAGCCCATGGACGCCCGCATCCTGCTGGTCGAGGACGACGCGTCGATCCGCGAGCTCACCGCGCGTGGGCTGGCGGGCGTCGGGTTCGACGTGTCCGCGGTCGCCACGGGGGACGAGGGCCTGGCCCGGTTCCGCTCCGAGCGGCCCGACCTCGTGGTGCTCGACGTCATGCTGCCCGGACTGGACGGTCTGGAGGTCTGCCGCGCGATCCGGGTCGACTCGGCCGTGCCGGTCGTGATGCTCACGGCCCGGGCCGACACCATCGACGTGGTCGTGGGCCTGGAGGCCGGTGCGGACGACTACGTCACCAAGCCCTTCGAGATGCCCGAGCTGATCGCCCGGGTCCGGGCCGCGTTGCGCCGCGCGAGCCTGACCGAACCGGCCGACGATCTGCTGCGGCTGCAGTCGCTGCGGGTCGACGTCGCCGCACACACCGTCACCCGCGACGACGAGGACATCGAGCTCACCCCCACCGAGTTCCGGCTGCTGGTCGAACTCGGCCGGCACGCCGGCAACGTCCTGTCCCGCGAACAGCTGCTGGACCGCGTCTGGGACTACGGCTACCTCGGTGACTCCCGGCTGGTCGACGCCACCATCCAGCGGCTGCGAGCCAAGATCGAACGTGACCCGACGCACCCCGAGGTCGTGGAGACGGTCCGTGGCGTCGGCTACCGGGCAGCCCGGTCGTGACGGCCACCCCCACCGACGGTCGCCGGGGACGTCGGGTCCGCACCCGGCTGGTGCTGATCGTCGTCGGTGTCGTCACCATCGGCGCGGTGGCGCTGGCCACGCTCGCGTTCGTGCTCGTCTCGCGCTCGCTCGAGGCCGAGGTGCTGGACCGCGCGGTGGAGGAGGCGCGTTTCACCGTCGGGGTGCTGGCCGTGGAACGGCTCGGGGACCCGGTCGCGGTCGGGGACATCGAGGCGTCCGGGCTCGCCGAGGACCTGCGTCGCCGCGACATCGCCGCCTACGTGGACCTGGGGGCGTCCGACGACTTCGTCACCGGACTGGACGTCCCCGTCGGTCCGGACGTCGTGTCCGGCGAGACCCGCGCGCTGCTGGCCCGGGGCAACGTGGCTGCGGAGTGGCTCGAGGTGCGGGACGTCCCCTACCTCGTCGTCGCCGCCCGACGGCCGCCGGCCGGGCCGGACTTCTACCTGTTCACCGCGGTCGAGGACACCGAGAACGCCCTGGCGCAGCTCCGGGGGGTCCTGATCGCTGCGTCGCTGATCCTGGTGCTCATGGGGGGTGTCGCCGCCTGGCGGGTGGCCCACCAGGCCGGCTCGCTGGCCGACACCATCGACGAGCTCACCGCCGCGCGGGACCGGGAACGCCGGTTCGTCGCCGACGTCTCCCACGAGCTGCGCACGCCGGTCACCGCACTGGTCCACGAGGCCGCCGAGCTGGCGGCGGGGATCGAGCAGCTGCCCCCGGAGCAGCGGCGGGTGGTCGAGCTGCTCGACGACGACGTCCGCCGGCTCCGCGACCTCGTGGAGGAACTGCTCGAGTTGTCGCGGCTCGATGCCGCCGGCGACCACGTCGACCTCGATGTCGCCGACGTCGAGGTGGCACGCTTCCTCGAGGCCATCGTCGCCGAACGCCTCCCCGCCGCGCGGGTGCTCGCCGGATCCGGACTGCGGGTGGCGACCGACCGGCGTCGCCTCGAGCGGATCGTGGCCAACCTGCTCGACAACGCCCGGGCGCACGCCTCCGGTCAGCAGGTGCAGGTGCGTGCGGCCGTCGACGGCTCCACGCTGGTCCTCGAGGTCGTCGACCGGGGCCCGGGCGTGCCCGAGGACCAACTCGACGCCATCTTCGATCGCTTCGCGAAGGGCGACGTGGCCCGGGCCGGCCGGGGCAGCGGGCTGGGACTCGCGATCGTGCGCGAGCACGGCCGGGCGCTGCAGGCGGGCGTGACGGCCCGCAACCGTGACGGCGGTGGACTCGCGGTCGAGGTACGGGTCCCGGTGCGGGTTGTGACCGATCTGTGACACGGCGCGGACACGGTCATGACGCGCGGGTCGCAGACTCACTGGTGAGCGCCCGGAGCGGGCGTGTCAGGACGAGAGCCGATCGCCGGTCCGGTAGGACCGGCAGCTGGTCGGTCGAAGGGAGCACCACCATGAAGCGCATCGCCACCGCCCTCGCACTCGGCACGTTGCTCGCCGTCGGACTCGCCGCCTGCGGGGACGACGTCGTCGACGCCGGTCCGGTCGCGACCGACGGCACCGACACCGACGCCGACGACGCGGGTGCACCCGACGATGCGGACGGGACGGCGAGCGGGGACGGGTCGTCCGACCCGGATGCGGAGGCCGACGACGCGACGTCCGGGGACGGCGCGCAAGACGGTGATGCCGAGGAGGCCTCCGGTGACGCCGACGGGGACACGGCCGCCGTCACGCTCTACTACGTCGCGCCGGGAGGCGACACCGACGGGCGGGCCGGTCCGTTCCTCGTCGCGGTGGAACGCGAGATCCCGGCGACCCCGGGGATCGCCCAGGCCACGCTGCGTGAACTCATCGATGGTCCGTCGGCGGCGGAGGCGACGCTGGTCGACGGCATCGCGACCTCCGTCCCCGCCGACACCCTCGTGCTGGGCATCGACATCGCCGATGGTCTCGCGACCGTCGACCTGTCGCGTGAGTTCGAATCCGGAGGCGGGTCGTTCTCCATGTTCTCCCGGCTGGCACAGGTGGTCTACACCGCCACCCAGTTCCCGACCGTCGACGCGGTCGCGTTCCGGCTCGACGGCCAGCCCGTCGAGGTGTTCTCCGGTGAGGGCATCGTCATCGACGGTGCTGCGACCCGTCAGGACCTGATCGACCTGCTCCCGACCGTCTTCGTCGACACCCCGGCCGCGGGCGCGGAGGTGTCGGGCGGCAGCCTGCGGATGCAGGGGATGGCCACCGTGTTCGAGGCCACCTTCCAGTACCGCCTGGCGACCGCGGACGGCGAGGTCATCGCCGAGGACTTCGCGATGACCGACAACGGGATCGGCTGGGGCGCGTTCGACGTCACCATCGACTACGACGTCGACTCGGCGCAGTCGGCCGTGCTCACCGTCTGGGAGGTCTCCGCCCGGGACGGTTCGATC
Organism: uncultured Actinomycetota bacterium; assembly: GCA_964438785.1. Classification (GTDB taxonomy): domain Bacteria; phylum Actinomycetota; class Nitriliruptoria; order Nitriliruptorales; family Nitriliruptoraceae; genus PWLR01. Next base: position 9,576 of record CAYTLZ010000039.1, on the reverse strand, counting down.
CAGGCCGAACGCGCCACCCCGGTGACGCTGCGGCCGTGACCCGCGGCTGACCCGGCCAGTGGGCTCAGCCCGCCAGGAAGCTCAGCCGCAGCCGGCGGGTCGGGTTGTCCGCGTTGGTGTCGACGACCACGATCGACTGCCACGTGCCCAACGCGAGCCGCCCGGCATCCACCGGCACGGTCAGGCTGGGACCGATGATCGCCGGCAGGACGTGGTCGGCACCGTGACCGGCGCTGCCGTGGCGGTGCCGCCACCGGTCGTCGCGTGGGAACAGGACGTCGAGGTGGTCCGCGAGGTCCTCATCGGACCCCGCGCCCGTCTCAAGCAGCGCCAGACCGGCCGTGGCGTGGGGCAGGAACACGTGGAGCAGCCCGTCGCCACCGACCTCGGCGGCGAACGCGGCACACCGATCGGTCACATCGGTGATCCGTCGTGTCCCGGTCGTGAGTTCCAGTTCCCGTCGTTGCACGCCGGCCTCCGGGTCGTCGTGGTCAGCAGGTGGTCACCGTCGGCTCGCCGGCCAACCGGTCCTCGGTCCAGGCCACGGCGTCGTCGACACTGCGCGCGACCAGGGTGAAGTGCTCCGTCGCGGGGCGCAGCCGCAGCTCGATCGCATCGCCGGCGGCGCAGCGTGCGGCGACGTGGGCGGTGGTGACGTCCACGTCCATGATGGGATCGGCGCGGCCCTGCAGCACCAGCACCGGCACCCCGATCCGCCCCCGTGGGGTGTTCTCCTCGAGCACCTGCGCCCAGGCCCGCGTCCGCGGCGAGTCGAAGTCGGCGACGTCGTCGCGCAGCTGGATCGACCGCATCGCGGCGATCGGCAGCTCCGGACTCGACAGGCACTGGGCCGCCAGCGACCGGGCCGCGTCGATCGAGTCCGGGCGGATCACGTCGGTGAGTGCGAGATCGGGGCGGTCCTCACTCCAGGCCACGGCCGTGGCCACCACCAGCAGGGTCCCCAGCGTGGTGTCCTGCGTCGACTCGATGTTGGCGCGGAGGTCGGTGGCGGGCGCGAACGCGACGATGCCGGCCAGCGGCAGCCCGGGGGCGTAGGTGGCGGCCAGCTCGCCGGCGAACAGGGCGGCGTGACCGCCCTGTGAGAACCCCCAGATCGTGACCGTCGGCGGCGTCTCGTCCAGCAGCTCGCCGGCGGCGACGGCCGCGTCCAGGAGCGCGTGCGCCGTGGTCGGACCGATCATGTAGGGATATGCGGGCCCGGCGTACCCAGCCCCGGGTAGTCGGTCGCGGCGACCGTGTAGCCCGCGTCGAGCGCGGCCTGGACGCCGGGCAGCGAGCCGAGCGGCCGCGCGGACAGCGACGGCGCGCAGCTCTCGTCGACACCCGTGGTGCCGTGGCCCAGGGTCACCATGGGCCGCGGTCCGTCGCTCGGTTCGTCGGGTGTGAGCACCAGACCACTCACGACGTTGGGGACCCCGTCGGTGTCCGACGAGCGGTACAGGATCCGCCAGGCCTCGACCCCGTCGGGGACCCCGGTCGTGAACGGCTCGCTGCGCAGCAACTCGCCGGGCGCACGCGCGGCGGCGTCCGCGGGTGGTGCATAGAAGTCGTCCGGCTCGCTCGGCAGGAACCAGGCGATCAGCAGGGCCGTCAGGACGAACGACAGCACCGAGGTGGCGACCAGAGTGCGACGCCGGCGTCGCCGCTCCCCGCCGCCCGCTCGACGGCGGGTCATACCCGTTCGTTCGCCGGGATCGCGTCCACGAGCCGGCGGATCTGGTCGGCGACCTCGTGGGTGAACCGGTGCAGCGTGGCCTCCGCGAGCCGGTGCAGCAGCAGCCGGTCGGCCCCGGCACCGAGCACCCCGAGCGGCGGCTCGTAGGTCCCCTCGACCGTGATCTGGGTCAGCGGGGGGTCGATGACCACCGCGGACACCTCGAGTTCGGCCTCCAGTTCGGGGAACAGCAGGCGACCGGTTTCGGCGTGCCACCGCAGCGGCACGACGCTGCGGGTGATGCCCCGGGGTTCGAACGGGCTGATGTCGATCGTGACGTCGCGCCCGACCTCGAACCCGCCGACCGCCACGCGCAGGGGTCGTGACAGGTGCCCGGCCTGCTCGGCGGCATCATCGGTGGCGCGCTGGAAGACCAGACGGGCGTCCTGGGCCAGCAGGCGGGTGACGAGGTCGAAGGGAGCCTCCACGTAGGCGTAACAGTGCAGTGGTCGTTCCATCGGTCTGCTCCGTGGTTCGTGGGTCCGTCACGGTAGATCGCCGAGTCAGCGGGCGAAGCTCGCGACCACCTCGACGTGGTGGGTCATCGGGAACAGGTCGAGTGGAACCGCCCGCGTGAGCCGGTAGCCCCGTTCGAGCAGCAGCCCGGTGTCGCGGGCCAGCGCGGCCACGTCGCAGGCGACGTAGACGATGCTCGGAACCTCGAGGCGGGCGAGCTGATCGACGACCTGTTGGCCGGCACCGGACCGCGGCGGGTCCAGGACGACGAGGTCCGGGGGTTCGAGGTCGGCGTCGCCCGCCAACGCGCGGCGCAGCACGTCCGCCACCGGCTCGTCGAGCACCGTGACGTCGAGGTCGTGGTCCGCGGCGTTGGTCGTGGCCCAGGCGGCCGCGCCGGCATGCCCCTCGACGGCGATGACCTCCGCGCCGGCGCGTGCGAGGGGCAGCGAGAGCAGCCCGGCTCCGGCGTACAGGTCGTAGGTCAGCGCGCCGGCGACGTCGCCCACCGCCTCGAGCACCGTGGCGACGAGCGCCTCGGCACCCTGCGTGGTGACCTGGAAGAACCCCTCGGCGGGAAAACGGTAGGTCAGCCCGGACACGGCCTCCGCGAGCACACCATCGCCACGCATGGCGACGGTCGAGCCGTTCGGCTGGGTGAGCAGCAGGTCGAAGGCACCGGCGGGCAGTTCGAGGGCCCCTGCACCGGGGGTGATCACCGCCGCCGCCGTCGAGGTCGAGGTGTGGGCGCGGATGGCCACCTCGGCGGCACCGCTGTCGTCACCGACCCCGTCACGCACGGCCTGCGTCGCGTCGGTGAGGACCAGGCACCGGTCGATCGGCACGACGTCGTTGCTGCCGGCCCGGTGGAAACCCAACCGGCCGTCGTCGGCGGCGTGGAGCTGGGCGTGGGTGCGGTAGCCGTGATCCGGTCCGACCGCCCGGCAGGCCACGACGGGTGGGTCCTCGAGCCGGGCGAGCCGCTGGAGCTGCTCGACCACCACGCGCGTCTTCAGCCGTCGCTGGGCGTCCGGATGGGCGTGCTGCAGATCGCAGCCGCCGCACTCGGGCACGAACGGGCACGGGGGCTCGACCCGGTCGGGGCTGGCCTCGAGCACCTCGACGAGTTCCGCCCGGGCCCAGCGCTTGCGGTCGTCGGTGACCCGCAGCAGCACACGCTCGCCGGGCAGCGTGCCGGCGACGAACACGGCCTTGCCCTCCAGGCGCGCGACGCCCTCCCCGCCGTGGGTGAATCCGTCGATCGTGGCGGGCTGGACCTCGCGGGACAACGGCACCCGGCGACTCATGACGTGCACCTCATCGGCTGGCCTGTGGGTCGGCATCAACGTCGCGGTCGAGTTCGTCGGGCACCTGGTCGCCCTCGAGCTCGGCGTCCGGGTCCTCATCGGCCGGTGGTGGCGGGTCGATCAGCAGCTCGATGGTCACCAGGACGACCCCGAGGTGGCCGGCACCCCGTTCGGCCGCCTCACGGGCGAGGTCGGGATCCGAGGTCCGTCGCGCGAGCAGGGTCCAGGCCAGTGCCCGGGTCGCGTCCCCGTCGAGTGCCAGCACGTTCCCGCTCGCGGTGTCGATGTCGCGCACCCCGGCGACGGCCGACTCGGTGTTGGCGACCATGCCCTCCGCGTCGCGTTCCCAGGAGCCGACGTCGCCGGCGACCGCATCACGCAACGTCTCCACGGTCGCCCGGCCGAGCGTGCCGCCGGCGTCACGCGCGAGGCTCAGCGTGGTGGTCAGCAGATCGTCCTGGTCGTCCGAGGACGCCCGTTCGGTGGTCCGGGCCGGGAGCAGTGCCGTCGGATCGTCGGTCGTGTCGGGATCGTCGAGCAGCAGTGCGAGCGCCTCGTCGGCTGCCCGGCGGAGTTCGCCCCGTGAGGACGACGTACTGGCGGCCCGCAGCGCGTCACGCGCGTCGCCGACCGTCGCCATGACCTCCTCGAGCACGATCCGCAGCTCGTCGCTGACCGGGTCCAGCACCTCGGCCTCGACCGGATCCTCGGCTCCCTCGGGCTCCGTCTCGACCGCGGTCGGCTCGGTGCAACCGAGCAGCACCGCGAGCAGGAGTGCCAGCGGTACGAGCACCCCCGCGCTCGAGCGTCGTCGGACCGGTCGGATGCGCCTCATCCCCGGGTCCGTCCGACCGGGTCCGGCCGGGCGACGATGGCCACCCAGCCGTCACGGTCCCTGACCTCGTCGACCCGGGCGCCGGCGGCGTCGAGCGCCGCGACGACCCGCTCCCGGCGTTCGGTGGCGACGCCACTGACGATCAGGACCTCACCGGTGGCGGCCACGAGCGGCTCGGCCAGCGCCAGCACGACGTCGGTCACCAGATTGGCGACCACCACCGCAGTGGGCGTGGTGATCGACGCGATGCTGCCGGTCGTGAAGGTCGCCTCGACGTCGTTGCGTGCGGCGTTGACACGGCTGACCTCGACCGCGTCCGGATCGATGTCCACGCCGACGACCCGGGCACCGAGCTTCGCCGCGGCGATCGCCAGCACACCCGTCCCGCAGCCGATGTCGGCCAGGTGCCGGTCCCGGAGCCCGACCGCGGCGTCGAGGTCGTCGAGCACCTCCAGGCACAGGGTCGTCGTGGCGTGGTGGCCCGTCCCGAACGCGCGGCCGGGATCCAGCTCGAGCACGACCTCCCCCGTGACGGGGGCGTGGTCGGCCATCAGCCAACTCGGGACGATCGTGAACCGCCCGGCCCGGACCGCCGCGATGGTGGCCTTCCACTCGGCCTGCCAGTCCCGGTCCGGTTCGACGCTCCACCGTTGGTTGGTGACGGCGAGCTCCCCGATCCCCTCGACCCCGGTGGCCAGAGCCGCACGCGCGTGGTCGTCGTCGAACCATGCGGTCACCCCGTCGGGCCGTTCCCACATGCCGATCGCCCCACGTGCCCACAGGGCCGCGGCGATGGCCTCGACCCGGTCGGGTCGGCTGTCGACGTCCAGCCGCGGGTGCGCGCGGGGGGGCGCGGGACTGGGCACGGATGCGGACACGTTGACAAACTCCGTCGGTGCACGGAACGACGGCACCGTCGGGCAGCGTAGGGCGCGGTCGGGACCGGGCGCGCCCGGCCAGGAGGTCCGGATCGTCGGCCCGGACATGAGGCGGCCCGGACACGAGGCGGCCCGGACACGAGGCGGCCCGGACACGAGGCGGCCCGGACATGAGGCGGCCCGGACATGGGGCGGCCCCGTGCGACGGGGGGACACACGGGGCCTGGCAGCCCCGAAGGACTGCGACGCGAGCGTAGACCGGCGCTGTCAGGCGTGTCCAGTGGGTTCATGGATCCTTCACACCCACACCCACACCCGCGGTCGCACCCGGCGGCGCTCCGAGTCCTGCCCGCCGAGGTCCGGATACGCTCCCGCCCGCACGGCGCGACCGCACCGACCCGTGTGACCACACCGACACCAGGATCGACCGGAGGGGCCGTGCCCGCTGACGCCGCGATCGTGGTGCGGGGGCTGACGAAACGGTATGGCCCACTGACGGCCGTGGATGGTCTGGATCTCGACGTGCAGCGCGGGGAGACGTTCGCGCTGCTCGGTCCCAACGGTGCCGGCAAGACCACCACGATCGAGTGCTGCGAGGGCTACCGCGCCCCGGATGCCGGCAGCGTCGAGGTGCTGGGTCTCGACCCGCGGCGCGACGCGGCCGCGTTGATGCCCCGCATCGGGGTGATGCTCCAGGAGGGTGGCGTCTACCCGATGGCCCGCCCCGCCGAGGTCGTCGAGCTGTTCGCCGCCTTCCACGCCGAACCGCTCGACACCGACGAGTTGCTGACCCGGGTCGGTCTCGACGACGCCCGAAGGACCCGCTTCCGTGACCTGTCGGGCGGACAGAAGCAGCGCCTGTCGCTCGCCCTGGCGGTGGTCGGTCGTCCGGAGCTGGTGTTCCTCGACGAGCCGACGGCCGGTCTGGACCCGGCGGCGCGGCGGGCGACCTGGGCGCACATCCGCGAGCTGCGTGCGGCCGGCGTGACCATCGTGTTGAGCACCCATCTGCTGGACGAGGCCGAGCACCTCGCCGATCGGGTGGCGATCATCGACCGGGGTCGGCTCGTGGCGCTGGGCACGCCCGCGCAGCTGACCCACGAGGGCATGGACGGGGGCGTCGAGTTCACGGCCGCCGACGGCCTCGACGTCGAGGGCCTGGCCCGGGACCTCGGGGTCGAGGTCGGCCGTCCACGGCCGGGTACCTACCGGCTGGCGACAGCCAACGATCCGCAGCTGATCGCGCGGCTGGCCGCCTGGCTGGCGGCCCACGATGTGGTCATCGGCGAGTTGCGTGCCGGCAAGCGCAGCCTCGAGGACGTGTTCCTGCAGCTGACCGACGAGTTCGCCGACGACCACGGCCTGGATCCGGCGGGTGAACGATGAGCCGTTCGTCGTCGAGCGCACCGCCGGTCGAGCGTGGGGCCACGCCCCGGCTCGCCGCCGTGCGGGCGCAGGCGATCATGGAGTTGCGGCTGCTGGTCCGGTCGGGCGAGAGCCTGATCGTCACCTTCGGTATCCCGCTGGGGTTTCTGGTCTTCTTCGGGGTGGTCGACGTGCTGCCGACCGGTGGGGTGGATCCGGTCCGATTCCTGGTGCCCGGGGTCCTGGCATTGTCCGTGGCCGCGACCGGGCTCGTCGCCGTCGCGATCCAGACCGCCTTCGAGCGCAAGTACGGGGTGCTCAAGCGTTTGGGGGCGACGCCGCTGTCGCGCCGCGGGTTCCTGCTGGCCAAGGGCGTCGCCGTCGCGATCCTGCTCGCCGTGCAGACGGTGCTGGTGGTGCTCGTGGCCACGATCGGGCTCGGCTGGCGTCCCGAGGGCGGGGTGGTGCTGGCACCGGTGCTGGTGGTGCTCGGGGCCGGGGTGTTCACCGCGCTCGGTCTGCTGCTGGCCGGCACGCTGCGTGCGGAGGCGACTCTGGCTGGCTCGAATGCCCTGTTCATCGTCCTGCTGGTGATCAGCGGCGTCACCTTCGACGCCGGGGCCCTGCCGGACGCGCTCGCGGCGGTGGGTGCGGCGCTCCCCGTGGGGGCACTCGGCACGGCACTGCGTGCGGCCCTGGCCGGCGACGGGCTGCACCTGGTCTCCACCGCGAGCCTGCTCGTCTGGGGCGGACTGGCGCTCGCCGCGGCCGGCCGCTGGTTCCGCTGGGAACCCTGAGTGCCGGGTGGGTGCGGTCGGTGATCGATTCCCCGTTTCCCGGGCTCGGCATGGTTCGGTACGGACCCGGTCGAACGGCTACCATCCTCCGGCACGAGCTGGGCCACGAACACGGCCCGTCGAGCCTCCGGACACGGCCCGGCACGCGGTAGGTGCACGACACGCGCGTCGGACGCCCGGTCGCCCGCACGAGCAGCGGTCCCACCCGCGACGAAAACGCTCACGCGGCGGAGGCGTGAACATCGTCCGATGGGCCGCAGAAGTGCGGTTCCACCAGGAGATCGCCGCCTAGGGGTCCGGTAGCAGGACCCACCCGACGAGGAGACGAACCGTTGCGCGAGTACGCCACGCGCCCCCGCGGCGAGCAGCACACCGCGCGTCCGGCCGCCCGCCGTCGCCTCCGCGTCCCGCTGACCCTCGCGGGCGCGGCCGGGGTGCTGGCGGCCTGCGGTGACGCCGAGCAGAACGCGCTCGACCCCGCGGGTCCGTTCGCGCAGGCCCCCCACGATCTGATCATCCCGGTGGCGATCATCGCGCTGGCCGTCTTCGTGCTGGTGCAGGGTCTGATCATCTACTCGGTGATCAAGTACCGCACCCGCAAGGACGACGACGGGTCGCTGCCGGCGCAGGTGCACGGCAACACGCGCCTGGAGATCTTCTGGACGGTCATCCCGGCGGTCATCCTCGCGGTGATCGCGGTCCCGACCGTGCAGGGCATCTTCGAGATCATGGACGAGCCCGAGGACGACTTCATGACCGTCGAGGTCATCGGGCACCGTTGGTGGTTCGAGTACTACTACCCGGAGCACGACATCTACAGCGCCAACGAACTGGTGATGCCCGTCGGCACACCGGTCCGGCTGGAGATGACGGCGGCCGACCTCGCCCGCTCACCCGATCAGGGTGTGCTGCACTCGTTCTGGATCCCACGGCTGGCCGGCAAGCAGGACATGGTCCCGGGTCAGACCACCTTCCTGAACCTGCAGGCCGACGAGCCCGGGCGCTATCTCGGCCAGTGTGCGGAGTACTGCGGGCTAAGCCACGCCAACATGCGGGCCCGTGCCGTGGCGCTCGACGACGCCGACTGGAACACCTGGGTCGACCAGCAGACCACGCCGGCCGACGTGCCCGACCAGGGCACGCTCGAGGCGCAGGGCCGCGATCTGTTCCACGACCTCGGTGACAGCCGACCGGCGTGCGCGTCCTGCCACCAGGTCTGGGAGGGCGACGCCAACCGGGCCCCCAACACCGGACCCGATCTCACCCACCTGCTCAGTCGTGAGGAGTTCGCCGGTGCCATCGTCGACATGACGGAGGAGAACCTGCGTCAGTGGCTGGCGGACCCCTACAGCATCAAGCCCATGCAGTATGAGGTCAACGGGATCGGGATGCCCAACCTGGGTCTCGACGACGATGAGCTGGACGCGCTGGTCGCGTACCTGCTCACCCTCGACCCCGACGCCTGATCCCGAGTCGCCCCGACGGCTCACCCACTCCCGACCCAACCGTCACGATCCCACTGTCAGACCGGCAGCCGGCATCACGCCACCCGGCCGCCGTAAAGGAGACACCGCGATGTCGAGCACCGAGGTGGAGCAGCAGGGGTACCGCGGACGTCCCCGTGCCCAGTCGGGTTTCAAGGCCTGGCTGACGACGACCGATCACAAGAAGATCGGGATCATGTACTTCTTCACGGTCCTGTTCTTCTTCGCGCTGGGCGGGTTCGAGTCGGGCGCGATCCGCGCCCAGCTCGCGCAGGCCGAGCAGAGCCTGCTGACCGAGGAGCTCTACAACCAGCTCTTCACCATGCACGGGATCACGATGGTGTTCCTCGTGGTCATGCCGCTGTCCGCGGCGTTCTTCAACTACCTCATCCCGCTGATGATCGGTGCCCGGGACGTGGCGTTCCCGCGGCTGAACGCCTTCAGCTACTGGGTCTACCTGTTCGGTGGCCTGTTCCTGTACAGCTCGTTCTTCCTCGGTGGTGCCCCCAACGGCAGCTGGGTCGCCTACGCGCCGCTGTCGCTCGACTCGGTCAGCAACATGGCCTTCTACGCCGTGGGCCTGCAGATCCTGGGCGTCAGCTCGTTGGCCGCGGCGGTCAACTTCATCGTCACCATCCTGAACATGCGTGCGCCGGGCATGACGTTCATGCGCATGCCGGTGTTCATCTGGATGGCGCTGGTCACCAACTTCCTGCTGC